>NZ_JAPEPI010000001.1:4041037-4351886 GCF_026340305.1 Streptomyces sp. NBC_01381 | reverse complement strand
CTGGGCATGGCCCACGAAGGGAAGCGCGTTGATCGACCCCGCGCTACTCGTCCTGCAGCTCATCGCGGCGGGCCACAGCCCGGAGGGTGCGGAATCGTGGGTGTCGCAATGCGCTGCGTGGTCGAAGTCCGATCCTGCGACGATCGATGCCTTCGCCGTGGCCAACGTGCGGATGTACCGCAAGAGGGCCAAGCGATTCCCTGACCAGACATGGCTTGGCGCCATGGAGACGACCGCTCAAGCGTGGGTCGACTACAGGCAGGGAGCGCCTCGTCGGTAGGGGCCGAGATGGGCGGCAGTGACGGTTCGAGTCCGCCCACTGTCGCATCTCAAGGATTCACCGAGAAACAAACCCCCATCATCGGGCTTCACTCGATCTTCAGCTCAGACTTCACAAGAGCTCGGAACCTGTCGGCGAGATCGTTCATCGTGGCTAGATCGCCGTCATCGGCAGCTTCTCGCCACTCATAGATGAACTCTCGCGCCTCGTCGCTACCAAACGTAAAGAGGCCAATCAGCGCATCGGCGCTCATCTCGATACGTCTTTCTGCGGTCCAGTACCGCTCCAACTCATGAAGCTTGGAAGTCTGAGACGAGCGCTTGTACTTCAAGCGTTGCAGCTCTAGATGGGCTGCTCGCATGACCACGAAGTAGGCATCTCGCCGTTCCTTGAGGAGGTGCGCACGCTGGTCTGCTTGCTGCGATAGCGCGACCATGCGCTCCGCGTGTGATCTACCTTGCGCACCAGCCAGCCACGTGAAGACCACCCCTGTGATTCCTGATACGCCACTTATGAGAGGTACTAACCATTCCCAACTCATACAGCCATGATGCCGCCGAGGACCATTCCAAGCCCCCTCATCCGATAGCCCCGCCTGGAAGCAATCCCCATGCCTCGTAAGCCCTGCCCTGCCCCCGGGCGTCCCAAGTGGGAGATGTTTTGAGCGGCTCAACGCGAGGTCAAACAGAAACGTAGTCCGCCTACTTAGCATGGACTACTCCCGCGACGGCACCCGCGCCGCGATCTCACTCGTGAGCCGGCCCCACGTCCTCCGCCTCCTCGTCGTCGCCAGAGCCGAAGTGCGCGAGGACGTCCAGGAGGTCGTGCGCCTCGTGAAGGGTCAGGATCGGTAGGCGGTCTTCGGTGCGCATTGCTGCTCCTCCATGGTCGACGGAGCAGGACCGTACGGTGGAAGAGCGGGGAACGAATGCGCCTGTGGATAACCCCAGCAGCTACACCCTCTCCAAACGCGCCGTCGACCACGCATGGAAGCTATCTCGACCAAGTTCAAGACGTTCGAGGCTTCGCTTCAAGGCGTCCCGCTCAGCCTCAAACTCAGAGGTGCTACAGCAGTTGCGCCACGCTCCGAGGAACTTGTACGCCGCGCTATAGACGACGTCAGCAAGTCGGCACACGCTCCGGCCTTCCTCGAAAGGATGGTCAAAGTACCCGGCGCGGTCAGCGATCTCTGCGAGCTTTTCCGTCAGGCTCAAGATCTCCTCTGATCGGTCAATGTAGCTCGGTGTGACCAGCGCAAGGTGCCCCTGCATCAACACCCCTCTACATGTTGAGGAAAGCTCTTGGTAGGTCGTCCGCCTCTGCTCCCACAACCGGTCGCGTGCGCTGCCTCCGACGCCAACGTGCACGCTGCCGACCTGCCCAGCCTGGACCACGCTCTCAGCGGACCCACCCGCCACGGAGTTAGACGTCTCTACCACGTAGCAAGTCTAGGACAGCGGAGTGAAGTTGACGTTTGAGAGAACCGTCACCCCGCCTCGTAGTGGTGCGCGCGCCCACCCCGCCACTTCACCCAAGCCGGATCATCGAGCAGCTCCTCCGCGTCCGGCAGCCCGGCCCGACGCAGGCCGGGGACCGTCTCCTCAGCCACGCCTAGAGCTTCAGCAGCCTCTCGGTGTGAGACGAGGATCGGCATCTCCACGGGCTCCGTGCAGGGCTCGCCAGCGGGCATCTTCGGCTCCTCATCGACGGCCTGGACGTCACCCGCGCCCGCCGGAGCCATCCGCGTGTGGACGAGGAGCGAGCCCCCAAGGAACGCCACCGCCGGCCAGCCAGCGACGAGGACGCGGAGCTCCACGGGCAGGTTCTCTATGTCCAGGACTCCGGCCGTCGCGATGTTGGCGCCGAGCGAGGCAGCGAGGAACGTCAGGAGCCAGAACCACGCCGCGCGCTTCGGAACGTCGGGGGTCCGGATCCGCTTCCACGCCATCACCATCACCATCAGGAAGTCGACGGATACCGGGTATGCCCACGCCTTCCATCCCGTCTGCCCTGCAGCCTCCGCGATGTCGTGGATATGAGCGAAGGAGAGGGCGGCAGCAATGACGGCCTGAATCAGGATCGGGTCGACGCGGCGCAGTCGGGCTTTCATGGCTCCTCACCACAACTGCGTCATGGGGTGCCACTCGACGACCATGCCGTCTTCCTCGCCCAGTACGCCGGCGGGAAGTTCGGGGCCGCGGAGTTCCTCGTCAGGGGTGATCACGGTCTCAGGCTCACCTACGTTGCGCCGGCGGCGCTTGGATGGGTCCTTCGGGGCGGGACCTCGTCCGGCCATCGGCGCTCCTCCTGTTGAGTCAAGTGCTCCCCGACGAGCGCAAGCGTCACGAGATCTCGTGGACATAGTCAGTTCGGGCTATATTATGCTAGTCACAACTACCCATAGAATATGGGTAGTTGGGGTCATGGTGGAGAGATGCTCCTCCCCGCCACTGACAGAGAGGAGCATCGCGAACGCCGACCGCCCCCGCAGGGGATAGTGCGATGTCAGGCGTCAGGTTCCGTTGAAATAGCGGCCATCCCTCGCGAGCTTGCACCCCTGCCGTGGGGACATTAAGGCCTGCGTAAGCCCTCTGGGATGACAGATGGAAACGGTTGGATGGGTCGCCATGGCCCTAGGCGGAATCTCTGGCGTCGTCGCGATCGCGGCATACACCCTGGATCAAGTACCCGCCCTAAGTCGCAGGCTGGTGAGCGCAATCAGGTCCGTACGTGAGGTACGCGACGAGGTCCGGTCAGGGCGGAAATGACGCGCGCTAAATCTGCCAGGACGGACGGGGCGTTGCCATGTCGGCGCCCCGTCATTGCGATGTGGCGACCGGTGCCGTAGATCTCCACGGCCGTGCCGTCGGGGCGTCGGATGCGGCGCCCGTGACGGACGTTCGCGCGACCCCAGATGTGCAGCCCGTCGCCGGACGGAGACACCTCGCTCCGCGGCCCTCGTCGCCGACGGGCTGCACGCGCGTACCGACGGATTCACCTCGCTCGCCGTCCTGCTCGGCGCGGGCGGCGCCGCCATCGGGTGGCAACTGGCCGACCCCATCGTGGGGTTGGCCATCACCGCCGCGATCCTGCTCGTCCTGCGCGACGCCTGCCGCGAGGTGTTCCGGCGCATCATGGACGCCGTCGACCTGGCCGTGGTCGACACCGCGCAGCACGCCCTGGAGCATGTGCCCGGCGTCCGCGCGGTCGGGGAGCTGCGGATGCGCTGGATCGGCCACCGGCTGCGCGCCGAGGTCGCCATCGTCGTCGACGGTGACCTCAGCGTGCGCTACGCCCACGAGGTGGCGGTCGCCGCCGAGCACGCCCCGCTGCAAGCCGTACCGAAGCTGACGGCCGCGCTGGTGCACGCGGACCCGGCGCCGGTTCCGGGCGCGCCCGACCCGCATGCGACGCTGGCGCATCATGTTCTGTGACAGCTGAGGGGGGGCGAGTGGACGTCTTCTGGGACGCGCCGCGGAGCCGGGCTGTGTGGGACGAGCTGCCGGGCATCGTCCTTGCCGCCTTCGCGCGGTGCGACGCCCGGCGCCTGGAGCTTGAGCGGTCGCGGCTCGCGCCCCGGCTGCGGGGCGCGGTCACGACGCCGGTGTACTCGGTGGCGTACCGGTTCGCGTCCTGGGAGCGGCTTGTGGGGCTCCTCGAGGCGGGCGGGCGGCCGTACTTCATCGTCGAGTACGGGAATGATCTCGAATCCCGGGATGTCCTGGATGAGGTCATGGCCGCGCTGCCCGATGCGGCGCGCGGCGGTCCGCCGGGGCGGCTGCTCGCGGAGCTCGACGCCCGCTTCGTCGCCGCGACCGCCCCGGACCCGCGGGGAGCACTGCGCCCCTGGGTCCCGCTGCCGCACGGACGTCCCGCGTCCGGCCTCGGGGTGTGGTGGAGGCGCAGGCCGCTGCGCGAGCCCTGGGACTGACGGGGCACGCGGGGCGGTTGGGCACACCCCCTGGTCCTAGGACTGGGGTCATCCCCAGGTGACTCCCCGAAGCGCCGGGCGAAACGGGGTTCCTAGGCTCGCACTGTCGCGATGTGTCACGTTCGGGGCTGTGCCGGCCCCCCAGGAGGGCGTTGTGCGCTACGTCATCGAGGTGTTCCGCTCCCACGGGGGCGTGCACGGGAACGTCGTGGACGAAGAAGACGGCGAGGAGGACACGGGGAGGGGCACGCCGTTTCACGGCTGGCTCGAGCTCCTGTCGCTCCTCGAACCTCCGCCCGAATCGGCGCCCTCGTCCGCGACGGGTGACGACTCCTGTGACATCTGATCCCGCCCGGCGGGAAACCGCTGTTCGGGAGTGGGGAATCAGCTTGTACCGAGAGCGGTTTCGGCATCATCGTGGACGTTCAGGGTCATACGCCCGGCACGACTCGCCGTCACGGTCCGGGCGGCCTTACCGGGTGTCGACAGGTGGGGGCGGTGATGACGTCCGGGAACACGCTGAACGGCCATGTCCACAATCCGGCGTTCGCCGGTCGCACACACGAACTCGCCGTGCTCCAGGAGGAGTTCCGGCAGGCGTGCGACGGTGTGCCGCGCCTCGTGCTGATCGACGGGCCCGGCGGGATCGGCAAGACCGCGCTGATCCGCAGGTTCCTGGACACGGCGGGCGACGCCTGTGTGCTGCAGGCCAGCGGTGAGGAGAACGAGAGCGGGCTGCCGTGCGGGGTGCTCGCCCAGTTCGTCGGGCAGAGCCCCATCCCGCTGCCGGACTGCCTCGGATCGCTGGTCCGCGTGCCCCGCTCGGCCCCCGGCACGCTGCCGCCGCTCGCGGCCGGCTTCGGGCTGCTCGACCTGCTGAGCGAGCTCCAGGACAAGGGGCCGGTCATCCTCGTCCTCGACGACGCGCACTGGGCGGACTCCGCGTCCCTGAACGCGCTGACGTTCGCACTGCGGCGGCTCCGCGTCGACAAGGTCCTTGCCATCGTGACGGCACGGGACCCGGCCGCGCCCCAACTGCCGGACGGCATCCGCCGTCTGCTCGGTGACGTGCGCACCCGCCGGATCCCTCTCGAAGGGCTCAGCCCCGACGAACTCGGCTCGCTCAGTGTCCAGTTGGGCACCGACCGGCTCCCGCACTCCGCCTCCGTACGGCTCCACGACCACACGCACGGCAACCCGCTGCACGCCCGCGCCCTGCTCGACCAGGTGCCGGACCGTGTCCTGCGGGACGTGGCGACGCCGCTGCCCGCCCCACGTTCGTACGCCATGCTGGTGCTCGCCAATCTCGCGGAGTGCGGACCCCAGGCGCTGCGGCTCGTGCAGGCGGTCAGCATTCTCGGGCTCTCCAGCCCGCTGGTCGTGGCCGCATCGCTCGCGCGGGTGCCCGCTCCGCTGCCCGCGCTCGAACGGGCCGTCAAGGCAGGGCTGTTGCGGGAACTGCCCGCCGGGACCGCCCCCGAGATCGCCTTCCCGCACCCCCTGGTGCACGCCGCCGTCTACCAGGACATCGGCCCCGCCCACCGGGCCGCCCTGCACACCCGTGCCGCGGCGCTGGTCGGCGACGAGTACTCGAGCCTGCGCCACCGGGTGCTCGCCGCCACGGGCCCCGACGAACACCTCGCCGCCGCGCTCGCCGCATGCGCGAGGCGGGAGGCCGCCACCGGGCAGTGGGCGGTCGCGGGAACGCATCTGCGGCACGCGTCGCGCGTCGCGACGACCGACCAGGAGCGCGACCGGCTCGCCGTCGAAGCCGTCGAGGCGCTGCTGCTCGACGGCAGGGTGCACGAGTCGGCCGAACTCGCCGCGGGACTGCCGGAGACCGCGGATCCCGCGCTGCGGGGCTATGTCCGCGGCTATGTGGCGCGCGTCCAGGGACGTATGGAGCAGGCGCAGACGCTGCTGGTCGACGCCTGGGACCAGTGCGACCGCGAGAACGACCCCTCGCTGGCCGCGCGGGCCGCCGAGCAGTTGAGCTACGCCGCCGTGATGCGGGGGCGGGCCGCCGACGCCGCCCGGTGGGCGGAACGCGCGCAGCGCCTGTCCACCCTGCAGGGGCCGAGCCGGATGCTGCGCTTCAACCACCTGCTCGCCCTTGGCCTGAGCGGATTCGCCCAGAAGGGCATCGAGCTCGCAGGCGAGCTGCCCGATCCGCTGCTCGTGCCCCCGTCGAGCATCGATCTCCTGTTGGCACGGGGGCAGTTGAGGCTGTGGTCGGACGATCTGCAGGGTGCCCGCTGCGACCTGCTCGGGGCGGTGGCGAGCTGCCGCAGGGGGACCGTGCCGCTGCGGCTGCTCTCGGCGTCGGCGCTCGCCCACACCCTGCATCGGCTCGGCGACTGGGACGAGGCACTGATCCACGCGGAGGCGTCCGCGTCGATCGCCGACGACACCGAGCAGTCGTGGCTCAAGCCCGTCACGCACGCCATCGCCTGCTGGATCCTGTCGGCGCGCGGCGAGTGGGAGCGGGCTTCGGTGCATCTGCGGCTCGCCCTTGACGCGCCCGGCTGCGACGAGAGCGCGCTGGCGTTCGCGTACGCGGCGTCGGCGCACGGCCTCTTCGCCGAGGCACGCGCGGAACCGGAGCGGGTCGTCGAGGCGCTGCGGCCGCTCCTCGGGTTCGCCTCGCACGACGGGGTGAACGAGCCGGGCGTGGTGGCCTGGCGTGAGCTGATCGTCGACGCGCTGATCCACCTGGGCGAGTTCGACGAGGCCGAGGCCGTGCTCCTGCCGTACGAGGAGCGGGCGGCGGCCCGGGGGCGGCACTCGGCGCTCGCCGCGGCGGCGCGGGTGCGCGGAAACCTGCACGCGGCGCGCCGCGAGACCGACCGCGCCCAGGCGTCCTTCCTGCGCGCCCACGACCAGGCCGCGCAAGTGCCATCGCCCTTCGGCCGGGCCCGCGTTGAACTCGACCACGGGGCGTTCCTGCGCCGGATCGGCCGCCGCTCGGTCGCCGTGGAGCAGCTGCACGCCGCGTACACCACGATGCGCGCCCTGGGTGCCGCCCCCTACTTGGCGCGCTGCGAACGGGAGTTGGACGCCTGCGGCCGGGCCGCACCGCCGCGGCCCGCCCAGGAGCCGGCGGATGCCGGACCCGCCGCCGACGGACTCACCCCGCA
Source organism: Streptomyces sp. NBC_01381 (assembly GCF_026340305.1). Taxonomy (NCBI): domain Bacteria; kingdom Bacillati; phylum Actinomycetota; class Actinomycetes; order Kitasatosporales; family Streptomycetaceae; genus Streptomyces; species Streptomyces sp. NBC_01381. The sequence goes on along the minus strand of NZ_JAPEPI010000001.1, from coordinate 4,344,538 downwards.
GGAGCTCGCCGTCGCGCGCCTGGCGTCGCAGGGCCTGACCAACCGGCAGATCGCCACCGCGCTCGCGCTGAGCGTCAAGACCATCGAGTACCACCTGGGCCACACGTACACGAAGCTCGGCATCACCTCCCGTATCGGGCTCGTGAGCCACTTCTCGCCGCAGGAACACCGCGCGTCGTCGTAGCCGTCGCGGCCTCGGGCCCGGCAGACCGGGGATATCCCTGGGCGGTTCCCTGAGGCACCCCAGGTGACCCCCGGCGTAGGTTCGTGCCAGGTCAGGGGCGGGTTGCTCAACTGGGGGTACAGATGACCGTCACGGAATGTCCGGCGGTGTGCGACGACGCACCACCCGCTCTGCGGCTGCGGCTGCTCGGGGGATTCCAGCTCAGCCGCGACGAGGGCGGGGGCGCCGTGCCGGTCGGCGTCCCCGCCAGCGGGCAGCAGCTGATCGCCCTGCTCGCGCTGCGCGGCTCGGCGACGCGGTCGGCCCTCGCGGGGACGCTGTGGCCCGATGTCACCGAGGAACGCGCGCGGGCCTGTCTGCGGACCGCCATCTGGCGCCTCAACGGCGCGAGTTCGGTGGTCGCGGACGCAGGGTCCGGGGTGCTCTCGCTGGACCGGCGCGTCCGGATGGACATCCAGGACTTCACCACCACGGCACACCACATTCTCGCGGCCCCGGCGGAGGGAACCGGGGCCGCGTGCGCCTCGCTGCTCGGCATGGGCGAGCTGCTGCCCGGCTGGTACCAGGAGTGGGTGGTGTTCGAGCGGGAGCGGCTGCACCAGCTGCGGCTGCACGCCCTGGAGGCGCTGTCGGCGCGGCTCGTCGCCCAGGAGCAGTACGCGCCCGCCCTGGAGGCCGCTCTGGAGAGCACCCGGATCGACCCGCTGCGCGAGAGCGCGCACCGCGCGGTCGTCTCGGTGCACCTCGCCGAGAACAACCTCGCGGAGGCGGTACGGCACTTCAAGGCCTTCCGCGGGCTGCTCCGTACGGAACTCGGCATCGAGCCGTCGGCGCAGTTCTTCACGATGGTGCGCCATGTGCTGATGTGACGGGCGCCCGCGCCCGGCCTCGGCCGGCCCGCCCGTGTGCGCTCGGGGGTACACGGGCGGGCCGGCCGTGACACCGCGGTGACGGCGGCGTGATGGGCGCTCCCGGACCCTGGAACCACCCGGCCACGCACGGACACGGGGGTGCCGTGCGCGGTGACGGGGACCGGGGAACGGCGACGGCCGGGACGCGAATGTCCCGGCCGTCGCCGTTCTCCCGCCTCAAGCGCCTCACTCCCCCTCCGGGTGCCTGAGTTGCTCGATCGCCTTGTCGACCGCCTTGTGGGGCAGCCCGGTCCGGCGGCAGAGGTCCTTCGGCTCCAGGCTGCTCAGCACGTCGTCGACGGTCTTGTCCTCCACGCTCGCGATGTCCATGACGTAGCGCTGGACCCGGTCGACCGGATCGGTCTCCCTGGACCGCTGCGCGGGGATGTGGAAGGCATCCCGAGCCCCCGCGCCGATCGGCACCCGCTCCTGCTCCACCCAGGTCGTCCACACGCCGCGCCCGACGAGGTGTTCCGCCACGTTCTCCGCCACCGAACCGTCCTGGAGGACCCCCGGGTCGACCGAGTCCGCCTTGACCAGGAGGCGGCAGGACGCGGCGAGCATGGGCGGCGACACGACGGGCGCCACCGGTTCGCCGATCCTCGTGGAGAGCGCGGCGATGTCCGGATGGTGCGGGGCCTCGTGCACGAGATTGCCCACCAGGGTGCCGATCCGCTCCAGATCGGGCACCGGGTGCAGCAGCAGGGCGTGCGCGCCGATGATCCCCATGAACGGGTTGAGGGTCTTGGCGTCGAGCAGCTCGACGAGCTGCCGGGTCGACACCAGGTCGATGCCCTGCCGCAGTCCGGAGAGCGCGGCTTCCAGGGCGAGGCCGAGCGTGCGGTCCTTGGACTCCCATCCCGCGCCCTGGCGCACCATCTGGATCGAGGCGAACTGCGGCTGCGGGCCCTGCGGCCCGTTGCTCACGAACACCAGGGTGGTCCACCCTTCGAGCACGTGCAGCGCCTGGGCGAGCGGCAGCCCGTCGGCGGGTTCCCTGCGCAGCCGCAACCGGTAGCCGCCCGGCGGCAGTTCACCGCTCCAGGCCGACCATTCCTCGCCTCCTGACGGCTCCCAGCCGCCGGCTCCGCCGTCCACGGGTGTGCCGTCCTCGCCGGCCACCTCCAGGGCGTACGGGTCGAGCTGCCAGCCCCGGCGCAGATTGCGGATCAGCACCATGAGGGTGGGCGTGCCCGCGCCGTGGGTCACGTGCGTGCTCCAGCGCTGCGCCGCCGCGCGATGGTCCTCGCGGGTCGTCGGGGTGCCCTCGACCGGAGTGGGCGTGGGCATGCGGGGCAGCGCGAGGCGTTCGGTGAACGGCTCGGTGCCGACCTCGACGAACCGGCTGTCCACCTCCCCGCCGAACCGCTGCTCGATGCGGTAGATGCCGGGCGGAAGGGTGGTGTCGATGGTGCCCATCGCGTGGGCCACCTCCCGGAACGCCGAGTCCGTGACGGTCACAAGGACCGACGGGGTGTCCGGGATGACGACGAACGGCACCCCGGCCGCGGCCTCTTCTCGTGCGTGCCGCCGGTCCTCAGAGCTGGACACCATTGCCACCGCCTGTCATTACCTCGAAGAATCCGCCGTCCCGGAAGTCCACCGCGTTCACGCTCTCCGGCATGGCGCGGTACATCCCGGGCTTGAGCTTCTCGACGCTTTCCGCCGCGTCGACGTGCAGCCTGATCGGTGGTTCGCCGGGGGCGCCGCCCCGCAGCTGCACCCAGCCGCGGAAGCCTTCGGGGAAGCGCAGCGTCACCGGGGCCGACGGATCCTCCACACCCCGCGTGAAGACCATCGGGGCGCTTGCGCCCGTGATGAACCTGGCCTGCTGCGGCACCAGCGCGCCCCCGGTCCTGGCCCGCACCGATGTCGTGACGTAGTTGGCGAGGCCGTCGGAGGTGACCGTGCCCGCCGGGGTGGCGCTCGCGCCGCGCAGCCCTTCCAGGACCGCGGTCGTGAAGTGCCCCCTTGCCCCGTCGCGGTCGGCGATCTGCTCCTCGTAGGCGGGGTCGCCGAGCGATGTCGCGAAGCCGACGAAGTAGTCGACGTCCTCGGGTGCCTCGGTGCTTCCGGTGAAGGGCGGGGCGAAGGCTTCCACGCCGCCGAAGCGGGTGCGGCAGCAGTCGGCGAGGAAGACCACCTCGTGGAACGGCGACGCCGACTCGTACCAGTTCAGATACTGGCGTACGGCGATGTGGCTGCCCATGTAGTCCCGCGCGGCGTTGGCCATGAGCAGCGCCGCGTCGCTGTTGTTGGACGGTGAGAACCCGTGCCCCGCCAGGAAGACGTAGAGCCTGGTCGCCCGCCATGCGTCGGACTGCTCCTCCTCAGGCCTGGCCCTGACGGCCTTCCCCACGGCCGTGTGCGAACGGTAGAGCGCCCGGTCGACGTAGTCCCGGGTCGGCACGGCGCTCAGGAAGTCGTCGGTGCGCTCGTCCTCCTCGCTCGCGGTGACCAGATGGACATTGGCCGCGGGCACGGCGCCTCCCCCGGGGTCGACGAGCCAGTCGTGGAACCGGCAGGCGTCGCCCCGTGCCCCCTGTAGGTCGCCGATGGCCGGGTATCGGTTGATGCCGACGACCACTGCGTAGTGCAGGTCGTTCATTCGTTATCTCCCCCGTCGGTGGCGTCAGTCGGCGAGCATGTCGGCCATGCTCGCGAGCACGTCTGGGTCGTCGTCGAACGCGATGTGGCTGATGGCGCCCGACCGCCGTCCGCGGCCGCCGTCGCCCGGTGACCACACGGTCCGCGCGGGGTTGGCGCTCAGGAAGCCGCGCAGGTCGGCCGAGTCGCGGTCCACGGCCGCCGCGTCGAGGTACCAGTGCTGCATGCCGGCGACCGGAACGACGGCGGACTTCTTGTCCTGCCCGCGTTCCAGGACGCCGGAGATGAAGTAGAGCAGCGACCTCGGGTACAGGAACGGCACCAGGTGGTCGGCCCGCTCCGCCGGGTCGTTCATGGTGAACATCCGGAACCGGTCGAAGAGTTCGGCCTGGCGGCGTACGACGGGTGCGAGCTGCGACACCGTGCAGGCGGGCGCGAGGAGCACCACGTCGCGGAAGCGGAAGTCGGGCGGCATGGGGTCGTCGGCCGCGGCGCGCCTGCGGGCGATGTCGTCGAGGAGGTTGCCGATGAACACGGCGCCCGCGCTGTGGCCGACGACGGTCACCTGGGGCCGGGTGCCGGTGGCGAGCAGTTCGGCGAACCGGTCGAGGAAGTACCGTCCGGCACGGGCCTCGTCACTGGCGGCGAAGGTGTCGGCGGTCTGCCGCTTCATCGCGTCCCAGATCGCCGCGCCCACGCCGGCCAGGTAGAACTCGCGGAGGATCTCCTCGACGACCGTCGGGTAGAGCCCGTGGTCGGTGCGCCGCCGGAACCGCCCGACGACGGCGGCCACCACGCGCACGGTCTTGCGGACCAGCAACGCCGTGCTGACCAGGGCGCGTTCCCCCGTCCCCGCCCGGTCCACGAGTTCGGCGACGATGTCCGGGGACATCAGTGTGGCCGCCGCGGCACGCCCCCCGATGGCGTCTCGCGCCGCGGCGGCCTGCTCTGCGGGCGCCGGTGCGACCGAGTTGACGATCTCCCGGGTGCGCTCGGCGAGTTCGGCGTCCGTCGAGAGCTCGGCGGCCAGCTGCCGCTGTTCCTCGTCGGTCAGTTCCGGTACGTCGGCCGGTGCGGTCAGCCGTGCGTACGGCTCCAGCCCGGCCCGCACCTGGGCGAGTTCCGCCGCGACGGCCCTCGGGGTAGGGGTGGCCACCACCCCGAGGGCCCGCTGTCCCGGCTCCTGGAAGACGATGCCTGTCGCGTACCGCGTGACCCTGTTGAGCAGCGTACGGAAGACGCTCTCGTTCAGGATCTGCGGCAGGTTGCCCCGCAGCGTCTCCAGGAGCCCGCTGCTCCACACGAAGAAGACGGGGTCGGCCCCGGCCGCTTCGTAGACGGGCGCCAGGCGTTCGGCGGTCGCGAACCCCAGCGTGTCGTCGATGAGCCCGCCGTGGAAGTGCAGCACGACCCGCGGCCGGTCCTTGAGCCCGGCCACGAGCTCGTCGATGTCGGCGGTGGTGGTCGAGGCGAGCCGGCCGCTCTGCCTGCTGTGGATGCACCGTTCACGGGAGGAAGACATGCCAAGGACGTTAGGACCGCGGCACACCCCCTGGCCTCGGGGACCGTCCCAGGGATACCCCCTGGGGGCCGGGCGCCAGGGGGTGCCGTCAAACAGGCCCTAGGGGCCCTCAGGCGCCGCCCATCCACTCGGCTTCGTACGCCGCGTATGTCCCGTCGTGCGTCGCGAGGTGGGTGAACTGGTCGACGTACTCCTTGAATTCCTCGTCACCGCGCGGCAGTGCGTATGCCTTCTCGGAGAAGGTGAAGGGCTTGTCGGGGTGGAGCGAGCAGAGCTCGGGGTGGATCTTGGACTGGTAGCGGGTCTCGCTCGCGTCCGTCATCATCACGTCCGCGCGGCCCTCGATGATCTCCTGGAAGATCGTGGTGTTCTCCGGGTGCAGCTTGATGGTGGCCTGCTTGATGTTGGCGCGCGCGAACTGCTCGTTCGTGCCACCGGGGTTGACGATCACGGTGGTGCCGGGCCTGTCGATGTCCTTCAGGGTGCCGTCGCCGAACTTGTCCTTGTCCGCGCAGCGGATGATCGGCGTCTTGCCGTCCTCGCGGGTCGGTTCGCTGAAGTAGACCTGGCGGGCGCGCGGCAGGGTGATGGAGACTCCGCCGACGGCGATGTCGCAGCGGCCCGCCGCGACGTCCTTGGTGAGGTTCGCCCACGTCGTGGCCACGTATGAGGGCTTGGCGTCGAGGCTCTTGGCGAGGTCCTCGGCCATCTTGATGTCCACTCCGCTGTACGTTCCGTCGGCGGGGTCGAGGTGGGTGAACGGGCGGTAGTCGCCCGTCGTGCACACCTTCAGGACGCCCGCCTTCGGGATGGAGTCCAGGAGGCTGCCGTGGTGGCGGTCCTTGCCGCGGCCTGCGTCGGGCGACGCGGGCGCGGCAGCCGTCACGGCGAGCAGACAGACCAGGGCGGACAGGGTGGCGGCACGCTTCACGGGGGCTCCTCCGGACGGGTTCGCGGCTCGAAGGGATCACCTTCGCAGACCCGTTCCGGCCGGTGAAGCCCCTTCTCGTCAGGCGAGCGGCGTCAGCTGATTCGCCGTCAGGTCCGGGCCGACCCCCGTGTCGTACGCGTCATCGTCGAAGGGATACAGCGGGCGCTCCACACGGTGGTGGCCGAGCCGCAGGAGATCCTGGTCGACGCCGCCCGGGGTGAGGGCGAGGAGCCAGTCGGCGGCCATGTCGTACAGCTCCGGCTCCAGGTAGCCGATCTTCACGACGACCAGGTCGAAGGTGCGCGGGTCGATGCCGAGACCGCCGTCGGCCGGGCCGAGGAAGTCCGCGAGGGTGTGGAACGGCTTGCGGCGCTCGACCAGGATCAGGGTCACCCCGCCGCTGCGCACCGCCGCCATGTCGACGCCCCGGTCGTAGGCGCCGCCCTCGGCCCGGTCCTTCTGCTCGGCGGCGCGCTGCAACGCCACGACGGTGCCGGTGAGTTCGTGGGGCCCGCCGTGGTTCGCGTCGACCTTTCCGCCGACGCTCAGGGTGACATCGGCGCCCACTCCGGCCTCGAAGCAGCGGGCGACGGCGACGGGGTCGGTGATGCCGGGGTGGACGGCGGTGACCGCTCCGCAGCGGATCGCCTCGTTCTCCAGGAGCTTGCCCAGCATGTACGCCAGGTCGCCGGCGCCGCCCGCGGTCGGGTTGTCCCCGGAGTCGCTGATCAGGAAGGGCCGCTCGGTGGAGGCCACCGCCTGCTCGATGCACTCCTCGGCGCTGCCCGTCGGGCCGACGAAGACGAAGTCGCGGCGGGTGTCCCAGTAGCGGCGGGCCAGCTTCTCGGCCTCGGCGGCGGCCAGTTCGGCGTCGTCGCCGGTGACGACGATCGCGGCCTGGCAGCGCGGTTCGTCCGCCCACGCGTAGCCGACCCACATCGCGGCGTCGAGGATGCCGGGCAGTTTCTCGATCTCGGCGAGCGAGGCGTACAGCGACTTGGCGGGCTCCAGACGGGTGCTGGTCTTCTCGCCGGGCAGCAGGACGGGGATCTGCACCCAGGCGCGGTGCGGCCGGGTGCGATCGCGCAGGCAGCGCACGAGGTTGCGGGCGGCGCGCTCGCGGGTTTCCCAGGCGTCCTCGTGCGGGGCGAGGCGGTGGGCGGTGAGCAGGTCGACCGGCTCGGCGAAGCGGCGCGAGACGTTGCCGTGCAGGTCCATGGCGGCCGAGATCATCGGGCGGCCGCCGTCGGGGGTGCCGACGGCGTCGAGGGCGGCACGGACAGCCTCGGTCAGGTCGGCTTCGGCGTCGGTCAGACCGATGACGCTCATCGCGCCGTGGATGTCGTAGACGAGGCCGTCCAGGGGGCCCGCTTCCCTTGTGCGGGTGACGAGTTCGTCCTTGAGGGTCAGATACGACGCCGCCTCCACCGGACCGCCGGGCAGCGAGGTCGCGTGCAGCAGCGGCACCCATTCGACCGTGTACGCCAGGTCCGAGTCCGCCTGGGTCCAGGTGTAGCGGTCGAGGAGTTCCTGGCCGCGGGTCCGGCGGAAGTCGTCCGTGGTGGAGCGGTGCGGGCAGAAGGTGGAGGACTCGATGCCGATGCCGCCGATGCCGATGCGGAGGCGACGCTGCTGGGTGGCGGGGGTGGTCATGCGTGGACGCTCTCTTCCTGGGATGCGGGGGCCGGGGCGGTCGGGAGGTGGTGGCGCAGGGCGGTGAGGCCGGCGCCGAGCAGGCCCGCGTCGCGGCCGGTCACCGTGGTGGTGATCTCCAGGTCCGCGGTGGCCAGCGGCAGGCAGCGCTCGTAGAGGACCCCGCGTACGGCGGCGACCAGCGGCTCGGCAGTGGCGAGCACTCCGCCGATGGCGACGGCCTGCGGGTTGAAGAAGTTGACGACGACGGACAGGACCGTGCCGATGTGCCGTCCGGCGGTGCGGACGAGTGTGGTGGCCTGCGGGTCGCCGTCCGCGACCAGACGCAGGAGTTCGTTCGTGTCCGCCACCTCGACGCCCTGCAGGGCCAGTTCGCGGATCAGCGCCGCGCCGCTGGCCACGGTCTCCAGGCAGCCGATGTTGCCGCAGCTGCACGGCCGGTCGCCCGCCGCCTCGATGCGTACGTGGCTGATGTCGCCGGCGGAGCCGTTGGCGCCGTCGTGCGGGCGGCCCGCCGCGATGACACCGCTGCCGATGCCGCGGCCCGCCTTGACGACGACCATGTGGTCGAGTTCGGGCCGTGCGGTGCGGTGTTCGCCGACGGCCATCATCGTGGCGTCGTTGTCGACGGTGACGGGGATGCCGAGGCGTTCGGCGAGTATGTCGCGCAGCGGGTAGCGGTGCCAGCCGGGCATGCGGGACGGGCTGAGGACGCGGCCCTCGGCGGGCTGCACGGGGCCGGGGAAGGCGACGCCGAGCGCGCGGACGGTGCGGCCCGCTTCGCGCTGCCGGGCGCGGAGTTCGGCGACCTGCCCGCAGAGCCAGTCCACGGCGGACTCGGGTCCCGCGGTGATGTCGTGCGGCAGGTCGACGGCGTCCAGGACGGTGCCGCCGAGGTCGACGGCGCCGAGGCGTGCGTGGTGGCTGCCCAGGTCCGCGGCGAGGGCGACGCCGCCCTGTGCGTGGACGCGCAGGAGGCGGGGGCGGCGGCCGCCGCGCGATGCTCCCTCGCCGGATTCGGTGAGGAGCCCCGCGTCGACCAGTTCCTGGACCCGCAGCGAGACCGTGGACGCGGCGAGCCCCAACTCCCGTACGAGATCGGCCCGGGACGACGCGGCGCCCGATGAGACCAGCTGCAGGATGTGCTGCGCCGATCCTGGTTCGCCGAGTGGTGTGCCGGCCATGCCGCCCCCAGTTGCTTCGATGTTGCTTCGAGCTGTTCGTTCGACAACGAGACGAACACTAAGGCGATTCGAAGGAAGTTGACCAGTGCCCCCGGCTTTTCAACTTCTTGCCGAATGAAGCTATTGACTTGGTTTTCTCGTGCGTCCTAGCGTTCGGGCGCCGCCTCGTCGTTCTCCGGCACGGGGCAGGTCCCGTACCCCTTGGAGGCCCATCGCCATGCGCTCACTCAGGTCCGCGGCCGCGGCGCTGCTCGTCCTCGCGGCGGCGCTCACGGGATGCACCCAGGAGGGCGGCCGCGTCGACATGGGCCCCACCGGCGGCACTCCGGTCGAGGGCGGCACGGCGACGATGGCGCTGCCGCCCGCCGCGACACCGAACTGGATCTTCCCGATCGGCCCGCCCGGCTACGGCGGCTCGTACAACTACGGCATCCAGTCGCTGCTGTTCTCGCCCGTGTACGACGCCGTGCAGGAGAAGGGCAAGGCCGAGCTGACCACGCACGGCCCGAGCACCCTCGGCCTCGAACCGAAGTTCAGCGACGGCAACAGGACCGTGACCGTGCCGCTGCGCGAGGGCGTGAAGTGGTCCGACGGAGAGCCGGTGACCTCCCGCGACCTCGAGTTCTGGTTCAACCTCCTCAAAGCCAACAAGGCGGACTGGGCCAACTACTCGGTCGGCACCATGCCCGACAACGTCAAGCGCTTCGAGACCGTCGACGACCACACCGTCCGGCTGCACCTGAGCCGCGCGTACAACCCCGACTGGTTCGCCGCCAACCAGCTCACGCTGATGCGCGCGCTGCCCCGGCACGCCTGGGACGCGAAGACCGAGGGCGGGAAGATCGCCGACTGGGACCGCACAAAGGCGGGCGCCAAGGCGGTCTTCGCCCGGCTCACCCGGCACGCCAAGAGCCTCGGCTCGTACGGCACCGATCCGCTCTGGAGGACGGTCAACGGCCCCTGGAAACTGGCCGGGTGGCGCGACAACGGCCAGGTCACCATCGTCCCGAACGAGAAGTACACCGGCCCGAAGTCCCAGCGCCCGCACCTCGACAAGGTCGTCTTCAAACCCTTCACCACTGCCGACTCCGAGTACAACGTGCTGCGGTCGGGCGGCGTGGACTACGGCTACATCCCGCCGTCGGTGATGGCGCAGAAGGGGAAGTTCGAGGAGAAGGGCTACCGCGTCGATCCGTGGGAGGGCTGGGCGGCGACGTACATCGTCTACAACTTCAACTCCACGCACGCGGGCCCGATGATGGACCAGCTCTACATCCGCCAGGCGATGCAGCACCTCGTCGATCAGAAGGCGATGAGCGACGTCGTCTGGCAGGGCAGCGCGACACCGACCCTGGGACCGGTGCCGGTGACGCCCAAGAGCCAGTACCTGTCCAGGGCGATGGAGAAGAACCAGTACCCCTTCTCCGTCGACAAGGCACGGCAGTTGCTCACGGCGCACGGCTGGCGGACCCAGGACGGCACCGCACGCTGCGTACGCCCCGGAACGGGCGCCGACGAGTGCGGCAAGGGCATCGCGAAGGACGCCCCGCTCGAACTCACCCTGCTCTCCCAGTCCGGCTCCACCGAGACGACGAACATGATGCAGGAGCTGAAGTCCTCGCTCTCCAAGGCCGGCATCGACCTCACCGTCCGCCAGCAGCCGCTCAACTCCGTGCTCGGCAACTCCGTGCCCTGCAAGGCGAAGGACCCCGGCTGCGACTGGGACATGTCCTTCTTCGGGACGGCAGGCAGCTGGTACTACCCCCTCAACCCCAGCGGCGAGCAGCTCTTCTCGACCGGCGCGTCGGCCAACTTCGGCAACTACAGCGACAAGAAGGCCGACCGGATCATCCGGGGCGTGCAGTACTCCCCCGACATGAAGGCCGTGCACGAGTACGGCGAGTATCTGGCCGAGCAGCTGCCCGTGATGTGGATGCCCAATCCGGCGTACCAAGTCTCGGTGATCCGCAACGACTTGCGGGGCGTAGGGCAGAACCCGACGGTCACCTTCGCGCCGCAGGACTGGTACTACGTCAAGAAGAAGGGAGCCGAGAAGTGACCGGCTTCCTGGTCAAGCGCTTCCTTCAGGCGCTCGTCGTGCTCTTCCTGGTCTCGATCATCGTCTTCACGCTCCTGCACATGCTGCCCGGCGGCCCGGCCCGCGCCATCCTCGGCCCGAAGGGCACCCCGCAACAGATCGAGCACTTCAACCACCAGCAGGGGTACGACCGTTCGCTGCCCCAGCAGTACGTGATGTATCTGAAGCGGCTCTTCACCGGGGACCTCGGCGAGTCCTTCAAGCTCAACTCGCCGGTGTTCGAGCTGCTCAAGCAGCGGCTGCCGAAGACGCTGCTCCTGACGGTCCTCTCCACCGCGCTCGCGGTGATCATCGCCGTCCCGCTCGGTCTGCTGCAGGCCGTGCGGCGCGGCAAGGCGTCGGACTACGCGCTGACGGGGCTCGCCTTCCTGCTGTACGCGACGCCGGTGTTCTTCCTCGGCCTCATCATGATCATCCTGTTCGCGCAAGTGATGCCGATCCTCCCGGCGGAGGCGCCGCAGGGCGAGTCGATCGGTGAACTCCTCGGCGACTTCACGGGGTTGATCCTTCCCGTCGTCACCATGGCGTTCGGCATCGTGGCGATGTTCAGCCGCTATATGCGCTCGGCGGTCCTCGACAACCTCACCGAGGAATACGTCCGTACGGCGATGGCCAAGGGGCAGTCGAGCCGCCGGATCATGGTCCGGCATGTGCTGCGCAACGCGCTGATCCCCCTCGCGACGCTGCTCGGCCTCTATCTGCCCACCCTCTTCAGCGGCGCGCTCGTCGTCGAGTCGATGTTCAACTACCCCGGCATGGGGCTGCTGTTCTGGAACGCGGCGCAGGGCTCCGACTTCCCGGTGCTGCTCGGCGTGACGCTCGTCGTCGGCATCGCCACCGTCGTCGGCTCGCTGCTCACCGACATCCTGTACGCCGTCCTCGACCCCCGGATACGGAGCGTGGCATGAGCACCGCGACCGCCGCTGTCACACCAGGGCACGAGGAAGCCGCGCAGGCCACACCCTCGCTGGCCCGCCGCACCCTCCAGGTCTTCACCGGCAACAAGCTCGCCCTGACCGGCGTGGTGGTCCTGGTCCTGCTCCTGGCCTTCAGCTACCTGGGGCCGCTGCTCCACTCCACCGAGCAGGTGCACACCGACCTCTCCCAGGCCAACCTCGCCCCTGGCAGCTCCGGCCACCTCCTCGGCACCACCGACCTCGGCTACGACATGGTCGGACGGCTGATGGTCGCCGGGCAGACCTCGCTCGAAATCGGCCTGGCGGCTGGCCTGTTGGCGACGCTCTTCGGGACCGTGTACGGGGCGGTCGCCGGGTACTTCGGCGGCTGGGTGGACGCCGCGATGATGCGGATCACCGACGCCGCGCTCGCGATCCCCGCGATGTTCCTGCTCGTCGTGGTCGCCGCGATCATCACACCCAGCAAGGGCGTCCTCATCGTCATCATCGCCTCGGTGGCCTGGCTCTCCCCGGCCCGCCTTGTGCGCGGCGAGGCGCTTTCGCTGCGCGACCGCGAGTACGTCCAGGCGATGCGGATGATGGGCGGCGGCGGGGCGCGGGCCGTGTTCAAGCACATCGTGCCGAACGCCATCGGCACGGTCATCGTCAACTGCACCTTCCAGATCGCCGACGCCATCCTCTACGTCAGCTATCTCGCCTTCCTGGGGCTGAGCATCCCGCCGCCGTCGGCGGACTGGGGCTCGATGCTGTCGGCCGGCATCACCTACACCCAGAACGGCTATTGGTGGCTGATCTTCCCGCCGGGCATCGCGATCGTCCTGGTCGTCGCCGCGTTCAACTTCATCGGTGACGGGCTGCGGGACGCGTTCGAAGTGCGGCTGCGGAAGTAAAGGGAGAACCGAAGAGATGACCGAGCCTCTGCTCACGATAGAAGACCTGCGCGTCGACATCGCATCGCGTGACCGCACCGTCCACGCCCTCGACGGCATTTCGCTGGAACTCGCGGCGGGCGAGGCCCTGGGGATCGTGGGCGAGTCGGGCTGCGGCAAGACGATGACCGCGCTCAGCATCCTCGGGCTGCTTCCGCCCCGCGGCCAAGTCACCGGCGGGCGCGTCCTGTTCGACGGCACGGACCTGGCCGCCGCTTCCGCGCCCGTCCTTCAGGACGTACGCGGCAACACCATCGGCATGGTCTTCCAGGACCCGCTGACCTCCCTCAACCCGACGATGACGATCGGCGCGCAGGTGGCCGAGCCGCTGCTGCTGCACCGCACCGACCTGGGCAGGAAGGAAGCCTGGGCACGCGCCGAGGAAATGCTGCGCCTGGTCGGCATGCCGCAGCCGGCCGAGCGCATGAAGGCGTATCCGCATCAGCTGTCGGGCGGTATGCGCCAGCGCGTGGCGATCGCCATGGCCCTGGTCTGCGAGCCGAAGCTGCTGATCGCGGACGAGCCGACGACCGCCCTCGACGTGACGACGCAGCACCAGATCCTGGAGCTGATCGACGGTCTGCGCGAGCGGCTCGGCATGGCGATGATCCTGGTCACCCACGATCTGGGCGTGATCGCCAACCGGGTCGACCGCGTCGCGGTGATGTACGCGGGGAAGATCGCCGAACAGTCCGATGTACGCGGCCTGTTCGCGCGGCCACGGCACCGCTACACAGAGGCCCTGTTCGCCTCGCTCCCCGAGCGTGCCGCGGACAACGGCACCGAGCTCCACACCATCCCCGGTCTGCCGCCGAACTTGGCGGTGCGGCCCGCGGGTTGCCGGTTCGCGCCTCGCTGCGCCTTCGCCACGGACGAGTGCCGCACTCAGGAACCGCCGCTCGCGGACGACGAAGTGGCAGGCACAGAGCACCGGTTCGCATGCTTCCACCCGGTGCCGGACGAGGCGTCGGATGAGGAGATCGTGCTGTCGGCGGCCGTTCCCGCGCCCGGCGCCCCCGGTGACGTACTCCTCGAACTCGACGCGTTGGTCAAGGAGTTCCCTCTCAAGGGCGGCGCGTTCTCGCGCCGCAGAGGCACGGTCAGCGCTGTCGGCGGGGTGTCCCTGGAGATCCGCAAGGGCGAGACGTTCGGCATGGTCGGCGAGTCCGGCTGCGGCAAGACGACGCTCGGGCGGATCGTCGCGGGCCTGGAGGAGCCGACGGCGGGGCGCGTCCGCTTCGGGGGCAGTGACCCGGCGGACATGTCTCGGGCCGAGCGGCGTGCGCACCGGCGGCGCGTCCAGCTGATGTTCCAGGACTCCACGGCCGCCATGGACCCGCGGATGCGGGTCGGCGAGATCCTGCGGGAGCCGCTGGTCATCCAGGGCGTCGGCAGCCGGGCCGACCAGGAGAAGCTGGTCGCCGAACTCCTCGACGCGGTGGGCCTGCCGCGCGGCGCCGTGCACCGCTATCCGCACGAGTTCTCCGGAGGTCAGCGTCAACGCCTCGGCCTGGCACGGGCGTTGACGCTCTCCCCCGATCTGGTGGTCGCCGACGAGCCGGTCTCCGCGCTCGACGTGTCCGTCCAGGCGCAGATCCTGAACCTGATGCGGGAGCTGCAGCGGGAACGCGGTCTGACGTATCTGTTCATCTCGCACGACCTGGCCGTCGTGCGCCACCTGGCGGACACGGTCGGCGTGATGTACCTCGGCAAGCTGGTGGAGTCGGGCCCCGCCGAGCAGGTGTACGCGCATCCGCTGCACCCCTACACGCGCGGGCTCCTCGACACGGTCAACCTGCCCGACCCTGAGGCGGCGACAGGGCTTGACCGCTCGCCCCTGGACGGCGAGACACCATCGGCCGCGAAGCCTCCTTCGGGCTGCCGTTTCCGCACCCGGTGCCCGGCGGCCCAGGAGGTGTGCTCGACCACGGAACCGCCGGTGAGCACCCCGAACAGTGCGGGACACCAGGTCGTGTGCCACTTCCCGCTGCCCGCGCCTCGGCTAGCGTCGACGGCGTGAGACTCGCACAAGCCCTGACCCGCCGCCCGCTCGTGCTTGACGGCGGCCTCTCCAACCAGCTGGAGGCCGCCGGGCACGACCTGGGCGACGCCCTGTGGTCGGCGCGGCTCCTGGCCGACGAGCCGGAGGCGATCGCGGCAGCGCACCGCGCGTACTACGAGGCGGGCGCGGACATCGCCACCACGGCGAGCTATCAGGCGACGTTCGAGGGCTTCGCCGAGCAGGGCGTCGACCGGGCGGACGCGGCCGAACTGCTGCGCCTGAGCGTGGAGTTGGCGCGGGACGCGGGGGCGGGCGTCGGCCGGGAGGTGTGGGTGGCGGCCTCCGCGGGTCCCTACGGGGCGATGCTCGCCGACGGCTCCGAGTACCGCGGCCGCTACGGCCTGACCGTGGCCGAGCTCGAGCGTTTCCACCGCCCTCGCCTGGAGGTTCTCGCGGACGCGGCGCCCGACGTGCTCGCCCTGGAGACGGTGCCGGACACGGACGAGGCGCGGGCGCTGCTGCGCGCGGTCCGCGGCCTCGGCATCCCCGCATGGCTCTCGTACACGGTCTCCGGCGGCTTCACCCGCGCGGGCCAGCCCCTGACCGAGGCCTTCGCGCTCGCGGCCGAAGCCGACGAGATCGTCGCGGTGGGCGTCAACTGCTGCGACCCGCGCGACGCGGACGCGGCGGTGCGCCTTGCCGCGAGGATCACCGGGAAGCCGGTGGTGGTCTACCCCAACAGCGGCGAGACATGGGACGCGGCCACCAAGACGTGGCAGGGGCCCCAGCGCTTCAGCGCGGGCCGGGTCACCGGCTGGCGGGACGCGGGGGCGCGGCTGATCGGCGGGTGCTGCCGGGTCGGCCCTGAGACGATCGCGGAGGTGGCCGGCGAGCTGGACACCCCGCCCGACCTGCGATGACGTCCCGTGCGGGGGTGACTGTCAGTGCCGGGGTGCAGACTGGCTGATACCTGAGACAACGACGTCGGAGGTGGCCACCATGGCCGATCTCATCCTGACCGTAGGCACCCGCAAGGGCCTGTTCATCGGCCGCAAACGCGGCTCCACCGGAACCTGGCAGTTCGACGAGAGCCCGTACTTCAACGCCCAGGCCATCTACTCGACGGCCATCGACACCCGCGGCAGCACCCCCCGGATCCTGGTGGGCGGCGACAGCTCCCACTTCGGCCCCTCGGTCTTCCACTCCGACGACCTCGGCAGGACCTGGACGGAACCGGCCAAGGCGGCCGTCAAGTTCCCCAAGGACACCGGCGCCTCCCTGGAGCGCGTCTGGCAACTGCACCCCGCGACCGCCGAACCGGACGTCGTGTACGCGGGCACGGAACCGGCGGCGCTCTACAAGTCGCAGGACAGGGGCGTGACCTTCGAGCTCGTACGCCCGCTCTGGGAGCACCCCACGCGCGGCGAGTGGGTGCCGGGCGGCGGCGGAGAAGGCCTGCACACGGTCCTGACCGATCCCCGTGATCCGAACGCGGTGACGGTCGCCGTCTCCACCGCCGGAGTGTTCCGCACGCTGGACGGCGGCGAGAGCTGGGCCCCGTCGAACCACGGCGTCTCCGCGGTCTTCCTGCCCGACCCCGACCCCGAGTTCGGCCAGTGCGTGCACAAGGTCGCCCGGGACGCGGTCGACCCGGACCGCCTGTATCTGCAGAACCACTGGGGCGTGTTCCGCAGCGACGACGCGGGCGGGAACTGGACGGACATCGGCGAGGGCCTCCCCTCCGACTTCGGCTTCGCCGTCGTCGCCCACCCGCACCGCGCGAACACGGCCTACGTCTTCCCGATCAACGCGGACATCGACCGCGTCCCCGCCGACCACCGATGTCGTGTCTACCGCACGAGCGACGCGGGCAAGAGCTGGGAGCCGCTCAGCGCGGGCCTCCCTTCGGGCGACCACTACGGCACGGTGCTGCGGGACGCGATGTGGAGCGACGGCCAGGATCCGGCGGGCATCTACTTCGGCAATCGCAACGGCGAGGTGTATGCCTCGGCGGACGACGGCGACAGCTGGCAGGAGTTGGCGTCCCATCTGCCCGACGTACTGTGCGTCAGGGCTGCGGCCATCGGTTGATCGACGCCCCCGTTACGGCAGTAGGGTGACGCCGTGGCACCACGACCCTTGCATGAAATCGTCGAGGCGGGCTGGGCGAAGGCCCTCGAACCCGTCGCCGGAAAGATCACCGAGATGGGCGGCTTCCTGCGCGCTGAGATCGCCGCGGGACGCACCTACCTCCCGTCAGGGCCGAACGTGCTCCGCGCGTTCCAACAGCCCTTCGACGAGGTGCGGGTGCTGATCGTCGGCCAGGACCCCTACCCGACACCGGGGCACGCGGTGGGCCTTTCGTTCTCCGTCGCGCCCGAGGTGCGTCCGCTGCCCGGCAGCCTCATCAACATCTACCGCGAGATGGGCAGCGACCTGGGACTCCCGCCGCCGTCGAACGGCGACCTCACGCCGTGGACGCGGCAGGGCGTCCTGCTGCTCAACAAGGCGCTCACCACGGCACCCGGACGCCCGGCTGCACACCGGGGCAAGGGCTGGGAGGAGGTCACCGAGCAGGCCATCAAGGCGCTCGCCGCGCGCGGGCGGCCCCTCGTCTCCATCCTGTGGGGACGTGACGCCCGCAATCTGCGGCCGCTGCTCGGCCCGCTGCCCTCCGTGGAGTCCTCGCACCCCTCACCCATGTCGGCGGACCGCGGCTTCTTCGGCTCGCGCCCCTTCAGCAGGGCCAATGACCTGCTGGTCCAGCAGGGCGCACAGCCGGTGGACTGGCGGCTGCCGTGACGGATCCCGGTGCGGGGTCCTACGTCCTCGGTGTGGACTCCGGGGGTTCGGGACTGCGGGCGGGCATCGCCGTGCCGGACGGCGCGGTGCCGCCCGTCACGCTGAGCTCCAAGGAGCCGGTGCGGACCGGACCCCGTGGCATCGAGGCCTCGCACCTGCTTGAGCAACTGCTGCCCATGGCAAAGGAGTTGCTGGAACAGGCCGGCGGCGGCAGCCTCTGCGCCGTCGCGGTCGGCGCCACGGGCATGGCGACCCTCGGCGAGGACCTTCGCGCCGAACTGCCGTCCGCCCTGCGCCAGTCCCTCGGCGTACGCCGCGTGGCGCTGGCCGCGGACGCCGTCACCGCGTACGCCGGAGCGCTCGGCGACCGGCCCGGCGCGGTCGTCGCCGCGGGCACCGGCATGATCGCGATCGGCACGGACCTGGCGTCCTGGCGGCGGGCCGACGGCTGGGGGCATCTGCTCGGGGACTGCGGCGGCGGCGCGTGGATCGGCCGGGCGGGGCTCGAAGCGGCGATGCGGGCGTTCGACGGGCGGCGCGGCGGCTCGGCCGCGCTGCGGGCCCGCGCCGAGGAACTGTTCGGCCCGCTGTCCGGACTGCCGGGACAGCTCTACCCGCGTACGGACCGGCCCGCCGTGCTCGCCTCCTTCGCGCCCGAAGTGGCGCGCTGCGCACCGGACGACCCCGTCGCGGCGGGCATCCTGCGCGCGGCGGCCGCGCACATCGCAGAGACAGCGGCGGCCGCCTGCCCGCCGCCCGCTGCGGGCACGGTCCGCGAAGTCGCCCTGACCGGCGGCCTGTTCAAGATGGGCGAGCCGCTCCTGACGCCGCTGCGCGCCGAGCTCGCGGAGCAACTGCCCTCCGCACGCCTGGTCACGGCCGCCGGTGACCCGCTGGACGGCGCGGTGCGCATCGCCGCCGACCTCGCCGCGGACAAGCTCCGGCTGCCGCTCGATCCGCGCATGCTCACCGTGCACACAGAGGGCGACAGTTGACCTCTACGTAACTCATCAGACAAAAGTGGACGTATACCGCCCACCTGCACCCTCCCCGAACAGTGCAGGCCCGGAGACCAGTAGCATGCGGGGCCATGAGCTCCCCCACCGGGCCCGCATCAGGCCTGCCCGTACGAATGCCGCGACCCCGCCAGCCCGGTCGGCACCGCCGCCCGGAGCCCGTGGCGGCTCCCGAGAACGCGCCCGCGCTCGTCCTCGCCGTACCGGGCGTACCCAGCACCGCCACGCGCAGCCTCGCCGAGGAGGTCGTGAGCATCGCCCGCTCCGAGCTGCCCGGTCTCGACGCCCGCATCGGGTATCTCGACGGCACCGAGGACGCGACGACCACCTCGTTCCCGGAGTTCCCCTCGCTGCAGTCCGTGCTCGCGCACGCCTCCACCGAGCGCACCGCCCGCCATGAGCAGGCGCGCGCCGCTGGTGCGGAGGTCGCCGAGCCCGACGGCCCCGTCGCCGTCGTGGTGCCGCTCCTCGCGGGCCCCGACAACGCGCTGATGCGGCGCGTGCGGCAGGCCGTGATGGACAGCCGCGCGCCCGCCGAGCTGACCGACGTGCTCGGCCCGCACCCGCTGCTCGCCGAGGCGCTGCACGTGCGCCTCTCGGAGGCCGGTCTGGCCCGCGCCGACCGCGCCCGGCTGTTCACGGTGGCGACCGCGGCGGACGGCATCGTCCTCGCCACGGTCGGCGGCGAGGAGGCCGTGCAGGCCGCCGGGATCACCGGCATGTTGCTCGCGGCCCGTCTCGCGGTGCCGGTGATGGCCGCCGCGCTCGACCAGGAGGGCGCCATCGCGGCGACCGCCGAGCAGCTGCGCGGCTCCGGCTCCACCCAGCTGGCGCTCGCCCCGTACCTGATCGGCCCGGAGATCGACGCGAGCCTCCTCGATGACGCCGCCAAGGAGGCGGGCTGCTCCGTCGCCGAGTCGCTCGGCGCCTACCCGGCGATCGGCAAGCTGGCGCTCTCCAAGTACGCGACGGCGCTGGGCATCGCCCCGCAGCAGCCGTCGGGCGCGCCGGTCCACTGACCGCGCCGCGCATACGGGTCTGATGCCGTTACGCCGATGGGCCCGCCCCCTGACCTGGGGGCGGGCCCATCGGCGTACCGCAGGAGCGGTGGCTCAGCCGAAGATCACGCAGGACGCGGCAGGAGCCTCGATCGACCCCGCGCGCCGCGGGATGCCCGTCTCCCGGTCGATCGCGAACCAGGTCACGTCGCCGGACCGCTCGTTGGCCACGTACAGGAACCTCCCCGACGGGTCGATGGCCAGGTCACGCGGCCAGTGGCCGCCGCACGGCACGGTGGCCGTGAGCCGCGGCCGCTCGCCCGCCTCGTCGAGCGCGAGCACCGAGATGACGTCCTGGCCGCGGGTCGCGGTCCACAGGAACCGGCCGTCGGGCGCGACGACGACCTCGGAGGGGTGGGCCTCGCCGTCGCCGTCCGCGGGTCCCGGCAGCACGGCCGCCTCGCCGAGCGGCTTGAGCGCGCCGTCGGCGGCGTCCCAGGCGCAGATGGTGACGGTGGGAGCGAGTTCGTTGAGGACGTACGCACGGTCGCCGCGCGGGTGGAAGGCGAGATGGCGGGGGCCGGAGCCGGGCCGCAGCGCGAACTCGCGGTGGAGGGTGAGGCCGCCTTCGCCGGTGAGCGCGCAGACGCGTACCGAGTCGGTGCCGAGGTCCACGCTCACCACCCAGCGGCCGCTCGGATCGGGCAGCACCTCGTGGGCGTGCGGGCCCTGCTGGCGCTGCGGGTGGGGCCCGGAGCCGGCATGCCGCAAGACGTCGGAGAGGGCGGGAGCGAGCGTTCCGTCAGGGCGCACGGGCACGACGGTGACACTGCCGGAGCCGTAGTTCGCGGTGAGGACGTGGTCCCTGACCAGGGCGAGATGGGTGGGCGCCGCGGCGTCGACGAGGACCTGGGGTCCGGTCCGCTCGGGCTTGTCGCCGTCCACGCGGAAGGCGGCGACGGCGCCGTCGGAGGTCTCGCTGACGGCGTACAGGGTGTCGCCGGCGGGCGACAGCGCGAGGTAGGAGGGATCGGGGAGGGAGTCCGTGGCGCTGAGGACGGTCAGCGCGCCGCTGTCCGCGTCCACGGCGGCCGTGAGGATGCCGGGCCCGCCCGCCGCCGTGAAGGAGCCGATGTACGCCCGCTGACTGTCGCCGTGCCTGCCCACCACTGCGTTCCCCTCTCGACCGGAGAGCGCCGCGGCCACGTGGGCGGCGCTGCTGCGGCCGACGCTAGCAGTCGGTCTAGACCAAGACGTCGCCTGATTCGCCGCGCGTCCGGGCGAGTGCCTCCGGGTGGTGGACGTAGGCGGGGTGCCGTTCCACGGTGTCGTACGTGCGGTGGAACACGGGCGTCGCGCTGCCGGACAGCGGCGGCACGATCCACGACCAGTCGGCGCCCACGGTCCTGCCCTTGCGCTCCTCGCGGCCCAGGTGGGTCAGGAAGCGGCGGGACTCGGTGTGGTGGTCGGTCATGGTGACGCCCGCCCGGTCGAAGGAGTGCAGCACGGCGCGGTTGAGCTCGACGAGGGCGCGGTCCTTCCAGAGCGAGCGGTCGCTGCCGGTGTCGAGGCCGAGCAGTTCGGCGACGCGCGGCAGGAGGTCGTAGCGGTCGCTGTCGGCGAGGTTGCGGGCGCCGATCTCGGTGCCCATGTACCAGCCGTTGAAGGGCGCCGCCGGATAGCAGACACCGCCGATCTCCAGGCACATGCAGGCGATCGCGGGCACGGCGTGCCAGCGCAGTCCGAGCGCCGCCCACCGCGCGTCCTCAGGATGCTCGATCGGGACTTCCAGAACGGCGTCGGGCGGCAGTACGAACCAGCGGGGCTTGTCGTTGCCTCCCTGGATCACCAGGGGCAGTACGTCGAAGGGGCTGCCGGGGCCGCCGGGCCAGCCGAGGCGGCGCGCGAGCGCGGTGATGCCGACGTTGCGGGGGTCGCCGGTGACACCGCCGCCGGGGCGTTCGTACCCCGCGTACCGGATGAGCTGCTCGTTCCAGATGCGCGGCCCCGGACGCCCCGGAGCGTCGGGCGCGAAGACGGTGATGAGGGGCCTGATCCGCCGCCCGTCGCGCACGGCCTCCCGCAGATGCTCCGCCGCGCCGGCGGCGACGTCATCGGCGCCGGTCAGCTCCCTGCGGTCGATGACACGCAGGGATCGCCAGTAGAGGCGCCCGATGCACCGGGCGGCGTTGCGCCAGGCGAGCCGGGCGCCGAAGACGAGTTCGTCCGGGGTGTGGCGGTAGGTGCCGGTGTCCGCGATCTCGGCGAACACCCGGGCCATGCGGGGGGCGGGGTCGCCGAGCCCGGCCTCGGCGTGGTGCAGCCGGATGAACTCGGCGGCGGCTCGGCGGAGGGCGGGTTCCGGCAGGATGCCGGGTGCGGGCGGGGCTCCCGGGGCTCCTTCCTCGTGGCCCGCCGCGCCGTCGGGACACCGCGTGTCGGCGGCGCGCTGGTGCGGGTGGTCCACGGCGTCGACGGGCTTCCCGTGTCCGGTCCTGCGCAGGAAATTCCGCATGGCACCCCCAGGCGGCTCCGGGGCACGGACCGCTCCCGCACGGCCCGCGCGTCTGTTAGCCGCGGAGTTACCCCTCGGGCGGGCTGATCCACCCTGTATGTGCCTGGTGAACGTGCCTCAGTTCCGGGCGAATTGTCCACGCCGCGGGTCGAAGCAGCAGGTCAGTACAGGCGCGTGGGGGCGCACGAAGAGCTCGCGGCTGAGCGCCCCGCAGGGGCGCGGGGAACTGCGCGACCAGCCACAGACGGCCGGCGGACGCCGAGCCGCCGAAAGCCCCCTTCGTCCCGCGGCCGCCACGAGCCACGGAAAGCCCCAGCTTCGTCACCGCCCAACCAGCGGAGCCCTCACGCCCCGATCAGCGGCGTACGCGTCGGGCTGTGCAGCGGCCCCGACAGCTCGGCAAGAGCCTTCTCCAGGCCATGGAGATGGGCGAGCACCGGCTCGACGGCGGCGCCCTGCGGCACGGCCACCGGGTGAGCAGCGTGGCCGCCGAGCATCCGCTCCGGGGCGGTCAGCGCCTCCACCGCAGCCTCCACACGCCAGCACGCGGCAGCGAGGCGCGCGTCGTGCGAGGCCTCGGGGTCGGCGGCGATCGAGGCGAGGCCGCGCACCTCGCGGGCACAGTCGTCGAGCAGCGCGAGCACCTGACGGGCGCGCTCCTTGCGGGCCCGCAGCGGGCTGAGCGGATGCACCAGCGGGGCGAGCGAGAACCGCACCTTGCCCAGGAGCTGCTCAAGCTCGGCGACGTGCGGGGCGGGGTCCGCCGACTCGGATCCGGCGAGCCGGGCGGCGGCCTCGGCGGTGCAGGCGTGCACACAGCGCAGGGCGCGCTGGATCCAGGCGTTGGTGGTGGCGTGCGTGGTCACGGGCAGGACGAGGAGCACGGCGATGACGGCACCGAGCGCCCCGACGCCGGTCTCGGCGACGCGCAGGGCGAGCAGCCCCGGGTTCAGGACCCCGAGCAGGCCGTACAGCACCCCGGCCATCACGGTGACGGCGAGCATCATCCACGTGTACGACACGGCTGCGGTGTAGAAAATCCCGAAGACGCTGACGGCGACGATGACCGCCGAGGGCACGGGAGCGCCGTGCAGCGGCACCGCGAGGACGAAGCCGACGCCGATGCCGATGACGGTGCCGAGGACCCGCCGGAAGCTGCGCACCAGCGTCTCGCCGCTCGACGCGGTGTTGACGAAGACCCACCAGGTGGCGCCCACCGCCCAGTACCAGCGCTGGTCGGAAAGCACCTGCCCCAGACCAAGGGCGAAGGCCCCGCCGAGCGTCGCCTGGACGGCCTGCCGGGTCGTCGTACGCGCAAGACCCTCGCCGCCGGGCGGGGCCGACACGGCCGCGGGCGGCTGCCGCCGCTCGTAGCACCACACCCCGAACCGCACGGCCGAGGAGGCGCACAGCGAGAGCAGGACGGCGGCGAACAGCTCGGGCAGCTGCCCCGGACGCGTGTGCAGGAACTGCGTCGCGAAGAACATCATGAACGCGAAAACCCCGAGCGAGTGCCCGCGCGGCCCCCACCGCCGCGCGTACACCCCGGCGCCCATGACCGCGAGGAAGGCGACGTCCCGCGCCACCGGAACGTCATGCAGTCCCGCCGCGAGAGCCAGCACGGGAAACCCGACGACCGGCAGCAGGGCGGTGGTGACGGCCTGTCCGCGCACGGTCGCGTCGGTCACCGTGAAGAGGGCGAGCAGCGCGGCGAGGCCGCCCGTGATCGCCGCGACGAGCGAGTGTCCGGCCACACCGCAGAGGGCCACGGCGAGGCCGACCCCGAGGACGGCCCGAGACGCGAAGCGCAACCGCGCCCGCCCCGGATCCGGCGCCACGAACACCCTCTTCAGCACTGCTTCCCGCCCCTTCTGCATCCTGCCCGACTGTCCGCATGAAAAAGGCGCCGCGGAATCCGCAGCGCCATCGACTGGACCATCACACCATCCATCAGCACCCTGGCTCAACCGACGCTGATTTGACTGAGCCATTGGCACACCTCACTCGCCTGATGCCGGACCGCGAGCAGGCCATCGGACCAGACACCACCCACTCCGTCATCGAGGACGCGGTGTGGCCGCCGCTCCGGGTGAGGGCGAGCACAGCGGTCAGGAGGCCGTAGGGGACGAGCAGCGTGCCCGCCTCAGAGCACCGCGATCCCCAACGGCCGCACCCCCGCGGGCAGTCGACGCGTGTCGCCGCTGTCCAGGTCGACGACGGTGATGCCGTCCCAGGAGCCGTCGCGGGTGAAGCCGCCGGTGACGTAGGCCGTCCGGCCGTCCTCGGTGACGGTGACGTCCTCGTGCGAGCCGTCGAGGGGGATCACCCGTTCTGCGCCGCCGGGCTCGCGGATCGTCAGGGACGGGCCCTTGTCGGAGCCGTCGATCGGGCCCGTGCCGACCACGAGGAGGGTGCCGTCCGGGGCGAGTGCGGCGCCGTGCTGGTGGGTGTTGGCCGTCATGCGTTCGATGTCGACGTCGCCAGTACGCGGATCGAGTACGGCGAGGCGTTCGCCCTCGAAGGGCAGGGCGAGCTTTCCGTCCTCGCGTACGACGGCGTAGTGCGGCTTCAGCCAGGAGCCGAGGTCGCCCTCGGTGCCGTAGGGGGCGACTTCGAGGAGGCGCGGGGTGAGGGTGTCGGCGCGTACGGCGGTCACGTCGTAGGAGTCGTGGCCGGTGGCGTACACCTCGTCGCCGTCCCGGGCCACGTCGACGTCGAAGGGGCGGCGGCCGACCGGAACCGTGTCCGTGACCTCGCGCTCCTTGGTGTCGATGACCTCCAGGACGCCCTTCGCGTCGGGGACGTTGACGCCGACGTAGACCCGTTCGCCGTCCGGCGCGAGCGCGATGCCCATGCCGCCGCCCCGGTATTCGCCCGTCGTGACGGGGCCGGTGTCGGTGTCGTACGGGATCCGGTCGAGCCGTTCGCGCGACGCGGTGTCGACGACGGCCACGCCCTCCGCGGTCGCGACCCATGCCCTGCCGTCGTCCCCGACGACCAGGCCGTACGGCGCGGTCCCCACCTTCACCGAGTCGATGGGCCCGCGTTCGGGGTCGACGAACGTGACGGTGTCACTGTCGAAGTCGGCGACGAGGAGGGTGCCGTCCGGGGTGCGCTCCGGGGCGGGGGCGGAGGGGGTGACGCTCGCCGTCCGGGGTGCGGGGGCCTCGGACCCGGCCGCCCCGGCCGCCGAGCAGCCGGTGACCAGGAGGACCACGGCCACCGCGCCGAGCAGGCCCGCCCTCACGACACGGCCCGCAGGAGCGCCGCGATGGTGTCGAAGCCGCGCCGCTCGGCGTGCCGCAGCGGTGTGACGCCGTCCGCGTCGGCGAGGTCGGGGCGGGCGCCCGCCCTGATGAGCAGTTCCACGATCTCCTGGTGCGGCAGGTCCCCGTCGCCGAGGATCACGGCCTCCAAGAGGGCCGTCCAGCCGAGGTCGTTGACGTGGTTCACGTCGATGTCCGTCTCGCGCAGCACCGCGCGTACGTAGGCGACGTGGCCGCGCTCGCTCGCCGGGATCAGCGAGACGCCGCCGAACCGGTTGCGCAGGGTCAGGTCCGGCCCCGCGGGCAGCAGCACGCGCATCATCGGGACGCTGCCGGTGACCCCGGTGACCAGCCACGCGCTGTCGCTGCGGCGGTCCTGCGCGTTCGGGTCCGCCCCGGCTTCGACCAGGACGCGGGCGGCCTCTACATGGCTGCCCAGCGAGGCGAGCAGCAGCGGGGAGCGCAGCTCCTCGTCGCGGGCCTCCACGGACGCTCCCGCGTCCCGGGCGGCGCGCACCTCGGCGGCGTCACCCCGGCGGGCGGCCTCCAGGAGCCGGCGGTCGCGGTCGTGCATCTCGGTCCTCCAGAGACGTATGGGCGTATGGGCGTACGTACGAGAAGGCCGGCGGCACCCGTACGGGGGGCGGGTGCCGCCGGGGTACAGGGCCGCGGCTACTTGGCGAGGGCGGCGACGCCGGCCTGGGCGAACTTCTCGTCCAGGTCGCCGGAGGGCGCGCCCGCGACGCCGATGCCCGCGATCGGGGCGCCCTTGTCGGCGACGGGGGCGCCGCCCGCGAGGAAGAGGGTGCCGGGGATGTCCTTCAGCGTGGGGGCCTTGTCGAGGCGCTTGGCCAGCTCGGAGGTCGGGGCGTTCCAGGAGACGGCGGTGAACGCCTTCTTCTCGGCCGCCTCGTAGGACTGCGGGCCCGCGCCGTCGCCGCGCAGCGTCAGGATGGTGTTGCCGTTGCGGTCCACGACGGCGACGGAGACGCGCTGGTTCTCCTTCTCGGCGGCGTCCAGGGTGGCCTGCGCGGCCTCGGTGGCGGCGTCGATCGTCAGGTGGGAGGTCTGCGTGACGTTCTTGCCGGCGGTGTCGGCCTTGGCCGCGGCGGGGGCGGCCGGCGTGGCGGCGTTGGCGGAGACGGCTCCGAACGTGCCGGCGGAGAGGGCGGCGGCGGCAACGGTGCCGGTGAGGACGCGGGTACGCAGCGAAATCTTCTTCATGGTGGGCTCCTTCGAATGGGCCGGCCTGATGGACCGGGGGACCGGCCGGATGGACCGGGGGACCGGCCGGATGGACCGGTTGAGCGGCCCGATGGACCGGTTGAGCGGCCCGATGGACCGGGGAAGCTCGGGAAGCTCTGCGTTCCCGCTCTGCCATCCATCCTGGGTCCGGATCCGGCCCGACCCCGTCGACCTAGGAGCCGCCTTCGCCCGCCCCGACGGGGGACGGCCGGGTCAACCGATCGGTTGACCCCCGGTCGCCGCTGCCGCCACCTTCGGCGGCCACTCCCCCGGAACCAGCACCCCCAGCGCGTACGCCCGCGCGACCAGCTCCGTCCGGTTCGACGCGCCCCAGCGCTCGGTCAGGCGGCGCAGGTGGTAGGTGACGCCGTCGCGGGTGAGGCCCGTTTCGCGGGCCGCCCTTTCCGTGGTGGCGCCCGTGGCGAGCAGGGCCAGGATGCGGGCCTCGGACGGGGTGGCCACAGCCGTCGTCTCCGGCGCGGCGGGGGCGGTGTCCTCGCCCAGGACGCGGAGCAGTACGAGCAGCCCGGGGACCTCGTCGGCGGTGTCGCTCACCGGCTCCGCCGTCAGCTCGCCGTGGCGGCGCACGCCGTCGGCGGCCTCCCAGCGCACGGCGACGGGGTAGCGGGAGCGGCGGCCCAGGCGCAGCGCCTCGACGATCCGCACGACCTGGGTCTTCTCCTCGGGGCGGAACAGTTCCAGGACGTTGCGGTCGCGCAGGGCGCCGGGCGCGCTGCCCCACTCCGCCGCCATCGCCGGGTTGGCCAGGATGATCGCCCCGTCGGCGGCGCACACCGCGACCGGCGTCGGGATGCGGTCGAACAGCCTCATGGCGCGGTTGCGCCACAGCACGGAGTCCGTCGACGGCGCCGTGTCCATGTGCGGCGGCTCCTTCCGTGCGAGGCCGATCAGGGCGGGAGCCGTCAAGTACGTGGCGGCTCAATGCACTACACAATCATGTAGTGGCGCGGTACTGACCCGGGGGTAAGAAAGATCAAGCTGGGGAGCAGTGAATTCCGTACGGCGAAAGGCAGTTGTCGCGCCATGCCCCCCACACCCGCCCCCACCGCAGCGCTCCCGGACCTGTCCGCGACCGGACAGACGATCGACGTCGACGGCATCCCGCTGATCGACATCTCCGCGACCGGTCCTGGGGCCGCCCCGCTGCAGCAGGCCATGGAGCTGACCCGGCGGCACGGCCCGGTGGTGCGGCGACGGCTGCACGGCAGGGACGCCCTGTTCGTCAGCGATCTCGACCTCGTCACCGAACTCGCCGACGAGCAGCGGTTCGCCAAGCATGTCGGGCCCGCCCTGGAGAACGTGCGCGAGTTCACCGCGGACGGCCTGTTCACCGCGTACAACGACGAGCCCGACTGGGCCCGCGCGCACGACATCCTGATGCCCGCGTTCGCACTGGGCTCGATGCGGACCTACCACCCGGTCATGCTGCGCGTCGCCCACCGGCTCATCGAGTCGTGGGACCGCGGCGCCTGCGACGGGCGCCCCGTGGACGTGCCCGGCGACATGACCCGGATGACCCTGGACACCATCGGACTCGCCGGGTTCGGCTATGACTTCGGGTCCTTCGAGCGGGCCGAGCCGCATCCGTTCGTCGACTCCATGGTGCGCTGCCTGGAGTGGAGCATGACGCGTCTGAGCCGTACGCCGGGCAGTGACCACTCGGCGGCCGACGCGGCGTTCCGGGCCGACGCCCGTTATCTGGCACAGGTGGTCGACGAGGTCGTCTCCGCGCGCGCCGACGCTCCCGGTACGGCGGAGTCCGCCGAGGATCTGCTCGGCCTGATGCTCACCGCGCGGCATCCCGGCGACGGCGGGAAGCTGAGCACCGCCAACATCCGCAACCAGGTGATCACGTTCCTGATCGCGGGGCACGAGACGACGTCGGGCGCGATGTCCTTCGCCCTGTATTACCTCTCCAAGCACCCCGCCGTGCTGCGGCTCGTGCGCCGCGAGGTCGACGCGCTCTGGGGGGACACCGCCGACCCCGAGCCGACGTTCGACGAGGTGGGGCGGCTCACGTACACCCATCAGGTGCTCAACGAAGCGCTGCGGCTGTGGCCGACGGCCGCCGCGTTCGGCCGCCACGCCCGCGAGGACACGCTCCTCGGCGGCCGCATCCCGCTGCGCGCCGGGCAGGGCGTCACGGTCCTGACCCCGATGCTGCACCGGCAGCCGGTGTGGGGCGACAACCCGGAGCTCTTCGACCCCTCGCGCTTCACCCCGGAGGCGGAGGCGGCCCGCTCCCCGCACGCGTTCAAGCCGTTCGGCACCGGTGAACGGGCTTGCATCGGGCGGCAGTTCGCGCTGCACGAGGCGACGATGCTGCTCGCCATGCTGGTCCACCGCTACCGGCTGCACGACCACGCCGACTACCGGCTGACCGTCAAGGAGACGCTCACCCTCAAGCCCGATGGCTTCACGCTCACCCTCACACCCCGCACCGCGGCCGACCGCCTGCACGGTGAGCTGCCGGGCACCGCCGCCCGCCCCGCGGCTGCCGCCGAGACCGATGCGGTGGCGCTGCCCGCCCGGGTTCGCGCCGGCACCCGCGCGCTGTTCCTGCACGGCAGCAACTACGGCACCTGCCGGGACTTCGCGGCCCAACTCGCCGACGAGGCGGCCTCGGTGGGCTGCGAGACGGAGGTCGCGCCGCTGGACGCCTACGCCGGGGCACTGCCCGTCGACCGCCCGGTCGTCATCACCGCGGCCTCCTACAACGGCCGCCCCACCGACGACGCGGCGGCGTTCACCTCCTGGCTGGACGGCGCGCCCGCGGCCACCGCCGAGAACGTCACGTACGCGGTGCTCGGCGTGGGCGACCGCAACTGGGCCGCCACCTATCAGCACGTCCCGACCCGCTTCGACGAGCGGCTCACGGAGCTTGGCGGCACCCGGCTGCTCGACCGTACGGCGGCCGACGCGTCGGGCGATCTCGGCGGCGCGGTACGGGACTTCACGGCCCGGCTGCGCACCGCGCTGCTCGAGCGGTACGGCGACCCCGACGCGGCGGAAGCGGAAGCGGATCACCTCTCGGACGCGTACGAGGTCCGTGAGCTGACCGGCGGCCCGCTGGACGCCCTTGCCGCGCGCCACGGGCTCGCCCCGATGACCGTGACGGAGGCGTACGACCTCACCGCGCCCGGCCACCCCCGCGTCAAGCGGTTCCTGCGGCTCGCGCTGCCCGACGGCGTGACCTACCGCACCGGCGACCACCTCACCGTACTGCCCGTCCAGGACCCGGCATCGGTCGAACGGGCCGCCGGGGCACTCGGGTTGGACCTGGACGCCGCCCTTGACATCCGCGCGGGCCGCCCGCGCCGTGACGGTCTCGCCGTGGACCGTCCGCTGACGGTCCGCCAACTCCTGTCCCGCCACGTCGAGTTGCAGGAGCGCCCGACCGCCGGGCAGCTGGCCGCGCTCGCCGCTGCCAATCCGTGCCCGCCGGAGCGTGTGGCCCTCGCCGCCCTGGCCGACGATGCCGAGGCTCGGGCCGCCGACGGGCGCACGCTGCTCGAAGTGGTCGAGGCGCACCCGGCGTTGCGCGGCGCCCTGGACTGGCCGACGCTTCTGGAGGTGCTCACGCCGCTGCGTCCGCGCCACTATTCGGTGTCCTCGTCGCCCGCGGTCCGGCCGGGCCAGGTGGACCTGATGGTCTCCCTGCTGCAGGCGCCCGCCCGCTCCGGGAGCGGCCGCCTCTACCGGGGGACGGGCTCCGGCCATCTGGTCGGCCTGCGTCCTGGCGACACGGTCCTCGCCCGTGTCCAGCCGTGCCGCGAGGCGTTCCGTATCGATCACGGGGACACAGCAGACACAGCGCCGGTCATCATGGTCGCCGCCGGCACCGGTCTCGCGCCCTTCCGGGGTACGGTCGAGGACCGTGCCGCGCTGCTGGCCTCGGGCTCCCAACTCCCGCCCGCGCTCTGCTACTTCGGCTGCGACCGGCCGGACGCCGACTTCCTGCACGCCGATGAGCTGCGCGCCGCAGAGGCAGCGGGGGCGGTCTCGCTGCGGCCCGCGTTCAGCGAGGCGCCGGTCGACGGGGTCACCTTCGTCCAGCACCGCATCGCCGCCGAGGGCGACGAGGTGTGGGGGCTGCTGACCGCCGACGCTCGCGTCTACGTCTGCGGCGACGGCTCCCGCATGGCGCCCGGCGTACGCGACGCCTTCCGCACCCTCCACCGGGACCGCACACCGGGGGCCACGGCCGAGGACTCGGAGAAGTGGCTCGACGAGCTGATCGGGGCGGGGCGTTACGTCGAGGACGTGTACGCCGCCGGGTAGGGAGCCGGGGAGGGCGAAGTCTCGCGGCGGGCCAGGATCTCAAGGGCCCGCTCGCACCAGCGCAGGTTCTCCTCCTCGAAGGCGCGGCCGCGCATCAGCGTGAGGTAGGGGCCGACGCGTTCGGCGTCGCGCAGAAACGCCTCCTCGTCACGTCCGGCGAGGAGGCGTTCGCGCTGCCGTTCATAGCCGGCGAGCTTGCCCCGCGACCACGTCGCGCGCTCCTCCAGGAGCGCCCGGGTGGCCTCCGGGTCTCCCGCGTCCATGGCCTGGATCTTGACCAGGAGTTCGTCGCGGATGGCGGTCGGGCGCGGCGGCTCGGCCGCGAAGGCGTGCAGTGCGCGGCGGCCCGTGTCGGTGAGCGTGTACATCCGCTTGTTCGGCCTGCGTTCCTGCTGCACCACGCGCGCCTCGATCAGGCCCTCGCCGTCCAGGCGCTCCAGCTCGCGGTAGAGCTGCTGGGGCGTGGCCGACCAGAAGTTCCCCACGGACACGTCGAAGACCTTGGCCAGGTCGTAGCCGGACGACTCGCCTTCCAGGAGCGCCGCCAGGACCGCGTACTTCAGAGACATCTGGACACCGTACACCGATGTGATTAGTCTCCCACGCACGTACTCAACAAATTGACTATGAGGTGTGGGCATGCAGGCATTCCGCAAGGCCGTCGAGGCGGGCGATCACGCGGCCATCGAGGCGCTCCTGGCCGATGACGTCGTCTTCAGCAGCCCGGTCGTGTTCCGCCCTTACCCCGGCAAGGCGACCACGGCCGCGATCCTGCGCGGCGTCACGCGCGTCTTCGAGGACTTCCGCTACGTACGCGAGATCAATGACGCCGGGGGCCGCGATTCCGCGCTCGTCTTCGAAGCCCGCGTCGGCGACCGCGAGATCACTGGCTGCGACTTCCTCCACCTCGACGAGAACGGCCTGATCGACGAGTTCACGGTGATGGTGCGTCCGCTGTCGGCCGCGCAGGCGCTCGCCGCAGCGATGGGCGCCCAGTGGGAGCGGATCACCGAGGAGGCGGCCGCCGGGTGAGCCGGCCCGCGGCTACCAGGCGCGGGCCGACTGGATCAGCCGGTCGCGGACCAGCGCGACGTGCGGGTTGTCCGCGGAGCCTGGGCGCTGGACCAGGTAGCCGGTGTTGATCGGCGCGTCCTGCGGATCGTGCAGCAGGACGAGGCTGCCCGCGGCCAGCGCGTCGCGGCAGAGATAGCGGGGCAGCACGGAGAAGCCCGCGCCCGCGATCACGGCGGAGAGCACGCCGCGCAGGTCGGGCACGGTGACGGAGGCCTCGCGGGTCAGGCGCTTGCCGAACACGTGCCGCCAGTAGCGGCGGGCGATCGGCAGATCCTCGGCGTAGGTGACGAGCGGGACGCCGTGCAGCACCGCGGGCCCTTCGGCGGCGATCCGGTCGGGGCCGCCGATCCGCTCGGCCCACGACTCCGCTGCGACCAGGACGAACTCCTCGTCGGCCAGCGGCACGGCGTGCAGGGAACGCCCGCGGGGCCGGGCCGTGGCGATCACCAGGTCGTGGCGTCCGGCGCGCAGCTCGTCCAGGAGCGGATCGGTCAGGCCGGTGCTGACCCGCAGCCGGACGCCCTTCTCGACCAGCGGCGCGAGGGCGGGCAGCGCGCAGTGGCAGAGCATCTCGGCCGGGCCCGCCAGATGGACGGGCCCGGCAGGGGCGCCGTCGAGGGGGCCGCCGTGACCGGTGACCGCCGCGAGGGCGTCGAGGGGATCGACGATGCGGGCAGCGAGCGCGTCCGCGAACGGCGCGGGGGCGACGCCGCGCGGCAGCCGCTCGAACAGCTCCCGGTCGAGCTGCCGCTCCAGGGCGCGGATCTGGGTGGTGACGGTGGGCTGCGAGAGGCCGAGCAGGCGCGCGGCAGACGTGAAGGAGCCCGACCGGTACACCGCCAGGAACGTACGCAGCAGGTTCAGGTCCAGCGGACCGCCGGCGGCACTCGTCGTCTGCGCCGCTCCCGGCGATCCATCGGAATCCTTATCTCCCATATGGCTCAGCCTATTGGATTTCCTTGGGGCGGCGGCCCTACCTTCGAGGCATCAACGCACTGACGTTCTGAGCACGGAACGTCAGGTACTCCAGCCTCGGAAGCCTCGGAGAGACACATGTCCAAGATCCTTTTCGTCCTGACCGGCGCCCACCACTGGACCCTGGCCGACGGCACCCAGCACCCGACCGGCTTCTGGGCCGAGGAGGCCGTCGCCCCGTACGAGGCGTTCAAGGCCGCGGGCCACGAGATCGTCGTCGCGACGCCGGGCGGTGTCGTCCCGCCCGTGGACCGGGCGAGCCTGGCGCCCGAGTTCAACGGCGGCCAGGAAGGCGCCGACAAGGTCGCCGCCACCCTCGAATCGATCGACGAGCTGAACCACCCCATCAAGATCGACGAGGTCGACCTGGCCGACTATGCCGCGGTCTTCTACCCCGGCGGCCACGGCCCCATGGAGGACCTCGCCGTCAACGCGGACTCCGGCAGGCTGCTCACCCTCGCCCTGGAGTCGGGCAAGCCGCTCGGCGTCGTCTGCCACGGCCCGGCCGCCCTGCTCGCCGCGACGAAGGCCGACGGCTCCAACGCCTTCGCCGGCTATGAGCTGACCGGCTTCACCAACGTCGAGGAGACCCAGTCCGGGTTCGCCGACAAGGCCAAGTGGCTGCTCCAGGACCGCCTGGTCGTGGCGGGCGCCGACTTCCAGGAGGGCGAGCCGTGGGCCCCGAAGGTCGTCGTCGACCGCAACCTGGTCACCGGTCAGAACCCGGCGTCCGCCGCCCCGCTGGCCACCGAACTCCTGAAGAAGCTGGCCTGAGCCCGATGGGCACCGACCGGCTCGACGAGGTCCTCGATGCCGCCTACGACTGCCTCACCAGGTACGGCGTACGGCGCACCACGATGGACGACATCGCCACCACCATGGGCGTGTCCCGGTCAGCGGTCTACCAGTACGTACGCAACAAGGACGACGCCTTCCGCAAGCTCGCCCGGCGCCTGCACACCCAGGCGCTGGAGCGGGCCGAGCGGGCGGCCGCCACCCCGGACGCCCCGCAGGCCGAACGCATCCGGGGCGTCCTCGCGGCCAAGCTCGACCTGGTCCTGCGCCTGGCCGGGGACTCTCCGCACTCCGCCGAACTCCTCGACCACAAGGCCCGCCTGTTCGGCGACATCTGCCACGACTTCACGGGCTCGCTGCGCCGCCTGCTCATCGGCCTGTTCGGCGAGGCGGGGACCCCCGCGACGGTGGAACCGGCCGAGGCCGCCGACATGTGCATAGCCCTCGTCATCGGCCTGGAGTCCGTCTCCGAAGGGGAACACCTCTTCGGGCCCGCGACGGACGCGCTCCTGACCGGACTCCTCGTCACGCCCCCTCTCGACGCGCCGCTGAACGTGCCGCTGAGCTGACTTCCGGTCAATTCCTGTGGTGGCCCTGTGGATTTTTCGCCCGCTGCCTGCGGCCCCCGCCGCCGCGCCATAGGCTCCCCCGGCTGATCGTTCACGTTCCGGGGAGGAGCACCCATGGCAGCACAGCGCCGTTCGGCACAGGATGCGGAGGCTGAACCGAATGGGCCCGACGGGTCCGAGGGGCCCGGCCGCCGCAGGGTGCTCGCCTATCTGCTCGCGGCGCCCACGCTGGCCGTCGGCGTACGGTTCGGCGTCGACTCGGCCGGCGAGAGCGCCGAGGCCGTGGTGCCGTCGCCGCCGCAGCCCGAGAACCTCCTCGACCTCGGCGATCTGCAGAACCTGGCGGCGGCGCCCACCGCGGGCCTGATCGCCGTCCAGGTGCACACCGACGGCACCGCGTCCTTCGCGGTGCCGCGCGCTGAGGTGGGCCAGGGCATGACCACGGCGGTCGCGATGATGATCGCCGAGGAGATGGACCTGCCCATCGGCAAGGTCAAGGTGACGATGGCCGACGCCCGCCCTGAACTCCTGATGAACCAGATGACCGGCGGCTCGAACTCGATGCGCAGCATGTACCGCCCGGTGCGCGTCGCGGCGGCCGTGGCCCGGCAGCGGCTCGTGGCGACGGCCGCCGAGCAGTGGGGCGTCGACGCGTCCGAACTCACCACCAAGGACGGCGTCATCGCGTACGGCTCCGAGAAGAGCGCCACGTACGGATCGCTCGCGAAGGCGGCGGCAAGCACCCACGTCGTCCAGGCCTCGGCCCGGCTGAAGGACCCCTCGGAGTTCACCGTCCTCGGCACCCCGCAGAACCGCGTCGACGCGCTGGCCGCCGTGACCGGGAAGAAGACGTTCGGGATGGACCTGCACGTCCCGGACGCCAAGCCGACGATGGTGCGCAGGCCGCCGACGATCAACGGCACGGTCGTGTCCGTGGAGAACGCGGACGCGGTGCGGGACATGCCGGGCATCACCGATGTCGTGACCGTCCGGCACGGTGTGGCGGTGCGCGGCGAGACGTTCGGCCAGTGCATCGACGCGCTGCGGGCGCTGAAGGTGACCTGGGGCCGTGGCACCGTCGACGGGGAGTCGGACGACACCGTCCTCGCCAAGCTCAAGAAGGCGGCGCTGCCGATGGTCGTGCCGCCGCTGCTCACCAAGAAGGTCGACGCCGAGTTCACCTTCGCGTTCGCCAGCAACAGCCCGCTGGAGCCCGACAACGCGATCGCGGACGTGCGCGCCGACCGGGCCGAGATCTGGTCGAGCCTCAAGGTGCCGATCGTCGCCCAGCGGGACATCGCCACGCGGCTCGGGCTGCCCCAGAAGGCGGTCACCGTGCATGTGATCGAGGGCGGCGGCTCGTTCGGGCGGCATCTCTTCCACGACGTGGCCGCCGAAGCCGCCGAGATCTCGCAGAAGATGGGCAAGCCGGTCAAGCTGTCGTGGTCCCGTACGGACAACTTCCGGCAGGGGCGCACGCATCCGATGTGTGTCTCACGGGTCCGCGCGACGTACGGGCTCGGCAATGTGCTCAGCTACGAGCAGCGGCACACCAGTTCACAGACCGACTTCGGGCACGGCCTGGGCGAGATGATCACGTCGACGGCGGCGAAGCTGCCGGTGGCGGGCAATCTGACGTTCGCCGAGACCATCTTCCAGCTGACCCAGTCCACTCCGTACAACTTCGGGGTGACCACGCAGCTGCTCAATGAGGTGCCGCTGAAGTTCAACACGGGCAGCATGCGCAACATCTACTCGCCGAACGTGGCGTGTGCCAGGGAGCTGGTCGTCGACCTGCTCGCGGCGAAGCTCGGCAAGGGTCCCGTGGAGTTCCGCCGCGAGTTCCTCAAGGACAAGCGGCTGCGGGCCGTACTGGACAAGGCGGTTGAGGAAGGCGAGTGGGGCAAGTCCCTTCCCGCCGGGATCGCGCAGGGCATCGCGCTGCACTCCGAGTACCGGGGAGCGGTCGCCGCGCTCGTCGAGATCGACTGCCGGCCGGAAACGGTGAACCGGAAGGTGAAGGACGGAGTCACCGGACCGCGCGTCACCAAGGCGCTGATGGTCGTGGACGCGGGCTTCGCCATCAACCCCCGTGGCCTGGAAGCCCAGTTGATGGGCGGCATGAACGACGCCCTGGCCATGGCGCTCACCTCAAGCCTGCACATCAAGGACGGCATCCCGCTGGAGGGCAGCTGGGACAACTACTTCTACACCCGGCAGTGGAACACCCCGCCCGACCTGCGGGTCGTCGTGATGGCAAGGACCGGTGACAAGCCCGCCGGGGCGGGCGAGCTGGGCGTCGCGCCCGCGTTCGCCGCGATCGCCTGCGCCTACGCACGCGCCACCGGGACGCTGCCGACCAGCTTCCCGATCAACCACGGCACGCTCAGCTTCGAACCGCTGCCGCTCGAGCCGTCAACCCCGCAGTCCCCGACCGACGGTCTCGACCGCGCCTACTGAGGAGCCCTCCGTGCCAAGCCACACCTTCAAGCTCAACGGCGAGCGGATCACCGTCGAGGCCGAGGACGACGTACGCCTCCTGTGGGTCCTGCGCGATCTGCTCGGCGTCACGGGACCCAAGTACGGCTGCGGTCTCGGTGTCTGCCAGTCCTGTACGTCGCACATCAACGGCAAGGCGTTCAACCCCTGTTCGGTGCCGGTGTCGAAGATCGGCTCCGACGACGAGATCACCACGATCGAGGGCCTGCCCGGCACGGTCGGCAAGGAACTGCACCCCATGCAGGAGGCCTGGCTCGACCTCGACGTGTCGCAGTGCGGGTACTGCCAGCCGGGGCAGATCATGGCCGCGGTCGCCAAGGTGCGGCAGGCCGCCGACGCCGGTCGTGAGATCAGCGACGGCGACCTGGACGAGATCCGCAACATCTGCCGCTGCGGCACGTACACCCGGATCCGGGAGGCCATCAAGGCCGGGGCGAAGCGGATGTGAACTCCTTTGCGTACTCGGTGAGTTCCGGCGCCGCCCCGGGTCCGGAATGCGCCGCCGCGCGCCGGGCGGGGAAGCCGTGCCTGCGGGCGGCGACCACCACCACGAGCACCGGTACGAGCAGGGCCAGGACGCTCCAGGGGAAGGACTGCGAGCCGAACTGACCGAGGAGGATGCCGCCGACGACGCCGCCGCCCGCCATGGCCGCGTTCCAGAGCGTGACGAGCATGGCCTGAGCGGCGTCCGCCGCATCGCCGCCCGCGTCGCCGACGGCGGTCTGAAGCAGCGTGGGAGCGCCGCCCCAGCCGAGCCCCCACAGCGTCACGGCCACGTAGACGAGGGCGGGGCTTTCGGCGAGCACCGCGAGGAGCCCGGCGGCCACGGCGACCAGCAGGGCGCTCGCGATGGTGAGCGTACGGAGCCTGCGGTGGATGTGGGCGCCCACGATCCAGATGCTCAGCAGGGAGGCGGCGCCGAAGACGAGCAGGACGAGGTCGGTGGAGCCGCCCATGCCGAGGTGGTCGAGGAACGTGGCGATGTAGGTGTAGAGGATGGTGTGGGCCAGGACGAAGACCAGCGTGACGGTCAGCACCGGCGTCACGCCGGGGATGCGCAGGGTCGAGAGGACCGGGGTGCGGCCGTCGCGCCGCTGTCCGGGGTGGTCGGGCACGGACACGGTGATCCAGGCGAGCAGTACGACGGTGAGCACGGTCATCAGCAGGAACGCGACGCGCCAGCCGAGCGCCTTGCCCAGGAAGGTCCCTGCGGGCACCCCGAGCGAGAGGGCGACGGGGATGCCGGCCATGGCGATCGCGATCGCCTTGCCCTGCAGCTGGACCGGTGCCAGGCGGCGGGCGTATCCGGCGAGCAGCGCCCAGGCGAGACCGGCCGCCACACCGGCGACGAACCGGGCCACCATGGTCAACGGGTAGTTGCCGGAGACCGCCGTGACGGTGTTGGCGAGGGCGAAGCCGGTCATCGCGGTCAGCAGCAGCCGCTTGCGCCGCCACCCCGCGGTGGCCGCGGTCAGCGGGATCGCGGTGAGCGCGGTGCCGATCGCGTAGATGGTGACCGTCTGGCCCATCGCGGACTCGCCGACGCCCAGGTCGGCGCTCATCGCGGGCAGCAGTCCCGCGGGCAGGGTCTCGGTGAGGCTGGTGATGAAGACGGCGGTGGCGAGGGCGAGGAGGGCGGCGATGGGCAGCTTCTGGGTCCCGGATCCGCCCCGGGAACCCACGTGTTGTGTGGTGTCGTTGCTCATGCCCGTATGCTCGAACCCTCACATTGATGTGAAGGTCAAGCGAGAGGCTGCGAGGTCGGCACATGCGGATCGGAGAGCTGTCGGAGCGCACCGGCACACCCCGGCGACTGCTGCGCTACTACGAGGAGCAGGGCCTGATCATGGCCGAGCGCGCGGCGAACGGCTACCGCGAGTACGACGAACGCTTCGTGGACCGGATCCTGCAGATCCGCGGGCTGCTCGACGCGGGCCTTCCCACCCGCATCATCAAACAGATCCTCCCCTGCCTGGACAAGCCCCGCACGATCTACTTCCCGGACGCGACACCGGAGATGATCGCCACCCTGGAGCACCAGCGGGACCGCATGACCGAGCGCGTGAACTGCCTGAGCCGCAACAGGGACGCCATCGCGGAGTACCTCGACGCCGTACGCAACGGCACCTCATGATCCGAGCAACACGTCGAGCCCCGCGGCCAGTTGACCGGGCCCGCCCCGGTCGTCCAGGGCCAGGGCGATGGCCCGCAGCTGCGGGAACTCCTGCGCGGGCATGCGGTGCAGACCGAGGCGGAAGGCGGGGTCCGGCTCGCCCGGCTCGTCGTCCATGGCCCGCAGCTCCACGAGGAGATAGCCGAGCAGCCACGCGGTGAACGCCCGGTGCAGCTGGACGGTGCGGCGGTCGCTGAGCCCCGCGTCCCGCAGCAGGGCCAGGACCCGCTCGTCGCTGCGCAGCACGGCCGTGGGCCGCCGGGCCAGCGGGGTGGACAGCAGGCGGGTGGCCAGGAGCGGGACCACGTTCGGGTGGCGCAGGGCCACGCCGTAGGTGGCGAGCGCGATGCGGTGCAGCTCCCGCTGCCAGCCCGGGCCCGGGGGCCGCTCGGCCTGGTCCGCCTGACCCGCCTGACCCGCCTGGTCCGCCAGGTCCGCCTCCAGTTCCAGGCAGAACGCCTCGACCAGGCCGTCCAAAAGGTCGCTCTTGCTGGGTGCGTAGCGGTAGAGGGCCATCGCCTCCACGCCCAGTTCCGCGCCGAGCTTGCGCATGCTGAGGCCGGAGAGTCCGTCGCGGTCGACGACCTCCACGGCCGTGGCGAGCACCCGCTCGCGGCTCAGCCGCCCATATCGTCCGCGGTCGCTCGCGCGCCGCCCCTGGGGCGCCCCCGACCCCGCTTCTCTCCCTTTCGGCATGACCGCCGCCTCCGTAGCTCCGGCCCCCTTGACCCCAGGGAACATCGGGTGCAAAGTCGTACATATACGACGTAAACGTACGTAGTCAGCGTACAGCGTCGTAGCCCCTCAGGAGCGTCGCACCATGACGCACAGCGAGCCGATCACGGCAGACAAGGCCGAGCTGGAGCGTGAGCTCGCCCGGATCTCGGACGGCAATGTCGTCCGGATCAGTGCCGGCGGCCCCGTCTTCGGACTGCCGTTCCCTGTGCGCACCGTCCGGCCGACGACCTTCGTGCCCGCGCTCCCCCGCCGCGACCGGGCCCTCCTCACGGCGATCGCCATGGGCTGGGCGCTGAGCTTCCTCTATTTCTGGATCTGGTGGCTGCGCCCCGAGCACCGCGTCGGCTGGGCGGGACTGATCGTCAACAGCGTCCTGCTGCTCTACCTCACCGGTCTGCCCTGCTACTTCTTCGTCACCGCGCTCCGGATTCGCCGGGTCAACCCGGATCTGCCGGTCCCCGCGGCACGGGTCGCCTTCGCCGTCACCCGC
The DNA here is from genome assembly GCF_026340305.1 of Streptomyces sp. NBC_01381. Lineage (NCBI taxonomy): Bacteria > Bacillati > Actinomycetota > Actinomycetes > Kitasatosporales > Streptomycetaceae > Streptomyces > Streptomyces sp. NBC_01381. The sequence goes on along the minus strand of NZ_JAPEPI010000001.1, from coordinate 4,304,143 downwards.
GCCCCCTCGGAGCCGTGGCCCACCGCCCGGCGGACGCTCGAAGCGATGCTGGCCCAGGACTTTCCGCACCCCTACGACGTATGGCTGTGCGACGAGGACCCGACCGAGGAGATCACCGCGTGGTGCCGCACGCACCGGGTGCGGATGTCCTGCCGCCGCGGCGTGACCCCCTACCACCGGCCCGACTGGCCGCGCCGCACCCGCTGCAAGGAAGGCAACCTCGCCTACTTCTACGACCATTGGGGCTATCAGCGGTACGACGTGGTCGCGCAGCTCGACTGCGACCATGTGCCCGCCGCGACCTACCTCGCCGAAATGGTCCGCCCCTTCGACGACCCTGCCATCGGCTATGTCGCCGCGCCCAGCATGTGCGACGCCAATGGCCCGGAATCCTGGGCGGCCCGGGGCCGGGTGCACCGCGAGGCCGTCTGGCACGGCGCGGTGCAGCTGGGCCACAGCGACGGCCTCGCACCGATGTGCATCGGCTCCCACTACGCCGTACGCACCCGGGCGCTGCGGGACATCGGAGGGCTCGGTCCGGAACTCGCCGAGGACTTCTCCACCACGTATCTGCTCAACTCGGCGGGCTGGCAAGGGGCGTTCGCCATCGACGCCGAGGCGCACGGGGACGGTCCGCTCACCTTCGGCGACATGATCACGCAGGAGTACCAGTGGTCACGGAGCCTCACCACGATGCTTCTGGGCCTGCTGCCGCACCATCTGCGCCGGCTGCCCTTCCTGCTGCGCCTGCGCTTCGCCTACGCCCTCGCGTACTACCCGCTGCTCGGCCTGATGATCACCGCGGGCCTCACGCTCCCGCCGATCGCCATCATCACCGGCCTTCCATGGATGAACGTCAACTACTTCGACTTCCTGGTCCACTTCTGGACCATGCCCGTGTGGCTGCTCCTGACCCTGCTCCTGATGCGCCGCTGCGGGATGCTGCGACCGCGTGCCGCACCCCTGGTCAGCTGGGAGACCTGGCTGTTCGCCCTTGCCCGCTGGCCGTTCGTCATCCTCGGTCTGTTCGGCGCGGTCGGCCAGAAGCTGCGCTCGCGGCCGCTCACGTTCAAGGTCACGCCCAAGGACACCGGCGGCCCGCGGCCGCTGCCCGTCCGGCTGACCCTGCCCTTCGCCGTGCTCGCCGCGGGCCTCGCCACGATCGCCCTGGTCGGCGAGTTGACGAGCCCGTCGGCCGGCTATGTCTTCCTCTGCCTGCTCGCCGCCACGACGTACGCCGTCGTCGCCATCGCCGTTCCCCTGCTGCACGTCCGCGAGGCGGCACGGGCGGCCGGCCTCCGCTTCACCCACGCGCTGCCCGCGGCGGGCCTCCCGCTGACCCTCGGCCTCCTGGCGGCACTGCCGGTCGCCACCGCCATCACCTTCTACCCGGCGTACGCCGTCGCCGTCCTGGGCTGGTGAACGGTCATGAGGAAACCGTCCACGATCCTGGTCACCGGCGGAGCGGGCTTCATCGGAAGCCACACCTGCGTCGAACTCCTCGACCACGGCTACGAGTTGATCGTGATCGACGACTACTCCAACAGCACCCCGCAGGTCTTCACCCGCGTGGAACGGATCACCGACCGCTTCGTCGGTGCCGTCTATGAGCTGGACATCCGTGATCGGCGCGCCCTGTCGGCCGTATTCGACCGCCACTCCGTGGACGCCGTCGTGCACTTTGCCGCGCACAAGGCCGTGGGCGAGTCGACACGGATGCCCATCAAGTACTACGACAACAACGTCGGCGGCACGACCGCGCTGCTGCGGGTCATGCAGGAACACGCCGTGCACCAGCTGGTGTTCTCCTCGTCCTGCTCGATCTACGGCGACGCGGGACGCGGCCCGCTCGACGAGTCGACGCCCGCGGCGCCCACCAATCCGTACGCCTCCTCCAAGTGGCTCTGCGAGCTGCTGCTCGCCGATGTGTGCGCCCGCTGCCCCGAGTTCACCGTGCTCGCCCTGCGCTACTTCAACCCGGTGGGCGCCCACCCCAGCGGGCTCCTCGGCGAGGACCCCGGCGGCGTGCCCGACAATCTGATGCCGTACGTCGCGCAGGTCGCCGTCGGCCGCCGGGAGCGGCTGCCCGTCTTCGGCCAGGACTACGCCACCCCCGACGGCACCGCTGTCCGCGACTATCTGCACGTCATGGACACCGCCGAGGCCCACCGGGTGGCCCTCGACCACCTCGCCGACCGACCCGGCATGCAGATCTTCAACCTGGGTGTCGGCGCGGGCCGTTCGGTCCTCGACGTGATCTCCGCGTTCGCCGCGGCCTGCGGCCGGGCCGTCCCGTACCAGATCCTGCCGCGCCGGCCCGGCGACGTCACCGAACTCGTCGCCGACGCGGGCGCGGTGGCGCGCGCCTGGGGCTGGCGCCCCACCCGCGACCTCGCCGACATGTGCCGTGACGCGTGGCGGTTCCAGCAGCTCAATCCGCACGGCTACGCCGGCTCCGGACGGCACCCGAACGGCACCCGGCACGACCCCTGAGGAGCGACGTCATGAGGATGACAGTGATAGGCACCGGATACGTGGGGACGGTGCACGCCGCGTGCATGGCCGACCTGGGCCATGAGGTCCTCGGCATCGACATCGACGCCGAACGGATCGCATCGCTCGCGGCGGGCCGGGCCCCCATCCACGAGAGCGGCCTGAACGAGCTGCTCGCCCGCACCGTCGCGTCGGGCAGGCTGCGCTTCTCCACGTCGCTCGCCGAGGGCGCCGCGTTCGCCCGGACGCACTTCGTGTGCGTGGGCACCCCGCAGCGGTCCGACAGCAACGCCGCCGACCTGCGGTACGTCGACGCCGTCGTGGACAGCCTGGCCCCGCATCTGCGGCCCGGCAGCCTGATCGTCGGCAAGTCCACGGTGCCGGTGGGCACGGCGGCCCGGCTCTCCGAGCGGCTCGCCAAGATGACCCCGGGCACGGAGGTCGCCTGGAACCCCGAGTTCCTGCGCGAGGGCTCCGCCGTCCAGGACACGATGCGGCCCGAGCGGCTCGTCGTGGGCGTCTCGTCGAAGCACGCCGAGGGGGTGCTGCGGGCGATCTATACGCCGATGATCCTGGCCGGGGTGCCGTTCTTCAGCACCGATCCGGCCACCGCGGAGCTGGTCAAGGTGGCGGCGAACTCCTTCCTCGCCACCAAGATCTCCTTCATCAACGCGATGGCCGAGGTGTGCGACGCCGCCGGCGCCGACGCGTCGGTGCTCGCCGCGGCCATCGGCGCGGACTCCCGGATCGGGCCGCGCTTCCTGGAGCCTGGGCTCGGCTTCGGCGGGAGCTGCTTCCCCAAGGACATCCGGGCCTTCGCCGCCCGCGCCGAGGAGCTCGGCGCCGGCGACGCCGTGGTGTTCCTGCACGAGGTCGACCGGATCAACACCCGGCAGCGCAGGCGCACCGTCGACCAGGCACGCGGACTCCTCGGCGGTTCCTTCACCGGCCGCCGGATCGCCGTCCTCGGCGCCGCGTTCAAGCCCGGCAGCGACGACGTGCGCGACTCGCCGGCCCTCGTCGTGGCGGCCGCCCTGCAGGAACAGGGCGCCACGGTCCGCGTGCACGACCCCCAGGCCGTCGACAACGCGCGCACCGTCCACCCGGAGCTGACCTACACCCTGGACGTCGACAAGGCCTGCGAGGACGCGGACCTGGTCCTGCATCTCACGAACTGGCCCGAGTACCGCGACATCGACCCCGCCGCGCTCGCCGCGGTGGTCCGCTCCCCCGTCCTCGTGGACGCCCGCAACAGCCTCGACCCGCGCTCCTGGTCGGCGGCCGGCTGGGCCGTGCACGCACCGGGCCGCCCGCGACTCTCGGCGCGGGCGGCCGCCCCCTCACGACCCACCGCCCCCGTGGCGGCACTCACCGGAGGTGCGTCATGAGAGTCGTGGTGACGGGCGGCGGCGGATTCATGGGCTCCCATCTGTGCGAGGCGCTCCTCGCCAGGGGCGACACCGTCTGGTGCCTGGACAACTTCTGCACCGGCGAACCGGAGAACGTCGCCCACCTGCGCGGCGCGCACCGCTTCCGGCTGCGCCACGCGGACGTGACCGAGCCGTTCGACGTGCCGGGCCCGGTGGACGCGGTCGCCCACCTCGCGAGCCCCGCGTCACCGCCCGACTACCACCGGCTGCCCCTGGAGACCCTGGCCGTCGGCAGCAGGGGCACCGAGAACGCCCTGCGCCTGGCCCAGCGGCACGACGCCCGCTTCCTGCTGACCTCGACCAGCGAGGTCTACGGCGATCCGGAGATCCACCCGCAGCCCGAGGACTACTGGGGCCACGTCAACCCGGTCGGCCCGCGCAGTGTCTATGACGAGGCCAAGCGGTACGCGGAGGCGCTCTCCATGGCCTACCGGCGCAGCCTGGGCGTCGACGTGGGCATCGTACGGATCTTCAACACATACGGTCCGCGGATGCGGCCGCACGACGGGCGCGTGGTGTCGACCTTCGTCCGCCAGGCGCTTGCGGGCAGACCGCTGACGATCTACGGCGACGGCGGCCAGACCCGCAGCTTCTGCTACGTCGACGACCTCGTACGCGGCCTGGTGGCGATGCTCGACAGCGGCCACAGCGGCCCGGTGAACCTCGGCAATCCCAGCGAGCGCACCGTCCGTGAGCTCGCGGAACTCGTCCGCAAGATCACCGGATCGCGCTCCCCCATCGAGTACCGCCCGCTGCCCGTCGACGATCCGACCCGCCGCCGCCCCGTGATCAACCGGGCGCTCGAAGAGCTCGGCTGGGTTCCTCGGGTCACCCTGGAGGAAGGGCTGCGGCACACGGTGGCGTGGTTCACCGCCCGTTCCGGGCCGCCGCCCGCCAAGGTGCCGTCCCTGGCGCCGCCGCAGCCCGTGGAGGCCTGATTCCGATGCGCAGGACAGCCGCCGCGTCCGCCCTGGGGCGCCGTGCCGCCCCAGGTGCGCTCGTCGCCGCGATCGCGCTGATCGCGGCCGGCGGCTGCGCCGCCACGCCGCACTACTCGCCGACCAGCACGTACTACGTCGGCGCCGCTGGCGACGACGACAACGACGGCTCATCGCCCGACAAGGCCTGGCGGACGCTGGCCCGTGCCGAACGCGTGGCGCTGGAGCCCGGCGACCGGCTGCTCCTGGAAGGCGGCGGCCGCTTCACCGGCACCATCACGCTGAACGGCTCGGAGGCGGGCGACGCGGACCGGCCCGTGGTGATCGGGTCGTACGGCGAGGGCCGGGCCACCGTCGACGCCGAGGGCACCCCCGGCATCTCCGTGCACAACACGGCGGGCGTGGAGATCCGCGATCTTCACGTGACCGGGGACCGCGCCGCCTACGCCGGCGACGGGGGCATCAACCTCTACGCCGACCGTCCGGGCGGCGGACCGATCGACCATGTCCTGGTCTCCGACGTCGAGATCTCCGGATTCCGGGCGGGCATCGCGGTCGGCAGCAACGAGGAGCGCACCGGCTTCAAGGATGTGACGGTGCGTCAGGCCAAGTTGCACGGCAACAAGGACGCCGGGCTGCTGACCTACGGCCCGAAGTTCGAGCCCCGCCAACCCGCCTACGCGCACGAGGACTTCGAGGTCGAGGACGTCACCGCCTACCGGAACGCCGGAGACCCGAAGGCGGACGGCCGGCACACCGGCGACGGCATCATCCTCGGCTCCGTGCGCCAGGCGACGGTGCGGAACTCCACCGCCCACGACAACGGCGCCCGATCGGCCATCACGGCGCCGTCGGGCCCGGTCGGCATCTGGGCCTACGACGCCACCGACGTACTCCTGGAGCACAACACCGCATACCGCAACCACACGCGCTCCGAGGTCGACGGTGCCGGATTCGGGTTCGACGAGAACGTCTCGGGCTCGACCATGCAGTACAACCTGGCGTTCCACAACGACGGCTCCGGCTTCTACGCCTACACCCGCGTGGTGAACGGCGCGCACACCGACAACACCATCCGCTACAACCTGTCCTCCGACAACGGCCGCAGGCTGCCGCAATTCGGCGGGCTCGCGGTCTACGGCCACGACGTGCGCAATCTGCGGATGTACCAGAACACCGTGGTCATGACCGTCCTGGAGGACGGCAGGAGCGGTCCCGCCCTGCGCCTGATGGACGGGCAGACCGGCGTCACCGTCCGCAACAACAACTTCATCACCGACGGCTCCCCGCTGGTCCTCGCGGACGAGGGCCTGACCGCCGCCAACGTCCTCGTGCAGGGCAACAACTACCGTGCCCCGCAAGGACAGTGGACCGCGCAGTGGGGCGACCGCACCTTCGCCGGCCTCAAGGCGTGGAGCGCGGCGACCGGACAGGAACGCCTCCAGGGACAGCCCGTCGGCCTGACCGTCGATCCCTGCCTCGCCGGCGGCGAGCTGCCCGACGTGAACTCCGCCGGTGACGCGCACCTGCTGGCCCCGGACTGCGCGGCCCTCGCCGGCAAGGGCCTGGACCTGCAGGCGCTGTTCGGCATCGACCCGGGCCCCGTCGACTACTTCGGGCAGACGGTCGGCCATCCCCCGCCCGTCGGCGCCGCCCTGCCCCCGGCGGATGACTGAGCCTCCCGGCGAGAAGACCGAGAAGATGCAGCCCCTCACCCGCCGGGCCTACGATCGAAGGAGCGAGACCCGGTTGACGCGATCCTCGGCCCGGTGTCCCTGCCACGCAGGGAGGCGCTTTTCCATTGCTTCGGGCACGTTCTCGGGGAGAGCTGCGGGCGCGAAACCGGCTGATGGCCGGTTATGTGCTTCTGGTCGCCGCCCTCACCGCGGCCTATCTGACCCTTCCGGACCTGCGTGCTCCGCTCTGGGCGCTCATCGGTCTCGGTGGTGTCGCCGCCGTGTTCACGGGCGTGCGCGTGCACCGTCCCGCGCACCGCTGGCCGTGGTGGGTGCTCGCCGCCGGATTGCTCACCTTCGCCGCCGGTGACACGTACTACAACGTGGTCGAGGAGTATCTGCACGCCTCCAACCCGTTTCCCTCCCCCGCCGACGCCCTGTACCTGGCGACGTATCCGCTGTTCGCCGCCGGGCTCTTCGGGCTCGTCCGCTACCGCTGGGCGGGCCGCGACCTGCCGAGCCTGCTCGACGCGCTGATCTTCACCGGCGGCCTCGCGCTGCCCGTCTGGGTCTATCTCGTCCAGCCGCTCACCGAGGTCGAGGGCCTGACCTGGGCGCAGCGCGCGATCAGCATCGCCTACCCGCTGGGCGACGTGCTGGTCCTCGCGCTCCTTGCCGGAATGCTCACCCCCGGCTCCGTGTCCGGCCACAACCGCTGCGTGCAGCTCCTCGCCGTCGGCACCGTCACGCTGCTCGGCTTCGACATCGCGTACGGAATTCTGCAGCTCAACGGGTTGTGGCAGACCGGCACCCCGCTCGACCTGGGCTGGATCGTCTTCTACACGGCCTGGGGGCTCGCGGCGCTGCATCCGTCGATGGTGGAACTGACCGCGTACGCGCATCAGCGCAAGTCCCTGCTGCCGCCGACGCACCGGCTCGCGCTGCTCGCCCTCGCCACCCTGATCGCCCCGGCCGTCCTGCTCGCCGAGGGGCTCGCGGGCAGGGCCCATGACGCGCCCGTGATCGCCGCGTTCTCCGGTGCGCTGTTCCTCCTGGTGATCTTCCGGCTCGGCGGGATGGTCGTGGCACACCGCAAGGCCGTGGACCGTGAGCTGGCGCTGCGTACCGCTGCCTCCTCCCTGGTGTCGGCGGTCAGGCCCGAGGAGATCGCGGAGACCTGCGACGGGGCGGTCACCGAGCTGTCCGCGCCCGATGTCCGCACGGCCACCCTGCTGCCCGGCGCCGACGGATCTCCCTCGGCCCTGCCCTCCGAACTCGCCCTTGACCGCACCCATCTGGTGCCCGTCGCCGAGCTCGGCCCGGACATCACCCCCCGCTTCGGGGCGCCCGGGAGCGCCCTGGTGTGCCCCATGATCCAGCGCGACCGCCCCGCCGGCGACGCGCCGCCGGGTGTGCTGATCGCGGCGGGCCCCGAGCGCCAACTCACCGAGATCTGGGGCTCCTTGGAGATCCTCGCCTCGCACGCGGGCCTCGCCATGGAGCGCATCGCGCTGCGCCAGGAGATCATCCGGCGGGAGAGCGAGGCGTACTTCCGCACGCTGGTGCGCAACGCGTCGGACGTCATCCTGATCGTCGACGACGACGACACCGTGCGGTACGCGAGTCCGTCCGCTGCGGTCGTGTTCGGGGCCGCCCGGCTGATCGGGACGACGCTGCCCGAGCTGGTCGACGCGCGCGACCGGCGCCGCGCGGGGCGGGTCCTGCGGGCCCTGCGCGACGGCGGACAGCGCGAACCCCACGACTACTGGTGGATGCGGCGCGACACCGGGCGCGTCGAGGTGGAGGTGCGCTGCAGCGATCTGCGCGACGACCCGACGGTCCGGGGCCTTGTCGTCACCCTGCGGGACGTGACCGAGCAGCGTCAGCTGGAGCACGAGCTCACCCAGCGGGCCTTCCACGACGCGCTGACCGGCCTGCCCAACCGGACGCTGCTCCTGGAGCGGATCGAGCGCGCGCTGCTGCGTGGCGACCGCGAGTCGACCCTCACCTGTGTGCTCTTCATCGACCTCGACGACTTCAAGGTCGTCAACGACACGATGGGGCACTCGGTCGGCGACCGGCTGCTCACCGCCGTCGGCTCCCGGCTCGCGCAGACGCTGCGCCGCAGCGACACCGCGGCCCGGCTCGGCGGCGACGAGTTCGCGGTGCTGATGGAGGACGCGAAGAAGCCCGCCGACGCCGAGATCCTGGCCGCCCAGGTGGTGCAGGCGCTCAGCCGGCCCTTCCATCTGCCCGACGCCACGGTGAGCGCGTCGGCGAGCGTCGGCGTGGCCACGGCCGCGGACAGCTCGGGCTCCGAGGAGCTGCTCGCCCACGCCGACCTGGCCCTGTACGCCGCCAAGGCCGCCGGGAAGCGCCAGTGGCGCCGCTTCCGGCCACGGCTGCACGTACGGATGCGAGAGCGGCACGACCTGCAGGCGAGCCTGGACCGGGCGATCGCCGACGAGGAGTTCGCGCTGCGCTACCAGCCCGTCGTGGACATCACGGCCAACGGCCATCGGACCGGCGAACCGGACGGGCCGCCCGCCGAGATCGTCGGCTTCGAGGCCCTCGCCCGCTGGCCGCATCCCCAGCGCGGTCTGGTGCCGCCGCAGCAGTTCATCCCGCTCGCCGAGGAGACCGGCCACATCACGCCGCTGGGCGCCTGGGTGCTCGCCAACGCCACCGCCGACATCGTCGCACTGCAGCGGACGGTGGCGGCCGCATCGGCCGCGCCGTACGTCAGCGTCAACGTCTCCGCGCGGCAGTTCCGCGACACGGGCTTCCTCGACGACGTGCGCAAGGCGCTGCGGACGCCCGGACTCGCCGCGGGGTCACTGCAGTTGGAGCTCACCGAGTCGGTGCTGATGCGGCGGGACGGCCAGATCCAGGCGGTCATGGAGGCGCTCAAGGACCTCGGGGTGCGCATCGCGGTCGACGACTTCGGGACGGGATTCTCCTCGCTGCGGTATCTGCGGGAGTTCCCCATCGACGTACTGAAGATCGACAAGTCCTTCATCGACGGCATCGGCGACGACACCCGGCAGGTCGCCCTCGTCGAAGGCATCGTCCACCTCGCCGACACGCTGGGCCTTCAGGTCATCGCCGAGGGCATCGAGGATCCCGTGCAGCGCGACCTGCTCGCCGGGATGGGCTGCCGCTTCGGGCAGGGGTATCTCTTCGCGCGCCCGCTGACGGCGGAGCAGGGCGAACGCATGCTCCGGGGTGGCGCCGGATGCCGGGGCACCCGGGGCGCCCGCGCCGCGCCGACCGCCCGGGCCGCCGTCCCAGCCGCCCCCGTCCAGTCCGCACTGTCCGCACCGTCCACACCGGTCCTGTCCAAGCCGCTCGCCCCCGCGAGGGAGACCGCCACGAGCCGGGCGGATGCCGAGCCCCTGGACATGCGGCACGACCCGCGCTGGGGCGATCTCGACGAGCTGCGGCGGACCAGTCCGATGAGCGACGCCGTCCTGGACGAGGTGCGCGGCAGGCACATCCGCAGCGGAGACCACTGGCTGATCGACTTCGCGTCCTGCAACTATCTGGGCTTCGACTGCGACCCGGAGATCATCGGGGCCATCGAACCCGCCGTACGCCGCTGGGGCACGCACCCCAGCTGGTCCCGCCTCATCGGCAGCCCCCGGCTCTACCCGGAGATCGAGGAACGGCTCGCCGCGCTGCTCGGCGCGCCCGACACGCTGCTCCTGCCGACGGCGACCCTGATCCACGCCTCGGTGATCCCGGTCCTCGCGGACGGAGGCCATGTCTTCGTCGAGGCGGCGGCCCACCGCACGGTGTACGACGGCTGTGTGGCGGCCCGCGCCCAGGGCGCGACGCTGCGCCGGTTCCACGCCCAGCGGCCGGACGAACTGGCCGCCGAGCTGCGGGCGCTGCCCGCGGGAACGGCCCGCCTCGTCTGCCTGGACGGCGTCAACAGCATGAGCGGTAACATCGCCGACATCCCCGAACTGGCCGGTATCTGCCGGGACTTGGACGCCACGCTGTACATCGACGACACGCACGGCTTCGGTGTGATCGGGGAGCGCGGGGCGAACGAGCCGTGCCCCTACGGACTGCGCGGCAACAGCGTCGTGCGGCACACGGGCGAGACGTACGACGGTGTCGTGCTCGTCGGCGGTTTCTCCAAGGCGTACTCGTCGCTGCTCGCCTTTCTCGCGCTGCCGTCGTGGCTCAAGGACCATCTGAAGGTCACGGCGGCCCCGTATCTGTACTCCGGGCCGTCGCCGACGGCCTCCCTGGCCACCGCGCTCGCCGGCCTGGAGGTCAACGACCGGCGCGGCGACGCCATCCGCGCCGATCTGCACCGCAAGACCGTCCGGGTGCTCGATCACGTGGCGGCGCTCGGCGTGGAGACGCTCAACTCCGATCAGCTGCCGATCGTGGAGATCCCCCTGGAGAACGCCGACGACCTGGACGCGGTCGGCCGTTTCCTGTGGGAGCAGGGCATCTATGTGACGCTGGCGGCCTATCCGCTCGTGCCGCACGACCGGGTCGGCTTCCGCGTACAGCTCACGGCCCTCAACTCCGACGAGGACATCGACCGCCTGGGCACGGCGCTGACCCTTCTTTCCGAGCGGTTTCCGCTCCGTCCGGCGGGGTGAGGCGGCATGGCGCCCACCCGCAACGACGACGTGGACTGGGACAGCTGGCCCGTCCAGGACTATCTCGGCGAGAACTACCGCGAGCTGCATCCCTCCGACGCCGCGGTCATCGCCCACCACTCCGCCTTCTACCGGCAGTTGGCCCCGGCAAGCGCAGCCCGCTCCCTGGAGTTCGGAGCCGGGCCCAATCTCTATCCGCTCATGCTCGCCGCCGCCGCGAGCCGTCGGATCGACGCCGTGGAGGCGAGCGCGACGGGCGTCGCCTATCTGACCCGGCAGCTCGAAGAGCCGCCGGACGCCAGCTGGTCGCCGTTCTACGAGCTGTGCCGCAGCCTCAACCCCGGCCTGCCCTCAAGCCTGCCGGAGGCACTGACGCGCGTACGCGTGGTGCACGGCGACATCCGTGCGCTCACGCCCGGCGGTTACGACATCGCCTCGATGAACTTCGTCGCCGAGGGTGTCACCGAGGACTTCACGGAGTTCACCGACTTCTGCCACCGCTTCGTGCGCTCCGTCGGCCCCGGCGGGCACCTGGTCGCCGCGTTCATGGAGAACATGCCCACCTACCGCATCGGTCCCGCATCGCGCTGGCCCGGCTGCCCGGTGGACCCGGACGTCGTCAAGGAGGTGTTCGCACCGCTGACGCGGCGGCTCGTGGTCACCCGGATCGACGCCGATCCGACGCTGCCGGACTACGGCGACTCCGGCATGGTGCTCCTGACGGCCGTCCGCGGCCCCTCGTGAGCGCCCGCGTCACGCAAGGCGAAGGCCGTCTCCACCAGAGCGATATGGCTGAACGCCTGGGGCGCGTTGCCCAGTTGGCGCCGGCGTCCGGGGTCCCACTGCTCGGCGAGCAGGCCCACGTCGTTGCGGACGTCCAGGACGCGCTCGAAGGTCTCCCGGGCCTCTTCGAGCCGGCCGGTCGCCGCCAGCGCGTCGGCGTACCAGAGGGAACACGCCACGAACGTGCCCTCGGATCCGCGCATGCCGTCCACGCCGTGCACGCCGCTGCCGTTGTGCGCGTACCGCCGTACGAAGCCGTTGTCGTCGAGGGCCCGCATCGCGAGGACGGTGTCGCGCACCCGCGGGTCGTCGGCCGGCAGGAAGCCGACCTTGGGGATCAGCAGTGCCGATGCGTCCAGGGCGGGCGAGCCGTAGGACTGGGTGAACGACCGGAGCCCGGCGTCCCATCCCTCGCGGCACACCTCCTGGTGCACGGCGTCGCGCATGGCCGTCCACTCCGGCGCGCGTTCGTTCCTGCCGAGCAGCTCGCCCATGCGCAGGGCACGGTCGGCGGCGACCCACGACATGACCTTGGAGTGCACGAACTGCCGCCTGGCGCCGCGCACTTGCCACAGACCCTGGTCCGGCTCGCGCCAGTGCTCCCGCAGGTAACGCATCAGGGATTTCACCAGGCTCCACATGTGGGGCTCCATCGGGATCCCGGCGCGCAGCGACAGACAGAGCGTGTCGAGGACCTCGCCGTACACGTCCAGCTGGAGCTGGGTCACCGCGGCGTTCCCGAAGCGGACGGGCCGCGAACCCTCGTAGCCGGGCAGCCATGGCGCCTCGGCCTCCGGCAGCAGCCGCTGTCCCCCGAGGCCGTACACCGCCTGCAGATCCGCGGGGTCGCCCGCGATCGCCCGCTCCAGCCAGTCGAGCCAGGCCGTCGCCTCGTCCCGGTAGCCGCTGCGCAGCAGACAGGACAGCGTCAGCGTGGAGTCGCGCAGCCAGCAGAACCGGTAGTCCCAGTTGCGCTCGCCGCCGACGCACTCGGGCAGCGAGGTGGTCGGCGCGGCGACGACGCCGCCCGTGGGCGCGTAGGTGAGCGCCTTGAGCGTGATCAGCGAGCGGGTGACCGCCTCCCGCCAGGGGCCCTGGTAGCGGCAGCGCGCCGTCCAGCGCCGCCAGAAGTCGCTGGTCGCCTTCAGCGCGGTCTCGGCGGGCACACGGAGCGGTTCGGGCGGCTCCGGCACATGCGAGGGCGCCCACACCAGCTGCACGGTGAGGCGCTGGCCCGCCGTGACGGTGAAATCGATGATCGTCGGGTCGGCGTCACCCTGAGTCGCCACGGGGCCGTCGGCGCTCACCCAGAGCGAGTCGGGCCCTGCGACGGCGACCGTGCAGTGCTCCTCGGCCCGCACCCAGGGGAGGATCCGGCCCTGGTTGAACCGCGGCCGCAGTTCGCTGCGCATCGCCACGGCGCCCGACAGACCCTCGACCACGCGCACGACACACGGCAGTTGGGCACGCGGCGGCATGAAGTCCGTGACGCGTACGGCACCGGTCGGGAGCTCCCAGTAGGAGTCCATGACCAGGGTGTCCTGGCGGTAGGCCCGCCGTGTGCACGCTCCCGCGCCGATGGGGGAGATCCGCCAGAAGCCGTTGTCGCCCGTGCCGAGCAGGGCGGCGAAACAGGCCGGGGAGTCGAAGCGGGGCAGGCAGAGCCAGTCGATCGACCCGTCCCTGCCGAGCATGGCAGCGGTCTCCAGGTCACTGATGAGGGCGTAGTCCTCGATACGGGCATTCATGATCGAGTTACGCCGTCGTGCACTTGCCGCCCTTCCATTGTACGGCGACGGGCCTCGCCGGGCCCGGTGGTGCGGGGCGGCCCGCCTCCGCGATGGGCCAGGTGTCAGGCCTACGCCCTTGGCACCACGAGCCCCGTCTCGTACGCCGCCACGACCGCCTGTGTGCGGTCCCGCAGGCCGAGTTTGCCGAGCACCCGGCTCACATGGGTCTTCACGGTCTCCTCGCTGACGTGCAGCCGTCCCGCGATCTCCGGGTTGGACAGGCCTTCCGCGATCAGCCGCAGCACCTCGGTCTCGCGCGGGGTCAGGGCGTCGAGTCGGGCGGCGGATCCGCTGGGCGGTCCGGGCCTGAGGCGGGCGAACTCGGCGATGAGGCGGCGGGTCACGGTGGGCGCGAGCAGACCCTCGCCCGCGGCCACCACGCGTACGGCGTCGAAGAGGTGCTCGGCGGTGACGTCCTTGAGCAGGAACCCGGCGGCGCCCGCGCTCAGCGCGTCGTACACGTGCTCGTCCAGGTCGAAGGTGGTGAGGATGAGGACGCGGGTGCCGGTGCCGGCGAGCCGTCCGGTCGCCTCGATGCCGTCCATCACCGGCATGCGGACATCCATCAGGACCAGGTCGGGCAGCAGCTCGCGGCAGAGCCGGACCGCCTGGGCGCCATCGGCGGCCGTGCCGACGACGGTGAAGTCGGGCTGGGTGGCGAGGAGTCCGGCGTAACCGGCACGGACGACTTCGTGGTCGTCGGCGATGAAGATGCGCAGGGGCGCCTGGCGGCCGCTGCTCGGGATCTCACTCATGCGGCATGCTCCCGCACCGGTGCGGGGAACGTCGCCTCGATGAGGAAACCGCCGCGCCGCGCGGGGCCCGCGCGCAGCTCGCCGCCGACCATCGCGGCGCGCTCCCGCATCCCGAGCAGACCGTGGCCGTCGTCGAGGCCGTCCAAGTCGTCCGGGCTCGGCCCGTTGTCCCGCACACGCAGCCGCAAGGCGCCTTGGGTGTAGTGGAGTTCGACGTCCACGGCTGCGCCAGGCGCGTGGCGGCGCGCGTTGGTGAGGGCTTCCTGCACGATGCGGTACGCGGTGAGTTCGACGCCCGGGTCGAGGGTGCGCACGGGCCCCTCGACGATGAGCCGTACGGCGGCGGCCGACGCGTCCCGCGCCTCGTCGACGAGCTCGCCGAGCTGTTCGAGGCCAGGCTGCGGGCGGCGGTCCGGCACGGCGGGCCCCGCGTCCTCGCGCAGGACGCCGAGCAGACGGCGCATCTCGGTGAGCGCGGTGCGGGCGGTGTCGCCGATGGCCAGGAACCGTTCGGCGCCTGCGGTGGGCAGCCCCGGGGTGGTCAGCCGGGCGGTCTCCGCCTGCACGGCGATCATGGAGATGTGGTGGGCGACGACGTCGTGCAACTCCCGGGCGATCCTGGCCCGTTCGCCCCGGGCGGCATGCTCCTGGAGGGTCTCGGCGATGGCCCGCTCGGCCGCGCCGTTCACCAGCGCGGTGTCGCGGGCGCCGCGGGCGATCCCGGTACCGGCTGCGACGCCGGCGCACACCGCGACCAGCACGGTCATCACCCGCTCCCCCGCACCGTCCGCCGCCGCTGCCGTGACCGCGTACGCGACGAAGGGCAGCGCGAGGAGCACCGTCAGGAGCCGCGGGCCGTGGCGCCCCGCCTGGTGGAGGGCCACGAGCAGGGCGCAGAGACCGGCGATGGTCAGTACGTGAAAGGGCGCGAGGGCGAGCATCGCGGCTGCGGAGGCGGGGAGGGCGGCGAGGGACGTGTTCCTCGGGCTGCCGATGGCGGCGGAGTGCACGTCACTCGGCGGGGCGGGCGCCCCCGGGAGCGCGGCTGGGGAACCGCGCTCCGCGTGCACGTCACTCGGCGGGCCCGGCGTCCGCGCCGGGGGCGCGGCCGGGCCGCTCGGAGTGGGACGGGGCCGCTCGCCCGCCGCGGACGCCGGTGTGCCCGGGCCGCTCGGAGCGGGGCGGATCCCCTCGCTCGCCGCTCCGGCCCGGACCCCGCCGATGCGCCCTCCGCGTACGAACCTGCCCCCTCCCCTCCCCCGCGCCGCGCCGCCCGCGAGCGCCGCCACCGGCACGGTCGTCCCCAGGGCGAGGGAGAGGGTGAACGGCAGCGGGACATCGGCGTTTGCGCGGAGCAGCAGCTCCGCGGTGGCGGCGAGCGACAGGAGTGCCGCGGCCGCGACCGGTGTCCGTGGGTGGCGCGCCACGCCGCGCATGCGGGTGCGCATGCGCTTGTATCCGCGGCCCCTGATGGGAGTTGTGACCCTCACGCGTCTCATTGTCACTGGCACGGGGCCGGTCGGAGTCCCTCACGTGAGGGATACGAAGACGGCTCCCGGGCGTGACGACCTGCGGCCGTGCCGTCTCTAGCCTCGCTTCTCATGGATGGCATCACGGCAACAACTGACCGCGGCGCGGCGCCTGTCGGCCACGCGGCGACGATCGAAGTGCGCGGACTGCGCAAGCGTTACGGGCCGGTCACCGCGGTCGACGGTCTCTCCTTCACCGTGGCTCCCGGGCAGGTCACCGGATTCGTCGGCCCCAACGGTGCAGGCAAGTCCACCACCATGCGCATCGTCCTGGGCCTGGACTCCGCCGACGAGGGCACCGCGCTCATCGGCGGCCGCCCCTACCACGCGCTGCGCACCCCGCTGCTCGAGGTGGGCTCGCTGCTCGACGCGGCGGCCGTCCATCCCAGCAGGCGCGGGCGCGACCATCTCCTGTGGATGGCGCACTCGCACGGGCTTCCCGTGCGCCGGGTGGACGAGGTGCTCGACCTCGTCGGGCTCGGCCAGGCCGCGCGGCGCCGGGCCGGCGGCTACTCGCTCGGCATGCGCCAGCGCCTCGGCATCGCGGCGGCGCTGCTCGGCGACCCGCCCGTCCTGCTCTTCGACGAGCCGGTCAACGGACTCGACCCGGAGGGCATCCGGTGGATCCGCGGCTTCCTCAAGAGTCTGGCCGCCGAGGGCCGTGCCGTGCTCGTCTCCAGCCATCTGATGAGTGAACTGGAGGACACCGCCGACCACTTGGTGGTGGTCGGACGGGGCCGTGTCATCGCCGACACGAGCGTGCGGGAGCTGCTCGCCGCGGCGTCCGGCGACCGGGTCGAGGTCCGCACGGACGAACGGACGGCGGCGATGACCGTCCTTGCGGGCGCCGGGGCGAGTGTCGCGGCCACCGGACGCGACACGCTGACCGTCTCGCGCCTCGCCGCCGGCCGCGTCGTGGAGCTGCTCGGCGGGGCTGGGGTCGGCTTCTCGGGAGTCGCGGCGCACCGGGCCACGCTGGAGGAGGCGTACATGGAACTCACCAGGGACGAGGTGGAGTTCGCGGGCGGGCAGGCGTCCGGCGAGAGCACCGGGGCTGCTGCCGGGGAGGACACGCGATGACCACCGCCAGCCCGCCCCGCCGCCCCGGCACCGCGCTCGTCGGCCGCGCCGGCTTCCCGCAGCTGCTGCGCGCCGAGTGGACCAAGCTGCGCACGGTGCGCCGCTGGGGGCTCACGCTGCTCGCCGCGGTCGTGGTGACCGTCCTCATCTCCCTGTTCTCCGCGACGAGTTCGGGCATCGAGACGACGGGCGGGGGCGGCGGGGGCGGTTCGCCCGCGCCCACCGGGCCCGGCGGGGTGTCCATCCGCGACGACTTCACGTTCGTACACCGCCCCCTCACCGGCGACGGCAGCGTCACCGCCCGGGTGACAGGACCCACCGGCGAGCAGCCGCGCCGCGCCCCCGAGTGGGCCAAGGCCGGGGTGCTCATCAAGGAGAGCACCGATCCGGGGTCGGAGTACGCGGCCCTCATGGTCACCGCGGGGCACGGGGTGCGCCTGCAGAGCGAGTTCATCCGCGACGTGGCGGGCGGCGCCGCGTCCGCCGCCACGCCCCACTGGCTTCGACTGGTCCGCTCGGGGGCGACCGTCACGGCGTACGAGTCCGCGGACGGGCGCACCTGGCACGAGGTGGGAACGGTGCGGCTCGGCACGTCGGCCGAAGCGGTCCAGGTCGGTCTCTTCGTGGCGTCGCCCAACGCGCAGTCCATGGAGCGGAAGTTCGGCAATGTGTCGGCAAGCGACCAACCGTCACGGTCGTCGGCCCGCTTCGACGAGGTGACGGCGAAGGGGGCCACGGGCGGCGACTGGCGCCTGACGGACGTCGGACAGCCCTCCGGGGACGGACAGCCGACGGGGGGCGGACAGCCGTCCGGAGACGGACATTCGTCCGGCGGCGGACAACCGACCGACGCAGGCCAGCCGATCGGCGCCGCGCAACCGTCCGGAGCCGGACAGCCGACCCGCGCCGAGCAACCGACCCGCGACGGACAACCGACCGACGCCGGACAGCCGACCGGAGACGAGCAGCCATCCGACGCCGAGCAGCCGACCGGCCCTGGACAGCCGTCCGGCGGCGGGCAGGGTGAACTGCGGCGGGCGGGCGGCGAGTTCACCGTCACCGGCTCCGGCGACATCGCCCCCGGCACCCCGATGCAGCCGGACCTCGTCGCCGCGTCCCTCAACGGCAGTCAGCTGAGCCTCGTCCTGGTCGCCGCGCTCGGCGTCCTGTTCATCACCGCCGAGTACCGGCGCGGGATGATCCGCACGACCTTCGCGGTCAGTCCGCGCCGCGGCCGCGTCCTGCTGGCCAAGGCGGTGGTGATCGGCGCGGTCACCTTCGTGACCGGGCTCGTGGCGTGCCTCCTCTCCTACCTCCTGAGCATGCCCGCGCTGCGCGCCGGCGGCCACAAGCCGCCGCTCTTCCCCGAGTTCTCGCTCACCGACGGTCCCGTGCTGCGGGCCGTCATCGGCACCGCGGCCCTGCTCGCCCTGATCGCCGTCCTGGCCCTGGGTCTCGGCGCGCTGCTGCGCAACACGGCGGCCGCGATCACCACGGTCGTCGTGGTGATCGTCCTGCCGCTGGTCCTGGTCAGCATGGTGCCGCTCGGCCTCTCCCAGTGGCTGCAACGGCTCACGCCCGTCGCGGGGTTCGCGATCCAGCAGACGACTCCGCGCTACGACCAGGTGGCGGCCCTCTGCCTCCCGGAGGACGGCTGCTATCCGCAGGGCGCGTGGACCGGCTTCGGCACCCTCGCCGCGTACGCGGTCGTGGTGCTCGGTCTCGCGGTGTGGCGGGTGCGGAGGAGGGACGCATGATGGGCGAAGGGCGCGGGCTCGGCGCGGTGCGTGCCGAGTGGACCAAACTCCGTACGCTGCACAGCACTTGGTGGCTGCTGCTCGCCCTGATCACGCTGACGGTCCTGGCGGGCGCCGCCTCCACCGCGTCGCTGACCGCGGGTGACTGCCCGGTCCCCGCCGACTGCCACGAGGACACGGTGAAGCTCAGCCTGACCGGGGTGTGGCTCGGCCAGGGCGCGGTCGTCGTCCTCGCGGTGCTCACGATGAGCGGCGAGTACGGCACCGGCACCATCCGTACGACCCTCACGACGGAACCGGTCCGGCTGCGGATCCTCGCGGCCAAGGCGGCGGTGCTCTGCGCCCTGACCGCCGCGGCGAGCACCGTCGGTGTGCTCGGCTCGCTGCTCGCGGGCCGGCTGCTGCTGTCCGCCGACGGCTTCGCCGCGCCCACCCTGACGGAAGGACCGACCTTGCGCGCGGCCGCGGGCACGGTCCTCTACCTCACGCTCACGGCCCTGATCGGCCTGGGCGCGGCCACGGCCCTGCGCGACACGGCGACCGCCGTCACGTCGGTCCTTGCCCTCTTCTACGCCTTCCCGCTGCTCGCGGGTCTCCTTGCCGACCCCGACTGGCAGGAGAACGCACGGCGGGCGGCGCCCGCGACGGCCGGTCTCGCGATCCAGGCGACGATCGACCTGGACCGGCTGCCGATCGGCCCCTGGGCGGGCATCGCGGTCCTCGCGGGCTACGCGGTCGCGGCGCTGGTCACGGGCGGGGTGCTGCTGCGGGTACGGGACGCGTGAGGCGCGGGCTGCGTATGAGGCGCGGGCTGCGTATACAGTCACCACCGATCAGCTCCGCATGCGTACATCCGCATACGTACATCCGCATTCGTACACCTGAAAGACCCGCACCATGGCCGTCGACGAACTCGACACCCGCATCCTGCGGCTGCTCCTGGAGCAGCCGCGCACCAGTGTCCGTGAGTACGCGCGCGTACTCGGCGTCGCCCGCGGCACCCTGCAGGCCCGGCTCGACCGTCTGGAGCGGGACGGTGTGATCACCGGGACCGGTCCCTCGCTCTCCCCCGCCGCCCTCGGCCACCCGGTCCTCGCCTTCGTGCACATCGAGGTCACCCAGGGGCATCTGGACGAGGTGGGCGACGCGCTGGCCGCCGTGCCCGAGATCATCGAGGCCTTCTCGATCACCGGCGGCGGCGATCTGCTGACCCGCGTGGTCGCCCGGGACAACGGCCACCTGGAGGACGTCATCCAGCAGCTGATCCAGCTGCCGGGCGTGGTGCGCACCCGTACCGAGATGGCGCTGCGCGAGCGTGTGCCGAGCCGGCTGCTCCCGCTGGTCGAGTCGATCGGGCGGACCGCGGCCGCGCAGCGGTGAGCTGGGCCTTTGGCATCCTTGACGGCATGAGCACCTTCGACAGCCCTCTCGGCGACACCCCGGTCATCTTCGATCTCGACGGCACGCTCGTGGACAGCGAGCCCAATTACTACGAGGCGTCGCGCGCGCTGCTCGCCGAGCACGGCGTCGAGTACACCTGGGCGGACAACGAGGCCTACGTCGGCATCGGCACCCAGGAGACCCTCGCCACCTGGAAGGACCGCTACGGCATCGACGTACCGGTCGCCGAACTGCTCGCCGAACTCGACCGCCGCTATCTCGCCCTGGCCCGCGCGGACACCCACGTCTTCCCCGAGATGCGCAAGCTCGTGGAGCACCTGCACGGCGCCGGTGTGCCGATGGCCGTGGCGTCCGGCTCCTCGCGGGCGGCGATCGACGCGATCCTCTCCGGTACGGGCCTGGACGCGCAGCTGACCACCGTGATCTCCGCGGACGAGGTCGCGCACGGCAAGCCCGCCCCCGACGTCTTCCTCGCCGCGGCCGCGCTCCTGGGCGCGGACCCCGCCGACTGCGTGGTCCTGGAGGACGCCGCTCCGGGCGCGACGGCGGCGCACGCGGCCGGCATGCGCTGCATCGCGATCCCCTACGTCGCCGCCCATGCGGACGCCCCGGCCTTCGCGTCGGCGGGGCTGCTGCTGCGGGGCGGACAGAGCGAGTTCACGGCGCAGGCCGCGCTCGACTACCTCAGCGGCCTCGGCGAGCTCAGCGATGCGTCGCGGCCCGCTCCGCCAGCTCCGTCTTCTTGATCTTGCCGGTGGCGGTCAGCGGCAGTTCGTCGAGGAGCTCTATGCCGGGCACTTTGTACGTCGCCATGGCACCGGCCGCCCAGTCGCGCAGCTCCTGAGCGGTGAGGGCGCTGCCCTCGACGGTGCGCACGTAGGCGTAGGGACGCTGGCCCGTCGCCGCGTCCGGCACGGCGACGACGGCCGCGGCCAGGACGTCCGGGTGCCGGGCGAGCAGCGTCTCGACCTCGGCGGGGAAGACGCTCATGCCCTTCACCTTGATCATGTCCTTGTCGCGGCCCAGGTAGTGCAGACAGCCGTCCTCGTCGAGGCGGCCGATGTCGCCGGTGTGCAGCCAGCCGTCGCGCAGCACCGCAGCCGTCGCCTCGGGGGCGCTCCAGTAGCGGGTCAGGACCGAGGGGCCGCGGACGATGATCTCGCCGGGGGCACCGATCGGCAGCGGCTCGCCGGTCTCGAAGTCGACGATCAGGACGTCGGTGCCAGGGACGGGAAGACCGCAGAAGGTCGCGTCGCCCGCCAGGTCGTGGTCGCCTTCCTGGAAGCCGACCGTGCTGGTGTCGCTGGTGTGGGTCTCGGTCATGCCGTACGAGGCCTCGCGCAGCACGCTTTCGTCGCCGACGGCCGCGCGCCAGCGGGCCCGCAGCTCGGGGCTGAGCTTGCGGATGAAGGACACGGTGAGCGGGGCGGTCAGCGAGCTGAGGTCGTGGCGCGCGAAGTCCGGGTGGGAGAGGAGTTCGAGGTAGTTCTCGACCGTTCCGGCCATGGTGGTGACCCGGTGCCGCTCGATCGACGCGAGCACGGCGGCCGGGTCCCAGCGGGGCAGCAGCACGCTCGTGCCGCCGGAGACGAGCGGGGCGAGGATGCCGAGGTTCTCCCCCGCGATCCAGAACAACGGCAGGAAGCAGAGCGAGACGATGCCGTCGTCGGACGGCAGCGGGCCGCGGCTGTTGTCGATGGCGGTGGCCGTGTAGACCATGTGGCGCTGGGTGTGCTCGCAGCCCTTGGGCATTCCGGTGGTGCCGCCGGTGTAGTTGAGGGCGGCGAGGGCGTCCAGATCGTCGGCGACGCGCCCGAGCGGTGGATGCCCGACGGCGGCGGCCCAGGCGTCGGCGTCGTCGGCCACCAGGACGTCGCGCACCGCGGTCTCCGCGCGCACCGCCGTCTCCGCGCGCACCTGGTCGAGCAGGCCTGCGAGCGAGCTGTGCGTGATGACGATCTCCGGCCCCGCGTCGCGCAGTTCATGGCTCAGCTCCGCCGCGCGGAACATCGGGTTGACCGGTACGTGCACGGCTCCGGCCCGCAGCACGGCCAGCATCGCGATCACGAACTGCGGGCAGTTGGGCAGCTGTACGCCCACCCGGTCACCGGCCCGCACGCCCCGCGCGTCGAGCCAGCCCGCCAACCGGTCGGTGAGGTCGTCGAGTTGGCGGTACGTGAACGTCTCGTCCCCGAAGACCAGCGCGGGCCTGTCCGGCGCGGCCCGCGCCCAGTGCCGCACATATCCGGGCACGGTGCGCGTCCCCGCGCGGTGCTCCGCCGTGTCCGCCTGCCGGCCCCGCCTGGCCTTGGCCTGACGAGCACGCAGGTCCCGCACCTGGTCTTCGCGGTGCAAGGGACCGTACAAGGGGCCGTGCAAGGGGCCGTGCGTGGGGCTTGGCATGGGGCGGCTCCTCAACGTTGGGGATCGACTCCGAGCAGGTGCAGGAACATGGCGGTGACGTCGCGCACGGCCGCGTCGTACGTCTTGGGATCGGCCGCGGCGAGCCGGGCGAACTCGATGCTCATGCCGCCGACCGCGCGGGCGACGGCCAGCGGATCGGCGACCGGGGCGGCCTTGCCCTCGGCCACCAGGCGGCGGATGTAGCGGGCCGAGCGGTGGACCGGCCGCTCCTGGGTCTCCTCCCACAGCGCGCGCACGTCGTCGTCGAGCTGCGCCTGCTGCTCCAACAGCCGGAGCAGCGGCAGGTGTTCAGCGTACGCGGCGATGAAGGCGGCGGTGGAGGCGTGGCAGATCTCGCGGGCGTCGTCCCGGTCGACGCCCGGCACGTCCTGCGCGGCGAGGAACGCGTCGCGCACCCGCACCGCGAGGACGCGGAAGATCTCCTCCTTGGAGGCGAAGTAGACGTAGAAGCCAGCCCGCGAGACCTCCGCCTCGGCCGTGATGTCGGCGATCGTCGTCGGGCCGTAGCCGCGCCGCGCGAAGACGGCCTCCGCGGCGTCCAGGAGCCGCCCGCGGGCGGGGGCTTCGCTGCGGTCGCGTGCGGTGCGGGTCGCCCAGGGCTGTTGATTGCGTGCCACGCGGCGAGCATATTGACGTTGACGCCAATGTCAATGAGCATGGCGGCGCCCCCTCGGGGGACCGGACATCTCAGGAGGGCTTCATGGGTTCTGCCGCCGTGCTCGTCGCCAATCGCGGGGAGATCGCCGTCCGCGTCCTGCAAGCGGCGGCGGAGGCCGGGCTGCGCACCGTCGCGGTGTACGCGGCGGACGAGGCCGGGGCGCGCCACGTACAACTGGCCGACGAAGCCCAGCCGTTGGGCAGTTCAGGACCTGCCGCCTATCTGGACGCGGAGGCCGTGGTCGCCGCGGCCCGGCGCTCCGGGTGCGACCTTGTGCATCCCGGCTACGGCTTCCTGAGCGAGGACGCGGAGTTCGCCGCGCGGTGCGCGGACGCCGGGCTGCGGTTCGTGGGGCCGTCCCCCGAGGTGCTCGGCCTGTTCGGCGACAAGGCACGCGCGCGTGCGCTCGCGGTCAGCCTCGGGGTGCCGGTCCTCGCGGGCACACAGGGGCCCACGACGCTGTCCGATGCCGCCGGCTTCCTCGCCGGGCTCGGCCCTTCGGGCGCCGTGATGGTGAAGGCACTCGGCGGGGGCGGCGGCCGCGGCATGCGGGCCGTGCACCGTCCGGCCGACCTGGCGGACGCCTGGGAGCGCTGCCGCTCGGAGGCACTGCAGGGCTTCGGGCGCGAGGAGCTGTACGTCGAGGAACTCCTGACCGGCGCCCGCCACATCGAGGTGCAGATCGTCGGCGACGCGACCGGCGAGGTCAGCCACCTCTGGGAGCGCGACTGCAGCGCCCAGCGCCGGCACCAGAAGCTCATCGAGATCGCCCCCGCGCCCGGCCTCTCCCCCGCGGTCCGCGAGAAGCTGATCGACGCCGCCCTGCGGATGGCCCGCGCGTGCGGCTACACGGGCCTCGGCACCTTCGAATTCCTGCTCCAGGGCGAGGAGTTCCACTTCATCGAGGCCAACCCGCGCCTCCAGGTCGAGCACACGGTCACCGAGGAGGTGACGGGCGTCGACCTCGTCACGGCCCAACTGCGCCTGGCGGCAGGCGCATCACTCGCGTCGCTGGGCCTGGCAGGACCCCCGCCCGAGCCGCGCGGATTCGCCCTACAGGCCCGCGTCAACGCCGAGTCCCTGGCCGCCGACGGCACGGCGCTGCCCTCGACCGGCACCCTCACCCGCTTCGACGTGCCGACGGGCGCGGGCATCCGCGTGGACACCGCGGCCCGCACCGGGGCGGAGGTCGGGGCGCGCTACGACTCGCTCATCGCGAAGGTCATCGCCCACGTGCCGCAGGGCGACTTCGCGGCGGCCTGTGAGCGCACGTCGCGCGCGCTCGCCGCCTTCGCCGTCGAGGGCGTACGCACAGGAATCCCGCTGCTGCGGGCGCTGCTCACCCATCCGGGCTTCACGGCGGGCGCCACCCACACGGCCTTCGTGGAGGAACACATCGCGGAGCTCCTGCCGCAGTCGCCCGCGGAAGCCGGCGGCGGCGGCGCGACGGTCGCCGCCCCCATGACGGGCACGGTCGTCACCGTCGACGTCGCCGTGGGCGAACAGGTGGCTGCGGGCCAGCAGTTGCTCGTCCTCGAGGCGATGAAGATGGAGCATGTCGTCCGCGCGGGCGCCCCCGGCACCGTGACCGCCGTGCACGCGCGCGTGGGCGACACGACGACGGAGGGCCACCCCCTGATGACGGTCGACGCATCGGCAGCGGGCGAGGCGAGCGACTTGGCCATCGAGGAGACCGCCGACCCCGACGCCATCCGCCCCGACCTCGCCGAGACCCTGGCCCGGCACGCGGTCGGCCTCGACGCCCAGCGCCCCGAAGCCGTCGCCAAGCGCCACCGCATCGGTCGGCGCACGGCCCGCGAGAACATCGAGGACCTCTGCGACACGGGCACCTTCACGGAGTACGGCGCGCTGGCGATCGCCGCCCAGCGCCGCCGCCGCTCCCTCGACGACCTGATCGCCTCGACGCCCGCCGACGGCATGATCACCGGCACGGGGCGGATCGACGGCGTGCGGTGCGTGGCGATGTCGTACGACTACACGGTGCTCGCCGGTACGCAGGGCCTGCAGAACCACCGCAAGACCGACCGGATGCTGCAACTGGCCGCGGAACGGCGCCTTCCGGTGGTGCTGTTCGCGGAGGGCGGCGGCGGCCGCCCCGGCGACACCGACACGACGTCCGTCGCCGGGCTCGACGTGATGACGTTCCATCAGATGGGCCGGCTGAGCGGACAAGTCCCCCTGGTGGGCGTCGCGTCGGGCCGCTGCTTCGCGGGCAACGCGGCGCTGCTCGGCTGCTGCGACGTGGTGATCGCGACGCCGGAGGCGAGCATCGGCATGGGCGGCCCCGCGATGATCGAGGGCGGCGGTCTGGGTGTGTTCCGCCCCGAGGAGGTCGGCCCGCTGTCGGTCCAGGTGCCCAACGGCGTCGTGGACATCGCGGTAGCCGACGAGGCGGAGGCGGTGCGGGTGGCACGCAAGTACCTCGCGTACTTCACGTACACCCAAGGGGCAGGCGGCAGTTGGGAATCTCCTGACCCGCGGCTGCTGCGGCACACGGTCCCGGAGAACCGGCGCCGCGCCTACGACGTACGGGCCGCGATCGACGGCATCGCCGACACGGACTCCGTCCTGGAGCTGCGGCGCGCCTTCGGCGTCGGCATCATCACATCGCTGATCCGCGTCGAGGGCCGCCCGATGGGCCTGCTCGCCAACAACCCCGGCCATCTGGGCGGCGCGATCGACCGCGACGCGGCGGACAAGGCCGAGCGCTTCCTGCGCCTGTGCGACACGTTCGGCCTCCCTCTCCTCTCCCTCTGCGACACACCGGGTTTCATGGTGGGCCCGGACACCGAACGGACCGCGACCGTAAGGCACTTCTCCCGACTCTTCGTGACGGGCGCCCAGCTCCGCGTACCCCTGGTCAGCCTGGTCCTGCGCAAGGCGTACGGGCTCGGCGCGATGGCCATGATGGGCGGCTCGACGCGGGCACCCGTGGCGACGGCCGCCTGGCCGAGCGGCGAGTTCGGCGGGATGGGCCTGGAGGGCGCGGTGCGGCTCGGCTACCGCAAGGAGCTTGCGGCGATCGACGATCCCGCCGAGCGGGAGCGAGTGTTCGAGGCGCACGTCGCCGAGCTGTACGAGCACGGCAAGGCGGTGAACGCGGCGGCGGCCCTGGAGATCGACGCGGTCATCGACCCGGCGGACTCACGGCGGTGGATCCTCGCGGCGCTGGACGGCGGGGCGGGGCGGCCGGACGGGGGCGAATGACTCGACGCCCGTCCGACGGCCGCGCACGGCTCAGGACTGCACTGCTCAGGACTGCACGGATCAGGACTGGGGACGCTTCCCGTGGTTGGCCGCGTGCTTGCGGCGTGACTTCTTCTTGCGGCGTCGCTTCGAGGACATGACGTTCCCCTCACTCGGTGGGCGCCCGATAGGGCATGTGACCGCTTTCCACCGTTCCACACCGATACGTCACCGGCGACCGCAGCTGCCCCGCGAAACTTGCCTCGGGATACGATCTCTCTGCCATGCAGATGAATGCCAAATACACCAGTCTCGTCGCGGTCGGCGACTCCTTCACCGAGGGCATGTCGGACCGGCTGCCCGACGGCAGCTACCGCGGCTGGGCGGATCTGCTCGCCGCGCGGATGGCCGCCGCGTCACCCGGTTTCCGCTACGCGAACCTCGCCGTGCGCGGGAAGCTCATCGGGCAGATCGTGGACGAGCAGGTGGACGTCGCCGCCGCGATGCGCCCCGATGTGATCACCCTGGTGGGCGGGCTCAACGACACCCTGCGGCCCAAGTGCGACATGGTCCGGGTCCGCGACCTCCTCGGACAGGCCGTCGAGCGCCTCGCCCCGGCGTGCGAACAGCTCGTCCTGATGCGCAGCCCGGGCCGGAACGGCCCCGTGATGGAGCGCTTCCGCCCGCGCATGGAGGAGCTCTTCGCATACGTCGACGAGCTTGCGGCCAAGCACGGCGCGGTGGTCGTGGACCTGTACGGAGCGGCCGCGCTCGGCGACCAGCGGCTCTGGGACGTGGACCGGCTGCACCTGACGGCCGAGGGCCACCGGCGGGTCGCCGAGGCGGTCTGGCAGACGCTCGGCCACACCCCCGAGGACGACTGGCAGTCGGCCCTGCCCGCCACCGCACCGCCGAACTGGACCGCCCGCCGCGTGGCCGACGCCCGCTTCGCGCGCCAGCACCTCGCCCCCTGGATCGCCCGCCGCCTCACGGGCCGCTCCTCCGGCGACGGCATGCCACCCAAGCGCCCCGACCTGCTGCCCTACGACGGGCCGCTCTCGTAGCTTCCGACAAACCAGGCCGTGGCGCTGGCCTGCACGAACGGCCAGTAGAATCCGTACACGTGACTGCGCCTGCAAAGCCCCGTATCCCGAACGTCCTCGCCGGGCGTTACGCCTCCGCCGAGCTCGCCACCCTCTGGTCGCCCGAGCAGAAGGTGAAGCTGGAGCGTCAGCTCTGGCTCGCCGTGCTGCGTGCCCAGCAGGATCTGGGGATCGAGGTGCCGGACGCCGCCCTCGCCGACTACGAGCGTGTCATCGACGATGTCGACCTCGCCTCGATCGCCGAGCGCGAGAAGGTCACGCGCCATGACGTGAAGGCCCGCATCGAGGAGTTCAACGCGCTCGCCGGGCACGAGCAGGTCCACAAGGGCATGACCTCGCGCGACCTCACCGAGAACGTGGAGCAGCTGCAGATCCGGCTCTCCCTGGAGCTCGTGCGCGACCGCACGGTCGCCGTCCTCGCGCGGCTCGGGAAGCTGTCCGGTGAGTACGCCGAGCTGGTCATGGCCGGTCGCTCGCACAACGTCGCCGCGCAGGCGACGACCCTGGGCAAGCGCTTCGCGACCGCCGCCGACGAGCTGCTCGTCGCCTACCGCCGCGTCGACGACCTGCTGCGCCGCTACCCGCTGCGCGGCATCAAGGGCCCCGTCGGCACCGCCCAGGACATGCTCGACCTGCTCGGCGGCGACGCCGACAAGCTCACCGACCTTGAGCAGCGGATCGCCGGGCACCTCGGCTTCGACCGCGCGTTCACCTCGGTCGGCCAGGTCTACCCGCGCTCGCTCGACTACGAGGTCGTCACCGCGCTTGTCCAGCTCGCCGCCGGGCCCTCCTCTCTGGCCAAGACCATCCGGCTCATGGCCGGGCACGAGCTGGTCACCGAGGGCTTCAAGCCGGGCCAGGTCGGCTCGTCCGCGATGCCGCACAAGATGAACACCCGCTCCTGCGAGCGCGTCAACGGCCTCACCGTCATCCTGCGCGGCTACGCGTCGATGACCGGCGAGCTGGCGGGCGACCAGTGGAACGAGGGCGACGTCTCCTGCTCCGTCGTACGCCGGGTCGCGCTGCCCGACGCGTTCTTCGCCCTGGATGGTCTGCTCGAGACTTTCCTGACGGTCCTCGACGAGTTCGGTGCCTTCCCGGCCGTCGTGGCGCGCGAGCTGGACCGCTACCTCCCCTTCCTCGCCACCACCAAGGTCCTGATGGCCTCGGTGCGCGCGGGCGTCGGCCGCGAGGAGGCCCACGAGGCCATCAAGGAGAACGCGGTCGCCTCCGCGCTCGCCATGCGCGAGCAGGGCGCCGAGCGCAATGAGCTGCTTGACAAGCTCGCCGCGGACGAGCGGATTCCGCTGGACCGTGCCCAGCTGGACGAGCTGATGGCGGACAAGTTGTCCTTCACGGGTGCGGCGAGCGAGCAGGTCTCCGTCGTTGTGGGGCAGATCGAGGCGCTGGTCAAGGAGCGTCCTGAGGCTGCCGGTTACACGCCGGGGGCGATTCTCTAGTACGTCACGGCCGCTGCCGCACCGACCGGTGCTCGCCCTTGCCCGACCTGCGCATCCGCAGCACGACGAAGGCCAGCACCGCCAGTGCGGCCGCGGCCAGGACGCCCTTGGAGTACAGGCCGACCAGGTCGGTGACCTGGTGCCAGCGGGTGCCGAGGGCGTGGCCGACGAGGATGAAGACGGCGTTCCAGATGAGGCTGCCCGCGGTCGTCAGGGCGAGGAATATGGGCAGCCGCATCCGTTCCACGCCCGCCGGCACCGAGATCATGCTGCGGAAGACCGGGATCATCCGGCCGAAGAAGACCGCCTTGGTGCCGTGTCGCGTGAACCACGCCTCCGTGCGGTCGATGTCGGAGGCCTTCACCAGCGGCAGGCGGGCGGCAATCGCCACCGTGCGGTCGCGGCCCAGCAGCGCGCCGATCGCGTAGAGCGCCAGCGCGCCCACCACCGAGCCCGCCGTCGTCCAGAGCAACACCTCGACGATGCTGAACCTGCCCTGGCTCGCGGCGAATCCGGCGAGCGGCAGGATCACCTCGCTCGGCAGCGGCGGGAACAGGTTCTCCAAGGCGATGGCCGCTCCCGCCCCGACGGCGCCCATGGAGTCCATGAGATCGGCGGCCCAGCCCGCGACACCGCCGGTGGGCGCCTCGTTCGCGGCAATGGTCGTTCGGTACGTCGCTGCGTACACGGAGTCTTCGTACGCGGAATCGAGGATCATGCCCTTGAAGCTACGAAACCCCTGGTGCGCGGCGGTATGCGGGCGGCCGCAGATCCTCCCTGCGGTGGACCGCAGCCGAACCGTGTGGTTTTCCGCAGTCCGCGCCGCGCCCCCGCTCGGCTAGCGTGACCGATCATGCGTACGCACATAAAGCGCTGGCTCAGGGTGACGGTCGGCGTCCTGGCCGGGGCCGTCACCGGGGTCGTCGAGCTGGCCTTCGCCCTGGTAGCAGGACTGTGGCTGCTCAGCACGCTCGGGCGGCGCACCGGGCGCGCCGCCGAAGCCCGTGTCGTGGCCCTCGCGCGGCGCATCGCCGAGCTCGAGCGGCGCCGGATGGCCGCCTTCTTCGGCACCGAACTCGCCGCGCCGCCGAGCGGTCTGCCGGCCGTCAACTACGTGGCGACGCGGTGGGCGCTCGGACTGCTCGGCGGTGTCGTGCTCGCGTTCGCACTGCTCGGCGCGGGGTACGGCTCACTGGCGGTGTGGGGCTGGTTCGTCGCCGACATCCGCGCTCCGGGCACCCTGCTCCTCTCCTCCATCGGCGGCCTCTTCCTGCTGTACCTCTGTGTGCAGGGCACGTACGGCGTGGCGCTGGCGGACGAGCGGCACGCGCGGCGCTTCCTCGGCCCCAATGACGGGCAGTTGATGGAGCGCAGGATCGGCGAGCTGGTGGCGAGCCGCGCCGGTGTGGTCGAGGCGGTGCACGACGAGCGGCGGCGCATCGAACGCGATCTGCACGACGGCGTCCAGCAGCGGATCGTCGCGCTCGGCATGCTGCTCGGCCGGGCCCGCCGCACCCAGGACCCCGACAAGTCGGCCGGGCTGCTCGCCCAGGCGCACGAGGAGAGCCGCCGGGCCCTGGTCGAACTGCGTGACGTCGCCTGGCGGGTCTACCCGGCGGCCCTTGACGAGGGTGGACTCGCCGCCGCCCTGGAGACGGTGGCCGAGCGCGCCGCGATTCCCGTGCGGCTCGACTGCGCCCTGCGTCAGACGCCTCCCCCGACCGCGCAGGCCGTGGTGTACTTCGTCGCCGCCGAGGCCGTCACCAACGCGGTCAAGCATTCCGGCGCCGCTCTCGTCACCGTCCACGCCGAGCAGCGAAGTGACGTGCTGTGCCTGCGCGTCGAGGACAACGGCCGGGGCGGCGCCGACCCGGCCGGCAGCGGGCTGCTCGGCCTGGCCCGGCGCGTCGCCGCGCTCGACGGCACCCTCACCGTGGAGAGCCCCGCCGGGGGTCCCACGCTCATCACCGCGGAGCTCCCATGCGCGTAATGCTCGCCGACGACTCGACCCTGCTGCGGGAGGGCCTGGCCCGGCTCCTCGCGGACGAGGGCCATACGGTCACGGCCTCGGTCGGCGATGCGCGGGCGCTGCTCGCCGCGGTGGCCGAGGATCCGCCGGACGCCGCCGTCATCGACGTACGCATGCCGCCCACGCACACCGACGAGGGGCTGCGTGCCGCCCTTGAGATCCGGAACGGCTGGCCGGGTACGAGTGTGCTCGTGCTGTCCCAGTACGTCGAACGCCGTTACGCCACCGAGCTGTTGACCACCGCCACCGAAGGCGTCGGCTATCTGCTGAAGGACCGGGTCGTCCAGGTCGACGAGTTCCTGGACGCCCTGGAGCGGGTCGGCTCGGGCCAGACCGCCTTCGACCCTGAGGTCGTACGGCAGTTGCTGGCCCTCAGCAGTCACACCGACCCGCTGCAGCGGCTGACCCCGCGCGAGCGCGAGGTGCTCGGCAAGATGGCGCAGGGCCACACGAACGCGGCGATCGCCGGTCAGTTGTACGTCTCGCAGAGTGCCGTCGAGAAGTACATCAACGCGATCTTCGACAAGCTGGAGCTGACGGGCACGACGGGTTACAGCCGCCGAGTCCTCGCCGTCCTGCGCTACCTCGGTTCCTGAAGCCGGGGGTACTCACTACAGACCTACGTCCCTGCTGCGGAAGTCCTCCAGGGACTCGCGCCGCACCAGGAGCCGCGCGCGCCCGTCGGCCACCGCCACCACGGGCGGGCGGCCGACCAGGTTGTAGCCGGAGGCCATGGAGAGGTGGTAGGCGCCGGCCACCGGCACGCCGAGGAGGTCGCCCGGCCTGATGTCGCCGGGGAGTTCGACGTCGGACGCGAGCACGTCACCGGCCTCGCAGTGCCGTCCCACGACGGTCACCGGCGCGGGTGCGACCAGGGAGTGCCTGCCGATCAGCCGCGGCACGTACCGCACGCCGTACAGCGCGGGCCGTGGGTTGTCGCTCATCCCGCCGTCCACCGCGACGAAGGTGCGGCCGCCGGTGCGCTTGACCGCGAGGACGCGGTAGAGGGCCACCCCGGCGGGGCCCGCGATGGCGCGCCCCGGTTCGATCAGCAGCCGGGGCACCGTGAGCCCGGCCGCCGCGCAGCTCTCGATCAGCTCGGCGCGCACCTTGCGGGCGAGGGCGGTGATGTCGAGGGCCGGTTCGCCGGGGCGGTAGGCGATGCCGTGGCCGCCGCCGAGGTCCAGTTCAGGGAGGGTGACGCCGTGCTGGTCCTTGACGCGGGCCATCAGGCCGACGAGTCGGCGTACGGCCGCGAGGAACGGCTTCTCGGTGGTGATCTGCGAGCCCAAGTGGCAGTGCAGGCCGGTCAGTTCGAGGCCTGGTTGGCCGATGATGCGGGCGATGGCGTGCTGCGCCGAGCCGTCGGTGATCGACAGGCCGAACTTCTGGTCGTCGGTCCCGGTGCGGATCTTGGCGTGGCCGCCGGCCGCGATGCCCGGCACCACCCGGACAAGCACCTTCTGCCGGCTGCCCGGCGGGATCGCCGCCGCGAGGCGGGCGATCTCCGATGCGCTGTCGATGACGATGCGCCCTACGCCGAGCCGCAGCGCCGCCGCCAGGTCGTGCGGGCTCTTGGCGTTGCCGTGCAGCACGATCCGCTCGGCGGGGAAGCCCGTGGTGACGGCCAGCTCCAGCTCACCGGCCGAGCAGACATCGAGGCCGAGCCCCTCCTCCGCCACCCAGTGCGCCATCGCGCGGCACAGGAACGCCTTGGCGGCGTAGTGCACTTCGGCTTCGGGGAAGGCGTGCAGATAGGTGCGGCAGCGGGTGCGTACGTCGGCCTCGTCGAGGAGGTACGCCGGGGTGCCGAAGCGTTCGGCGATCTCGGTGAGGGGTACGCCGCCGACGGCGAGGTCGCCGTGGGCGAGGCGCGCGGTGGATGCGGGCCAGACGGACAGGTCGTCGTCGGCGGTGGCGTCCGGGGTGAGCGGAGCGTGCAGCGTGGTCATGGCAGGTTCTCTCCTCGCCTCGTCCTCAGCCGATCCAGGGGGTCAGGGCGCCGACCACGGCGGCGGCCCCGGTGACCCGCAGCGCGCCGACGGCCTGCGGGTCCCAGTCGCGCCAGACGGGCGTGCGCCGCCGGGGCGGGGCGACCGGGTGCGCGGCGAGCCGCGGGTCGACGGTGACGTGGGGGACGCCGAGCGGCTCGGTGAGCGCACGCAGCGCAGGCTCGGAGAGCCTGATCCAGGCCTGCCGGGAGCCGAGGGCCGCGGTCAGCCGCCGCCGGGTGGTGAAGGCGACGGCGGTGCGGCCGCCGACGGGGGTGCGGAACAGGCGGGCCACACAGCCCGCGGGTCCCGGCCGGACGGGGACGAACAGCGGTCCGGCCGGGCCCGGTTCACAAGGCTCGGGGTCCTCGCCGCACTGCAGCTCTGCCATGGGGGTGCCTCCTTGAGGATCTTCGGGTTCCCGTTCGGTGAACGGTGCCCCGCAGGCGGTGAACCCGCGGGCCCGCTCCGACGTTATGCCCGGCACGGGGTGCCATCTCCCCCTCCATGACGCGACGTTGACGGCGACCGGGCCCGCGCTGACACGACGCTGACGCGCCCGTCGGCCTTCTTGACGCGGGCTTGACGGGGACCGTGAGCGCCCTGTCAGAGGCCCGTAAATACGCGCCTGCGCAGGCAGTTCGGGGGCGTCACGGAGGCTACGTTTCCTGTCCGCACCCAGTCCCCCGCCGCGCGCGGCGGCCTGTCCCCCACCAGAAGGTCTCTCCCCCGATGCTTCACACCGCCCCGCAGCAGGCTCCGACTCCGCCCACGAAGCCGCCGTCCGGGGGTGGTTCGAGGAACCGGCGGACGGACGGTGGGCGGCGCATCCGGTCGGGGGCGCTCGTCGATCCCGTACAGGTGATGAAGTCGTTTCCCGACGCGGTGCACAAGCTGCACCCGCGGGCGCTGGCCAAGAAGCCGGTGCTGTTCGTCGTCGGCTGCGGTTCGGTGCTCACCACGCTCTCCGCGCTGCTCGATCCGTCCGTGTTCGCCTGGGTGATCAGCGCCTGGCTGTGGCTGACGGTGATCTTCGCGAACCTCGCGGAGGCGGTCGCCGAGGGCCGCGGCAAGGCGCAGGCCCGCGCGCTGCGCAAGGCGCGTACGGACACGGTGGCGCTGCGGCTTCGCGACAACTGGCGGGTGGGCGTGGACCTTGAGCTCGCGCGGACCGAGGCGGTGGCCGCCACCGAGCTGCAGCCCTTCGACTTCGTGCTGGTCGGGGCCGGTGAGCTGATCCCGGCCGACGGCGATGTCGTCGAGGGTGTCGCGGCGGTCGACGAGTCCGCCGTCACCGGCGAGTCCGCGCCCGTCATCCGCGAGTCGGGCGGCGACCGCAGCGGCGTCACGGGCGGTACGACGGTGCTCTCCGACCGCCTGGTGGTGCGCGTGACCTCGCGCGCCGGCGACTCCTTCCTCGACAGGATGATCGCGCTCGTCGAGGGCGCGTCACGGCAGAAGACCCCGAACGAGATAGCGCTGAACATCCTGCTCTCCGCGCTCACCATCGTCTTCGTCCTGGTCGTCGTCGCCCTCCAGCCGATGGCCTCGTACGCGAACGCGGCACAGTCCACGACCGTGCTCGTCGCCCTCCTCGTCACGCTCATCCCGACGACCATCGGGGCGCTGCTCTCGGCGATCGGCATCGCGGGCATGGACCGGCTCGTGCAGCGCAACGTCCTCGCGATGTCCGGCCGCGCGGTCGAGGCGGCGGGCGACGTGAACACACTGCTCCTCGACAAGACCGGCACCATCACCCTCGGCAACCGCGAGGCGGCAGCCTTCGTGCCGCTGCCCGGCATCGACGAACTGCGGCTCGCGGACGCGGCGCAGCTCTCCTCGCTCGCCGACGAGACACCCGAGGGCCGCTCCGTCGTCGTACTCGCCAAGAACAGGTACGGCCTGCGCGAGCCCGCCCAAGGAGAGCTGGCCAACGCCAAGTTCGCACAGTTCAGCGCACAGACCCGGATGAGCGGCGTCGATCTGCGCTGGGACAACGGCGCGGCCTGCGTCATCCGCAAGGGCGCCGCGGCGCAGGTGATCACCTGGGTGGAGCTGCGCGGCGGCCAAGTGCCGCCCGAGGCACGGCTGTTCAGCGATTCGGTCGCGGCGTCCGGCGGCACTCCGCTGCTCGTCGCGGTGCACGACTGGGACGGTCCGCGCGTCCTGGGTCTGATCCATCTCAAGGACGTCGTCAAGGACGGGATCAGGGAGCGGTTCGACGAGCTGCGCCGGATGGGCATCCGCACGATCATGATCACCGGTGACAATCCGCTGACCGCGCGGGCGATCGCCGCCGAAGCGGGCGTCGACGACTATCTCGCGGAGGCCACGCCCGAGGAGAAGCTCGGCCTGATCAGGCGGGAGCAGGAGGGCGGGAAGCTGGTGGCGGTGACCGGCGACGGCACCAACGACGCGCCCGCGCTCGCGCAGGCCGATGTGGGCGTGGCGATGAACACCGGGACCTCGGCCGCCAAGGAGGCCGGGAACATGGTGGACCTGGACTCCAACCCCACCAAGCTCATCGAGATCGTCGAGATCGGCAAGCAACTCCTCATCACCCGGGGTGCGTTGACGACGTTCTCGATCACGAACGACGTGGCGAAGTACTTCGCGATCATCCCGGCGATGTTCACCGGCGCGTATCCCGGCCTGGAGGCGCTGAACATCATGGGCCTGCACAGCCCCACGTCGGCGATCACCTCGGCGATCATCTTCAACGCGCTGATCATCGTGGCGCTGATCCCGCTGGCGCTGCGCGGCGTGCGCTACCGGCCCGCGTCGGCGCACGATCTGCTGCGCCGCAACCTCGCCCTGTACGGCCTCGGAGGTCTGGTCCTGCCCTTCGTCGGCATCAAGCTGATCGACCTGGTGATCTCCACGGTCCCGGGGCTCGGCTGACCACAACGACGACCTCAAAAATCATGTGACGCGCGGCGCCCGATCGTCGAGACTCCACGCGTGGCCACCATGAGCGTCGACGGGGCCGAACGCGGCCCGTCGCCCCGATCCTCCCCGACCGCGCTTGCCGGCCGTGCGTTCGGCGCGATCCCGCCAACTGCCCTGGTGCTGCTCGGCATTGTCAGCGTTCAGGTGGGCGCGGCGTTGGCCAAGCATCTGTTCAGCGCCGTCGGCAGCTTCGGGACGGTCGCGTTGCGGCTGCTCTTCGCGGCGGCGGTACTGCTGCTGTTGTGGCGGCCCTCGCTGCGCATGACACGTCGCGCGTGGACCGTCGTGCTCGGCTACGGCGTGACGCTCGGCGCGATGAACCTGTGCTTCTACCTGGCGCTGGCCCGGATCCCGCTGGGGATCGCGGTGACCGTCGAGTTCCTCGGACCGCTTGCGGTGGCCCTTGCCGGGTCGAGGCGCTGGCTCGACGCGTGCTGGGCGGTGCTCGCGGCAGGCGGTGTGGTCCTGCTGATGGAGGGCAGCGGCGGCGAACTCGACGTCGTGGGCCTGCTGTTCGCCCTCGCCGCGGGAGTGTGCTGGGGCCTGTACATCCTGGTCGGCGCGGCACTGGGCCGCCACACCACGGAAGGCAACGGTCTGGCGCTCGGCATGGCCGTCGCGGCACTGGTGGCGGTGCCCTTCGGCGTGGCCGAGAGCGGAACGGCGCTGATGCAGCCGTGGGTCCTGGTCGCGGGGCTCGGCGTGGCGCTGCTGTCGTCGGTGATCCCGTACTCGCTGGACCTGGAAGCGCTGCGCAAGATTCCACCGCGTGTGTTCGGCATCCTGATGAGCCTGGAACCGGCGATGGCGGCCCTCATCGGCCTCGTCGTGCTCCAGGAGTCGCTGCTCTGGTCGCAGTGGATCGCGGTGCTGTGCGTGGTGGCCGCATCGGCGGGTGCCGCACGTGGCACCCGCCCGGACAGGTGATCGGGGATATGCCAATCATGCCAATGATGTTGGGTACGCCGGGCGTTGACGGTCTTGGCGAGGTGGTGGGCGTGCTGCGGGAGTGGCAGTGCGACGGGGCGCCGATGCAGCTGCATCCGGGGGACCTGGGCTGGTTCTGGCGGTTCGGTGCGCAGGCTACGGCCGCGGCGGTCCGGACATGGAGCCGGGGCGGACGGATCCTCGCCGCCGGTCTCCTCGACGAGCCCGAGCTGCTGCGGCTGGCGATCGCGCCGGACGCGCTGCGCGACGAGGAGCTGGCGCGGCGGCTGGTCGAGGACGTGACCGGGCCGGAGCGCGGCGTGCTGGGAGAGGGGAAGGTGGCAGTCGACGCGCCGGCGGGCGCGCTGGTCCACGATCTGCTGTCCGACCACGGCTGGGGCACCGACGAGCCGTGGACGCCGCTGCGCCGCGACCTCACGGAGCCGGTGAGCGACCCCGGCGTGCGGATCGAGGTGATCGGGCCGGAGCAGGCACATGTGAGGGCCGCCGTGCAGCGGGCGGCGTTCCGCGGGTCTACGTTCACCGAGGAGCGCTGGCGGGCGATGGCGGCCGGATTGCCGTACGCCGACGCCCGGTGTCTGGTCACGTACGACGAGCAGGGCGCCGCAGTGGCGACGGTGACGGTCTGGTCG
Organism: Streptomyces sp. NBC_01381; assembly: GCF_026340305.1. Taxonomy (NCBI): domain Bacteria; kingdom Bacillati; phylum Actinomycetota; class Actinomycetes; order Kitasatosporales; family Streptomycetaceae; genus Streptomyces; species Streptomyces sp. NBC_01381. The sequence continues at coordinate 4,266,488 of NZ_JAPEPI010000001.1, read as the reverse complement.
GCCGGTACGGGCAGGCCCGGGGTGCTGGAGCCGATGGGCGTGCACGCGGAACATCGCGGTCACGGTCACGGCAAGGCGATCACCGTCGCCGCGGCGGCCGCACTCCAGGAGCTGGGCTCGTCGAGCGCGCTCGTCGCCACCCCGAGCCGCAACTCCGGCGCCGTCGCCACCTATGAGTCGGCCGGTTTCCAGCGGCTCCCGGTGTTCCGGGACCGGTTCCGGGGCGCCTAGCCACGACGGGACGTATACGTACACTCCCGGCATGGCATGCCGCATCAGTGAACTGATCCTCGACTGCGCCGACCCCGAGCACCTCGCCGCATTCTGGAGCGAGGTGCTCGGCTACGTGGAACTCGGCCGCGAGGGCGACGGAAGCATCGAGATCGGGCCGCCCGACGTCGGCTTCGGCGGCCCGCAGCCCACGCTCGTCCTCAGTCCCAGCAGCGACCCGCGGGCCGGCAAGCTCCCCCTGCACATCGACGTCAACGCCACCGACCGCGATCAGGACGCCGAGCTGGAGCGGCTGCTCGCGCTCGGCGCAAGGCCCGCAGACGTCGGCCAGACCGGCACCGAGAGCTGGCACGTCCTTGCCGATCCGGAAGGCAATGAATCCTGCCTCCTGCGCCGCCGGATCAACCCCGTCCGACCGCACGCCCTTCCGGCTCAGGACAGCACGCGGTAGGTCACGTGCGTGACCAGGCTCGCTGCCCGCGACGTCACCTGTTCGAGTTTCAGCGGCGGGACGCCCTCGAACAGCCGCGTACCGGCGCCGAGCGTGAGCGGCACGATGTGCAGCCGCAGCTCGTCGATCAGGCCGGCGGCGAGGTACTGGTTGACGGTGGTCGCGCCGCCCGCGACCGTGATCTCGCCGTCCCCGGCCACCGCCCGCGCCTGGGCCAGTGCCGACTCGATTCCGTCGATGACGAAGTGGTACGTCGTGCCGCCGTCCATCGGCTGCGGCTCGCGCGCGTGGTGGGTGAGGACGAAGACCGGGGCGTGGAACGGCGGATCGTCGCCCCACCAGCCGTCCCACTTCCGGTCCCACGCGCCGCGCACGGGGCCGAACATGTTGCGGCCCATGATGAACGCCTTGGCCGCGCCCAGCTGGTCGACCTCGGCCCGGTTCTCCTCCGCCGTCTCGAACATCCAGGCGTGCAGCTTGTCGCCCCAGCCGTCGCCGCCATCGGCGCCGAACGGGCGTTCCTCGGTCTGGTCGAGCCCGGCCGAGTACCCGTCGGCGGAGATCGTGAGGTCGCAGATCACCCTGCCCCTGCGTTCGGTCATCGCTCTCTCTCCTCCTCGGAGCAGCCTCCGTCACCGTCGCGGTGAGCTTCCCGTCAAGGCTTCCCTCAAGCATCCGCGAAGAGGAACGCGAGCGCCCGTCAGAGCCTCATCAAGGACCACGCCGTCCTCTTGAGGCGCGGGCGGCCCGCCGGTTGGATGAGGGACGTGAACAGCTTCTCGCGCCGTGACGACCGGCCGCCTCATACGGCGGTGCCGGTTCCGCGCGCTGTTCACCCGACGGTGCGCTGACACCGCACCTCTCCCAACGGCCATACGCGGCCTGCGCGTTGCCCGCGCCTCCGCACACGCACAGCCCCCACCGGGGGCCGCCTGGCGTGCGCGCCCACTCTCGAGTCCTCACGAACCATCACGAACCCCAGGAACAAGACCATGCCTTCTGCACCCCTGTCCGGACGGACCGTCCTGATCACCGGAGCCACCTCCGGGATCGGCCACGAGACCGCTCGGCTCCTCGCCGAACGCGGCGCCACCGTGCTGGTGCACGGCCGCACCGCCGATGACGCGCAGGCGGCGGCCGACCGCCTCGTCGCCACCGCCGGCATCGACGCCGACCGGCTCCGCGCGTTCGCCGCCGACTTCACCCGCCTCGACGAGGTCGAGCGCCTGGCGCACCGCGTCGTGGCCGAACACCCGCGGCTGGACGTGCTGGTGAACAACGCGGGCATGGCAGCCCCGGAGCGGCACACCATCACCCCGGACGGCAACGAGATCGCCTTCCAGGTGAACTTCCTCGCGCACTACCTGCTCACCGGCCTCCTTGAGCCCGCGCTCACGACCGGCCCCGGTGGCCGCATCGGCCGCATCGTCAACGTATCGTCCTCGCTGCACCGCACGGCGTCCATCCAGTGGAACGACCCGAACCGCGCCCGCCGTTACTCGCGCCTCGCCGCGTACGCCCAGTCGCAGCTTGCGCTCACGGTCTTCGCTTCGGACCCGCGCGTCACGGCGGTCTCGGTGCACCCCGGCGTGTGCGAGACAGCGCTGATGTCGTTGTACGCCAACGAGGGCGTGTCCCCGGCGCAGGGCGCGGCGCATGTGGTGCGGCTGTGCGACCCGGCGACGGAGATCGTCAACGGCGCGTACTACGACCGTGAAGAGCGGGTCGAGCCGGCCGCGGCCGCCACGGAGGACCGCACCGTCAAGCGCCTCAGCAAACTCGCGGACCTGCTGGTCGGCCACACCGCCACCGCTTGAAGACGCCGACTGAAGGGCCCCAGCGCGAGTACGTCCACCACGTCACCGGCAGCCCCGCCGTCAGGCGGTCGTCAACATGGCCGGGTGCGCCGTCAGTGGCGCGTCAAGGGTCGGGCGCGGCGGAGCACCTGGTCCTGTGACGCCCCTAGCGTCGCCTCATGGCCCGACGCATGACGCGCCCCGCACGGCGCACCCCCGGTGGCCCCACGGCTCCCCGCCTCACGGAGCACGACCCGCGCACGCACGCCCCGTGGACGCACACCCCGTGGACGCACGACCGCACCTGGGCCGGTGACGCCCGCTCCGCCGCGGGATGCGGCGCGCTGCTCTTCGGGCTGCTCCTGGTGCTCGACGCGGCGACCGGCCGGCTCGACGTCCGGGGCGCGCTCCTGTGGCTCGGCCTGGCCGCGCTGCTCTTCGCCGTCCTGACACCGCCGCGCGTCAGGGCCCGCCCGGAGGTCCTGGTCTCCCGCGGCCTGCTCCGGCGGCGGTCCGTCCGGCTCGACGGCCTCGTCGCCGTGCGCCGCGACGACGGCATCGCGCCGCGCCTCGTCCTGCGGGACGCCTCCGGCGGTCAGGTCGTGCTCGACCCCGACGTACTGATCGCCAATCCGCCGCTGTGGCGTCTCGTGGAGGACGGCGCCCGGACGTCCACCGAGCGTGGATCGCTGCTGTGCGGGGCGACGGCGCTGCGCCGGATCGCGGAGCGCGTCGAACATGACAGAGCCGAAGCAGTTTTCAGGGCGTCCGGGCTCGACTAGCCGAGGGGCGCGAGGGGCGCCGCGGGACGCGTATGCGCCGGTCAGAGGCGCCCTCCGCCGTAGCCGTCCGCTCGTTTGAGATCAAGAGAGTTCGGAAGAGGTCAAGGTCACAGCCCTACCCGGCACCGAGTGCCAGGGATTCCGCCCTAGCATCATGCCCATGACGGTCCTGCCTGACGACGGGCTTTCGCTGGCCGCCGAGTTCCCTGATGCGACCCATGAGCAGTGGCAGCGCCTGGTGGAAGGCGTACTGCGCAAATCGGGTAAGGACGTATCGGGATCGGCCGCCGAGGAAGCGCTGTCCACCGCGCTCGAGGACGGGCTCAGCACCCGCCCCTTGTACACCGCCCGAGAAGCCGCGCCCGACGCCGGCTACCCGGGTTTCGCCCCCTTTGTCCGGGGCGGTGGAGCCGCGGGCACTGCCGCGTCCGGCTGGGACGTACGCCAGCGGCACGCGACCACGGACCCGGCGCGCTCCAACGAGACGGTGCTCGCGGACCTGGAGAACGGCGTCACGTCGCTCTGGCTCGGCGTGGGTGCAGGCGCGCTTGCGGTGTCCGGACTCGCCCGGGCGCTCGACGGCGTCTTTCTCGACCTGGCCCCCGTCGCCCTGGACGCGGGCGCCGAATTCGAGCCCGCCGCACGTGAGTTGTTCCGTCTGTACGAGGAGCGCGGCATCGCCGAGGACACGGCGCACGGCACCCTGGGCGCGGACCCGCTCGGGCACGAGGCGCGCACCGGTGAGCGGCTCGACGCCGCGGCCGCCGTCGAACTGGCCCGCGTCTGCGGGCAGCGGTACCCGAACCTGCGGGCGCTGGCCGTGGACGCCCTGCCGTACCACGAGGCGGGCGGCTCGGCCGCGCAGGAGCTCGGCGCCTCCCTGGCCACGGGCGTGGCCTACCTGCGCGAGCTGACCGACGCCGGGCTCTCGGTCGAAGCGGCCTGCGCCCAGCTGGAGTTCCGGTACGCGGCCACCGCCGACCAGTTCCTGACCATCGCCAAGCTGCGTGCCGCGCGGCGCCTGTGGGCGCGGGTGGCCGAGGTCTGCGGTGCTCCGCAGGCCGGTGCCCAGCGGCAGCACGCCGTGACGTCGCCGGTGATGATGTCGCGCCGTGATCCGTGGGTGAACATGCTGCGGACGACGGTGGCCTGCCTCGGCGGGGGTGTCGGTGGCGCCGACGCCGTGACCGTCCTGCCGTTCGACCACTCGCTGGGCCTGCCGGACGCCTTCGCGCGCCGTATCGCCCGCAACACGTCGACGATCCTCCTGGAGGAGTCGCATCTGGCCCGGGTGATCGACCCGGCGGGCGGCTCCTGGTACGTGGAGCGGCTCACGGACGAACTCGCCCACGCAGCCTGGGAGTTCTTCCAGGAGATCGAGGGCGCGGGCGGCCAGGCCGCGGCCCTGCGCTCCGGCCTGGTCGGCGAGCGCCTCGCGGCGACCTGGGCCAAGCGCAGCAAGAAGCTCGCCACGCGGCGTGAACCGATCACCGGTGTCAGCGAGTTCCCGAATCTGACGGAGCGTCCGGTCGAGCGCGAGGCCTCCCCCGCGGAGCCGTCGGGCGGGCTGCCGCGCGTGCGCCGCGACGAGGCGTACGAAGCGCTGCGCGCCCGTTCGGACGCGCACCTCGCGGCGACCGGGGCCCGCCCCCGCGTGTTCCTCGCCGCGCTCGGCCCCGCCGCCGCGCACACCGCGCGGGCTTCGTTCGCCTCCAACCTCTTCCAGGCCGGCGGCATCGAAGCCGTCCACGACCCGGTGTCGGTGGATGCGACGTCGGCCGCCGAGGCGTTCAAGGCCAGCGGCGCGACGGTGGCGTGCCTCTGTTCCAGCGACGGGCTCTACGAGGAGCAGGCCGAAGCGGTCGCCGATGCGCTCAAGTCGGCAGGCGCGCAAAGGGTGTTCCTTGCCGGACGCCCCGCCGAGCACAAAGCCGTCGACGCGTACGTCTTCGCGGGCTGTGACGCCGTGTCCGTGCTCTCCTCCACCCTCGACCACATGGGAGTGGCGTAATGCGGATCCCCGACTTCTCCGGTGTCGACCTGACCTCGGAGGCTCCCTCCGAGGTCTCCAAGGACCAGTGGCGCAGCGCCGTCAAGGAGTCCTCGGGCAAGGCCGACGACGACCTCCTGTGGGAGACCCCGGAAGGCATCGCGGTCAAGCCGCTGTACACGGGCGCCGACCTGGAGGGCCTCGACTTCCTTCAGACGTATCCGGGTGTGGCGCCGTATCTGCGCGGCCCCTACCCCACGATGTACGTCAACCAGCCCTGGACGATCCGGCAGTACGCGGGCTTCTCCACGGCCGAGGAGTCCAACGCCTTCTACCGCCGCAACCTCGCGGCAGGGCAGAAGGGCCTTTCGGTCGCCTTCGACCTGCCGACGCACCGCGGCTATGACAGCGACCACCCGCGCGTGACGGGCGACGTCGGCATGGCGGGCGTCGCGATCGACTCGATCTACGACATGCGTCAGCTCTTCGACGGCATCCCGCTGGACAAGATGACGGTGTCGATGACGATGAACGGCGCGGTGCTTCCCGTACTCGCCCTCTACATCGTGGCCGCCGAGGAACAGGGCGTACCGCCCGAGAAGCTGGCCGGGACCATCCAGAACGACATTCTCAAAGAGTTCATGGTCCGCAACACCTACATCTATCCGCCCAAGCCCTCGATGCGGATCATCTCCGACATCTTCGCGTACACCTCGCAGAAGATGCCGCGCTACAACTCCATCTCGATCTCCGGCTATCACATCCAAGAGGCGGGTGCGACGGCCGACTTGGAGCTTGCGTACACCCTCGCCGACGGCGTGGAGTACCTGCGGGCGGGACAGGAAGCGGGCCTGGACGTCGACGCGTTCGCGCCGCGGCTCTCCTTCTTCTGGGCGATCGGCATGAACTTCTTCATGGAGGTCGCCAAGCTCCGCGCGGCGCGCCTCCTGTGGGCGAAGCTGGTCAAGCAGTTCGACCCGAAGAACGCCAAGTCGCTCTCCCTGCGCACCCATTCGCAGACCTCCGGCTGGTCGCTCACCGCGCAGGACGTGTTCAACAACGTCACGCGTACGTGCGTCGAGGCGATGGCGGCGACCCAGGGCCACACCCAGTCGCTGCACACGAACGCCCTGGACGAGGCGCTCGCCCTGCCGACCGACTTCTCCGCACGCATCGCCCGCAACACCCAGCTGCTCATCCAGCAGGAGTCGGGCACGACGCGGACCATCGACCCGTGGGGCGGCAGCGCCTACGTCGAGAAGCTCACGCACGACCTGGCGCGCCGCGCCTGGCAGCACATCGAGGAGGTCGAGGCGGCCGGCGGCATGGCCAAGGCCATCGACGCGGGCATCCCGAAGCTGCGCGTCGAGGAGGCCGCGGCCCGCACCCAGGCGCGGATCGACTCCGGACGCCAGCCGGTCATCGGCGTCAACAAGTACCGCGTGGAGACGGACGAGCAGATCGACGTCCTGAAGGTCGACAACTCGTCCGTACGCAGCCAGCAGATCGCCAAGTTGAAGCGGCTGCGCGAGGAGCGCGACGAGGCGGCCTGCCAGGACGCGCTGCGGGCACTGACGGCGGCGGCCGAGCGGGCCCCCGGTCCGGGCCTGGAGGGCAACCTCCTCGCACTGGCGGTCGACGCGGCCCGCGCCAAGGCGACCGTCGGCGAGATCTCGGACGCCCTGGAGGCCACGTATGGCCGCCACGCGGGCCAGATCCGTACGATCTCCGGTGTGTACCGCACCGAAGCAGGCTCGTCCCCGTCCGTGGAGCGCACCCGTACGCTCGTCGAGTCCTTCGAAGAGGCCGAGGGGCGCCGGCCGCGCATCCTGGTCGCCAAGATGGGCCAGGACGGCCATGACCGCGGCCAGAAGGTCATCGCCACCGCCTTCGCCGACCTCGGCTTCGACGTGGATGTCGGCCCGCTCTTCCAGACCCCGGCCGAGGTCGCGCGCCAGGCCGTGGAGGCGGACGTGCACATCGTCGGCGTCTCCTCACTGGCGGCGGGGCACCTGACCCTCGTACCGGCGCTGCGCACCGAGCTCGCCGCCGAGGGCCGCGAGGACATCATGATCGTCGTGGGCGGCGTGATCCCGCCGCAAGATGTGCCGACGCTCCTCGAAATGGGCGCGGCGGCCGTCTTCCCGCCCGGCACGGTGATCCCGGATGCGGCGTACGACCTGGTGAAACGACTTGCGGCCGATCTCGGCCACGAGCTGTGAGCCGGTGAGCCGATGGCCCCGACGATCGACATCGACACGTACGTCAAGGGCGTACTCGACGGGAAGCGGGCACAGATCGCCCGCGCGATCACACTCGTCGAGTCGACCAGACCCCAACACCGGTCCCTCGCCCAGGAGTTGCTGACGCAACTGCTCCCGCACAGCGGGCGGGCGCGGCGGATCGGCATCAGCGGGGTGCCGGGCGTGGGCAAGTCCACGTTCATCGACGCGCTCGGCACGATGCTGACGGGTCTCGGCCACCGGGTCGCGGTGCTCGCCGTCGACCCGTCTTCGACCCGTACGGGCGGCTCCATCCTCGGCGACAAGACAAGGATGGAACGCCTCGCGGTGGACCCGTCCGCGTTCGTGCGCCCGTCCCCGACCGCCGGGACGCTCGGCGGTGTCGCGAAGGCGACGCGCGAGTCGATCGTGGTGATGGAGGCGGCAGGCTACGACGTGGTCCTGGTGGAGACCGTAGGCGTGGGCCAGTCGGAGACGGCCGTCGCGAACATGGTCGACTCCTTCCTGCTGCTCAGTCTGGCCCGCACCGGCGACCAGCTCCAGGGCATCAAGAAGGGCGTCCTGGAACTCGCGGACGTCCTCGCGATCAACAAGGCGGACGGCCCGCACGAACGGGACGCCCGCTCGGCGGCCCGTGAACTGGCGGGCGCGCTACGCCTGATGCACCCGGCGGACGCGGCATGGACTCCCCCGGTGCTCAGCTGCAGCGCGCGGGAGTCCAGCGGCCTGGACGAGGTCTGGGACCGCCTGGAACAGCACCGCACGCTCCTGGACTCCACGGGCCGCCTGTCCGCCAAGCGGCGCGACCAGCAGGTCGACTGGACCTGGACCATGGTCCAGGACGAACTCCTGGACCGCCTCCGCGCCCATGCGGAGGTACGGCTGCTGGCCCCTGGCCTTGAACAGGGTGTGCGGGAGGGGACGTTGACGGCGACGTCGGCAGCGGAGCGGATCCTGGAGGCGTTTCAGGGGATCGGAGGGGCGGGGCAGTGAGCCGGTTTCCCGCTGCGGGTACGTCGTGGCTGGTCGCGCCCACGCGGCGGAGCCGCACATGTCACAGCCCCGCGCCCCTTCGGGCGCGGCCCGCGGCCTGCGGGGGCCGACCGCCCTCCCTCGCGCTCACGCCTTAGGCTCGGGCAATGTGACAGCCGTCCGCACGCGTGCTTTCACCCCCAAACGCCCAGCGAAGGAGCTAGCTCACCCCATGACGCCCGACTCCGTCGACGCCACCGCCCCGGTTCTGTTCCACACCCACGGCCGCGCAGGACACATCGTCCTCAACCGGCCGCGCGCCATCAACGCCCTCAACCACGACATGGTGCGTCTCATGGACGACGCCCTCGCCGCGTGGGAGCGGGACGACGCGATTCGGACCGTGGTGCTCACCGGGGCCGGTGAGCGGGGGCTGTGCGCCGGGGGTGACATCCGCTCCATCCACGACGACATCCGCGCGGGCGGCGGCGCCGCCTCGGTGGCCTTCTGGCGCGACGAGTACCGGCTCAACGCACGGATCGCCCGCTTCCCGAAGCCGTACGTCGCCGTGATGGACGGCATCGTGATGGGCGGCGGTGTCGGAGTATCGGCGCACGGCGGCGTGCGGATCGTCACCGAGCGGTCCCGGATCGCCATGCCGGAGACCGGCATCGGCTTCGTGCCGGACGTCGGCGGCACCTATCTGCTGACGCGGACGCCCGGCGAGCTCGGCACCCATCTCGCGCTGACCGGCACCGCGGTGGGCGCGGCGGACGCGCTGCTGTGCGGCCTCGCCGACCACTACGTACCTTCGGAGCGCGTCGCGGAGTTCACCGGGGCGCTGGCCGACTCGGACGTGGACGATGTGCTCGGCACGTACGCGACCACCGCGCCCGAGGGTGAACTGGCCGCGCACCGCGAGTGGATCGACGCCTGTTACGCCGCCGACTCGGTCGAGGAGATCGTCGGCCGGCTGTACGACTCCGGCGACCCGGCGGCCAAGGAGGCGGCCGAGACCGTCCTCGCCAAGTCCCCCACGTCCTTGAAGGTCACGCTCGCCTCGCTGCGCCGGGCCCGCGCGCTCGCCACTCTTGAGCACGTGCTCGAGCAGGAGTACCGCGTCTCCCGCACCGCGATCACCGCACCGGACATGGTCGAGGGCATCCGCGCCCAGGTCGTGGACAAGGATCGCGACCCGCACTGGTCCCCCGCCGAACTCGCCCAGGTGACCGACGCCGAGGTGGTCCGCCACTTCGAACGGCACGGCGAGGGTCTTGGCCTTGCCCCCGCGGACGGCACCCGGTGACCGTGCTGCTCACGCCGCGTCTCCTGCTCCGACGCTGGCGCGAGGCCGACATCGCCCCGATGACCACGATCAACTCCGACCCTGAGGTGATGCGCTGGATCGGCGACGGTTCGGTGCGCGACCAGGAGGAGCAGACGCGGAGCAGCCTGGCGCTGTGGGAACACGGGTGGGAGACCGAGGGGTTCGGCCTTTTCGCCGTGGAGGTCCGTGCCACCGGTGAACTCGCCGGGTTCACCGGTCTGTCCGTGCCGCACTACCTGCCCGAGGTGCTGCCTGCCGTCGAGATCGGCTGGCGTCTCGGCCGCCCTTTCTGGGGGCGGGGCCTGGCCACCGAGGCGGCGCGCGCCGCGCTCGACTTCGGTCTGGGCGACCGCGGCCTGGAGCGGATCGTCAGCATCGTCCAGGTGGGCAACGACGCGTCGGAGCGCGTCATGAACAAGCTCGGCATGCGCGTGGAGCGGGGGACCGTGGATCCCGCCTGCGGGCGCCCCGTCCGGGTGCACGCGGTCACCGCGTCCGCTACGGCGGATCGATCTCCGTGACGACGGCTATGAGCTGGAACGGCAGCTCCTTGTCCCACTGGGAGACGCCGAGGGCCACCCACCGCCCGTCGACGCGCCACAGGTGCAGGTCCGGCACCGAGGAGCTCAGCGAGCCCCACGGCTCCGGCATGTCCTCGCCCGCGCCGTCCTCGCCGCCGCTCAGCGTCCGCTCGAAGAGGCCGGCGAGGCTGAACAGGTCCGGCGCTCCCCAGCGGTCGGTCAGGAGCACCGAGAGGCCGTCGCGCTCGGCCTCGTACTGCTCCTCGGCCGCCTCCCACGCGGTGCCGTCGTCCTCCCAGAAGTCCTCGCTCGTGAGTAACTCGGCGATGTGATAGCCGGGACCGCCGGCGCCCGCGTCCGACCTGCCGTGCTCCGCGGGGAACTCCCGGGAGCACAGCAGGTCGATCGTGGCGAGATGCTGTGCCGTACTCATGACATCCAGTAAAGCGGCCACCACTGACAACTGGCCCGCTGCCAGGCCCCGGAGGTCACATTCCGGCCGCCCGTCTCACGCCTCGCGCCTCCGTCTCACGCGTCGCGCCGCCGCACCGCCCACCACCCGGCGAGCAGCGCGGCCGCCGCCCACGCCGCCGAGACGGCAAGTCCCGCCCAGGGGCCGAGCGTTCCGGTCGGGTCCTCGTGGAGCACCTGCTGGCCCGCCTTGTCGGGCAGGTAGCCGGCGACTCCGCTCGCCACGTCCCCGACCACGAAGGACACGATCAGCGTGAAGGGGATGAGAATGCTCAGGACCGCGACTCCGCTGCGCAGCACCATGGTCAGTCCCGCCGCGAGCAGCGCCATGAGGGCGAGGTAGATCCCGCCGCCGACGCACGCGCGCACCGCCCCGTCATGGCCGAGGCCGATGGCCGCGTCCCCCATGAAGGCCTGCCCGGACAGGAACGCCGCGAAGCTGGTGACGATCCCCGTGGCCAGGGCGAGCGCGCCGACCACGGCGACCTTGGCGCCGTAGAAGAGCCCTCTCCTCGGCACCGCGGAGAGCGAGATCCGCAGGGCGCCGTTCACGTACTCGGACGACATCGCCGTCGTACCGAAGCTGATGGCCGCGATCTGGCCGAAGTTGAGCGCGTAGAAGGCGCCGAAGAGCGGTTCGAAGTCGGCGTTGTCCGACTCCGCCTCGCCGACCGCGGCGAACGCGAGGACCGTGATGGCGGCGGTGGCGACGAAGACGGAGATCAGCGAACCGAGGCTGGCCCGCACCGACTTGATCTTGATCCACTCCGAGTGGAGCACGGCGGTCGTCGACATGGTCAGGCCTCCTGGCGGGGCTTGGGTGCGGCGGCCGCGAACTCGGTGTCGCCGGCCGTGAGGGAGAGATACGCCTGCTCCAAGGAGGCCTGCTCGTCGGAGAGTTCAAGGATGGGGATGCCGTGCCCGGCCGCGATCGAACCGATCTCCTCGGCCTTCACTCCGTCGACGCTCCAGCGGCCGTCGTCCCCCGCCACCAACGCGTGCCCCTTTCCAGCCAGGACATCGCGCAGGCGGTCGTGCTCCGGAGTGCGCAGCCTGACCCGGGGCCTGCTGTGGGCCTCGATGAAATCCCGCATCGAGGAGTCGGCGAGCAGCCTTCCCCTGCCGAGGACGACGAGGTCGTCGGCGAACGTGGCCGTCTCGTTCATGAGATGGCTGGACACAAGCACCGTGCGGCCCTCGCGGGCGAGCCTGCGCATCAACTCGCGGATCCAGATGATGCCTTCGGGGTCCAGGCCGTTGGACGGCTCGTCCAGGAGCACGACGCGCGGGTCGCCGAGCAGCGCGCCCGCGATGCCCAGGCGCTGGCGCATGCCCAGGGAGTACGTCTTGATGCGGCGCCCGGCCACCTTGGTGAGCCCCGTCTCCTCCAGGACCTCGTCCACGCGGCGCACGGCGATGCGGTTGCTGACGGCGAGGGCGAGCAGATGGTTGCGTGCGGTGCGCGAGCCGTGGGCGGCCTGGGCGTCGAGCAGCGCTCCCACGTGGCGCAGGGGTTCGTCGAGGGACGCGTAGGAGCGGCCGCCGACCGTCGCGGTCCCCGAGGTGGGCCGGTCGAGGCCGAGGAGGAGGCGCATGGTGGTGGACTTGCCGGCGCCGTTGGGGCCGAGGAATCCGGTGACCCGGCCGGGCCGGACGGTGAACGTCAGTCCGTCGACCGCGCGGGTGGTGCCGTACTCCTTGGTGAGCTCTTGGACGTCGATGCTGGTCATGGGCCCAGCCTCGCGGCCGCGGAGTCATCGGGGCTTCCCCCGCCCGGGGATTCCCTCTCCCCCTCACGGGGGAGCCGTGCGCCGCCTCCCGCCTGGCACGATGACGGGATGCCCCGCTTCTTCAGGCCTCTCACGCGCGCCGTCACCTACACCCGGTGGCTGCACATGCTCATCGGCGCGGGCATGGCACTGATCTGCGCGTTCATCTTCCCCGGCGTGGTCAAGCCCTCGTTCGGCGACTGGATACTGATCGTGGTGCTGCCCATTCCGCTGGTCGCCTCGGCGGCCCTGGTGCCCGCCATGCGCCGGGCGGAGGGGCTCCAGGCACGCCTGATGCTCATTCCCGGGCAGCACGCGCGCGTGAAGGGCGGTGGTGAGGACTCCGGCATCTCCGTGACGCCCTCTGCTTCATGGAGCGACCGTGGGAGGACCGCGGTGTGGCTCGTGCTGCGCCTGGAGGCGGGGTGCGCGGCCTCGTTCGTCACCCTCCAGTGTCTAGGGTCCGCCCTGGCCCTGCTGGGAGCGTCGACGGAACCTCCGCAGACCTCGGGCCTGCTCGTCCCGCTGCCCGGACAGGGCTGGGCCAACGCGCTGCTCGTGCCGATCCCCCTCCTGGTGCTCATGGCGGTGGTCGTGGTGGCGGGCCGGCTGATGACCGCCGCCGCCCGCAGGCTCCTCGGCCCCTCGCCCTCCGAGCGGCTTGCCGCCCTGGAGGAGCGCACGGAGCAGCTCCTCGAACGCACCCGGATCGCGCGGGAGCTGCACGACTCCATCGGTCACGCGCTGACCGTCGCGGTCGTCCAGGCGGGCGCCGCGCGGGCCGCCGCCGACCCCGAGTTCACCGACCGCGCCCTCGACGCGATCGAGGAGACCGGCAGGGCCGCCCTCGAAGACCTGGAGCGTGTCCTGCGGGTGCTGCGCGAGGACGAGCGGCCCGCGAACCGTCGCCCCACGCTCGCCGACGCCGAACGCCTCCTGGAGTCCGCGCGCGCCTCGGGAGCGAAGGTCGACACCGAGATGACGGGCCCCCTGGAGAGCGTCCCCGGACCGGTGTCGCGCGAGGGCTATCGCATGCTCCAGGAGTCCCTCACCAACGTGCTGCGCCACTCCGGTCCGGTCCCGGTGCGGGTGCGGATCGCGGTCGACGACGGGGTCCTGGACATGGACGTGCGCAACGCGCTGCCCGCCGGAACACCGGCGACCGGGCGGGGCGGCAGCGGTCTGCGCGGCATCCGCGAGCGCGCCACGCTGCTCGGCGGCCGGGCCACCACGGGTCCGTACGACGGCGAATGGCAGGTGCACGTCGAACTGCCGCTGGGGTGATCTACGCTGACCGGATGCCGGTCACAGTGCTCCTGGTCGACGACGAACCCCTCGTACGCACGGGCCTGCGCGCCGTTCTGGAGGCGCAGCCCGACATCGAGGTGGTCGGCGAGGCGGCCGACGGCGCCGCGGTGATCCCCCTGGTGCGGCAGCTGCGGCCCGACGTGGTCGCGATGGACGTGCGCATGCCGCTCCTCGACGGCATCGAGGCCACCCGCGCGGTCCTTCGCACGGTGCAGGACCCGCCGAAGATCCTCGTGGTGACGACCTTCGAGAACGACGAGTACGTGTACGAGGCGCTGCGCGCGGGCGCCGACGGTTTCCTGCTCAAGCGGGCCAGGCCCGCCGAGATCGTGAACGCGGTCCGTCTGGTCGCGGAGGGCGAGTCCCTGCTGTTCCCTGCGGCGGTGCGGCAGCTCGCGGGCGAGTACGGGCGCCGCCCCGGCAATGCGGCGGCGCGGGACACGCTCGACCGGGCGGCGCTGACCGAACGCGAGGCGGACGTGCTGCGCCTTATGGCGCGCGGTCTGTCGAACGCGGAGATCGCCGCGGAGCTGATCGTCGGCGCCGAGACGGTCAAGTCCCATGTCAGTTCCGTGCTCGGCAAGCTGGGGGCCCGCGACCGGACGCAGGCGGTGATCGCCGCGTACGAATCCGGTTTCGTCGCGCCAGGATGAGGGGCGCCTTGATGCAGCGGGGCTGGATGAGGGGCACTTGGATGAAGGGCGCCGACCGGCACTCTCCGTAACGGACGGGCCCGGCACTCGCAGGGGTCCGCCCCGGCGAGTACGATCCGCCCATCATGCGCACGAGCTGGGAGGACGGACGTTGGGGCGGCTGACCGGCGGGGACCCCTCTCTGCTGCGGCGGATCAACTCCGCGGTGGTGCTGCACGCGCTGCGTGCGGCGGACTTCGCGACACTCACCGAGGTCACGCGGGTGACCGGCTTGTCCAGGCCCACCGTCGAGGGGGTCGTCGAAGGGCTCATCGAGGCCGGGCTCGTGGTGGAGACCGCCGCCGAGGAAGGCGCGGCGCGACGCCAGGGGCGGCCCGCTCGGAGGTTCCGCTTCCGCGCCGAAGCAGGCCATCTGCTGGGCCTGGAGATCGGCCCGCACCGGGTGGCCGCGGTGTTGTCGGACCTCGACGGCCGGGTGCTCGGCACGACGGCCAAGGACGTCGACGAGACGGCCCCGGCGGACGAACGCATCGAGCGCCTGCGCACGGCCGTCGCGGACCTTCTGCGCCGCGCGGGGATCGCCCGCAGCTCACTGCGCGCGGTCGGCGTGGGCAGCCCCGGCATCGTGGAGGCGGACGGCACGGTGCGGCTGGGCACGGCCCTCCCGGAGTGGACGGGACTGCCCCTGGGCGAGCGCCTTCGCCGGTCGTTCAAGTGCCCGGTCCTGGTGGAGAACGACGCGAACACGGCGGCCGTCGCCGAACACTGGAAGGGCGCGGCGACCGAGGTCGACGACGTCGTCTTCGTACTCGCCGGTCTCAGCCCGGGAGCCGGTGCGCTGATCGGCGGACGTCTGCACCGCGGTTACGGCGGCGCGGCCGGCGAGATCGGCGCCCTGCATCTGCTGGGCCGTGACGTCACCCCGGAGACGCTCCTCTCGACCACGGACGAGCCGCTGCACCCGCTCGACGAGCAGGCGGTGGCGGAGGTGTTCGCGCACGCGCGTGAGGGCGACGAACGGGCACGGCAGGCCGTCGAGCGGTTCATCCAGCGCCTGGTGCACGACGTGGCGGCCCTGGTACTCGCCCTGGACCCCGAGCTGGTCGTGGTGGGCGGCTGGGCGGCCGGCCTCGACGGCGTACTGGAGCCACTGCGCCGAGAGCTGGCCCGCTACTGCCTGCGCCCGCCACGGGTGGCCTTGTCGATGCTCGGCGAGGCCGCGGTGGCGACGGGCGCACTGCGCCTGGCCCTCGACCACGTCGAGGAACAACTCTTCGCAGTGGAGGGAACGGTCACCGCACGGCGTTGAGGCCGGGCGGGAGGCCCGGCATCAGACCGCGGCTGAAGCCGGACGGTCAGATACAGAAAGCGCTGCGCTCCGGCCCGTCCCCGCCCGCGTTGCGGGCAGGCGTTCCGCAGGGCGACGCGCGGCCTTGAGACCGCGAAGGAAGCCCGGCGTCAGGCCGCGCCGGCCGGGCAATCCGGATTCAAGAAGCGCGCCGCTCCGGGCCATGGTGGATTTCTACGCCGCCTGCGTCGCCGAAGGTGAGGCGGCAGGTGTCGGCGCGGTACGTCGCCATCGAAACCGCGGCCGTGCGGCCCTCGGAGAAGAAGCGGGTCGTCACGACGAGGACCGGTGCTCCGGGCAGGCGGTCGAGTGCTTTGGCGTCGTCCGCGCGGGCCGAGCCGAGCTCGACGGCCCGGTCCTGTCCTTCGAGGCCGAGCCGCTGCAGCTCGCGCAGCACCGCACGCGCGCGTGCCGGTCCCGACGGGGCGTCGATGGCGGAGAGTTCGGGGACCGATGACATCGGTACGTAGAGGAGTTCGGCCGCGACGGGCTGGCCGTGCGAGACACGGGTGCGGCGCACCACGTGCACCTCCTCCTCCGGGAGGGCCGCAAGCATCCGGGCCACTTCCGCGGGCGGGACCGCCGGCGCGCAGTCCGCGGGCTGCCAGGCGTCGCCGACCGCGCCCGGCCATGTGCCCTGCGCAGAGCCGACGGCCACACCCATCCGCGGCGGGGCGACGGTCGTGCCGACACCGCGGCGCCGCTGCAGCCTGCCTTCCAGCTCCAGTTGCTCGAGCGCCTGACGGAGCGTGGCGCGTGCGACGCCGAACCGGGCGGCGAGATCACGTTCGTTGGGCAGGATCTCGCCGACGGAGAACTCGGAGTCGAGTGCCTCGCTGAGCACTGTCTTGAGGTGCCAGTACTTCGGCTCCGGCGCCGTTTCCAACTGCGTGGTCCCCACCCTGTCCTCCGCAATCGCCGTGTACCGGCGGCGTTTAAGCGCCCTTGTTTATTAAAGGTTCCTGCACTATCTCTGGCGACGATAGGCCCGCACCCACCCTTGGTCAAGACCAATCCTCGATCCGTTACAGCGCGCACAGGGCCGATGCCACAGAGCATTCACGCGATGTTGGCACCGCGTCACGCACTTGTAGCGAACAAGACAAAACCCCCGCCCTGAGTGGACGGGGGTTGGCCGAATGCCGCTACGGGGACGCCAATTGACCGCTATGCGGCCAGACCGGCGAGTTTGTCCGGGTTGCGGATGATGTAGAGGTCCTTGATCTGGCCTTCGGTGACGTCGAGTTGGAAGACGACGTCCGGCTTTCCGTCGACCAGGCCGAGCACCGCACCGGCGCCGTTGAGCTCGACGAAGCGGAACTCGACCTCCGCGTCGGCAGCCAGGCCCTTGCGGGTCGCGCCGACGAGGAAGCGGCCCACCTTGTCGGCCGTCTCGATGATGCGCAGCGGGGCCTTGGCCTTGCCGCCGCTGTCGCCCACCAGGCGGACGTCCGGGGCGAGCAGGGACATCAGCCCGTCCAGGTCGCCCTCGGCCGCCGCCGCCAGGAAGCGCTCCGTCAGGTCTCTGCGCTCATCCGGGTCGACTTCGTAGCGCGGCCGCTTCTCGTCGACATGCTTGCGGGCCCGCGCGGCGAGCTGCCGCACCGCGGACTCGCCGCGGTCCAGCGTGACGGCGATCTCCGAGAACGGGAAACCGAAGGCCTCCCGCAGCACGAACACCGCACGTTCCAGGGGCGAGAGGGACTCCAGGACGACCAGGACGGCGAGCGACACGGAGTCGGCGAGCACCGCCCGCTCGGCGGTGTCCGGGACGGTCGGCCCGAAGTCCGTGACCAGCGGCTCGGGCAGCCACGGCCCCACGTACGACTCGCGCCGGGACTGCACGTGCCGCAGCCGGTCGATGGCGAGGCGCGTCGTGACGCGCACCAAGTAGGCGCGCGGTTCGCGCACTTGCGCATGGTCGGCCGTCGACCAGCGCAGCCACGCGTCCTGCACCACATCCTCCGCGTCGGCCACCCGGCCGAGCATGCGGTAGGCCACGCCCATCAGGACGGGCCGATGTTCTTCGAAGTCGCTGGTCGCGGTGTCCGTTGCCACCCCTCCATCCCATCCGACGGATCCCCCGCTGTCCAGACGAAAAGGGTGCGGCGCGGCACACACCGTTGAGCGGCGCGGCACACACCCCTTGAACTCGGAGCTACTGAGCGGTAATTGTTGCTGACACGGTGTCTACAAGGTGACCGGTTTGTTTAGGGGACCGTCGCCCGTCGGCGGGGACAGGAGCAGCAATGGCCACAGAGGTGTCCTTCAGCGTCGAATCGCCCGACGGCCCCCGGACGGTGACCGTCGCCCACGAACGAGCGGGCAAGGGCGAGCCGCTGCTCCTGCTGCACGGCATCGGCCACCACCTCCAGGCCTGGGACCCGGTGTTCGGGCTTCTCGCCACGGAGTACGACGTCATCGCCGTGGACCTGCCGGGCTTCGGCGCGTCCCCCGCGCTGCCCGACGGTCTCGCGTACAACGCCTCGACGGTGGTGTCCGCGCTCGGCACGCTGTGCGAGACCCTGGAGATCGAGCGCCCGCACGTGGCGGGCAACTCGCTGGGCGGTCTGCTCGCCCTGGAACTGGGCCGGGAGAAGCTGGTGCGCTCGGTCACCGCGCTCTCCCCTGCCGGGTTCTGGAGCCCCGCCGAGCGGCGGTACGCGTTCACCACGCTGCTCGCGATGCGGCACGGAGCGCGGCTCCTTCCGCTGCCGGCGATCGAGCGGCTCGCGGCGACGGCCGCCGGGCGTGCGGCGCTGACCAGCACCATCTACGCCCGCCCCGGGCGCCGTTCACCCGAGGCCGTGGTCGCCGAGACGCTCGCGCTGCGCGGCGCCACCGGGTTCGAGAAGACCCTGGCCGCAGGCCGCGACGTGCTCTTCGCCGGCGACGTGCCCGGGCTTCCGGTCACCGTCGCGTGGGGCACCCGCGACCGGATCCTGCTCCGCCGCCAGGGCATCCGGGCCAAGCACGCCGTCCCCGACGCCCGGCTCGTGCGGCTGCCCGGCTGCGGGCACGTCCCGATGAACGACGACCCGGCCCTGGTCACGCGGGTCATCACCGACACCTGCCGGCGCGCCGCGGCCGCGTAGGACTCCCGAGCCCAGGGCGACACCGGCGCCGACCAGTGCGCTCCCGACGGCCTGCGGGACGCCATAGGTGCCGGTGCCGACCAGCGGGGCCGTGCAGGCCGCCGCCACGGGAATGAGTCCGGAGAAGAGGGTGGCCCGCTCGGCGCCGATGCGCTGGATGCCGGAGTACCAGCAGACGAACCCGATGACGGTGACGATCGCCGCCTGCCACAGCAGGGCAGCCGCCTCGGTGGTGTCGGGCACCCGCAGCCACCCGCCGCCGTCGACCACGACGCCGATGACGGCGGACTCCACCGCGGCGATCCCGCACACCGTGGCGGACAGGAGCTTCGGGCCGAGCGGCCGCAGGACGGGGACGGCGAGCACCGCGAACCCGACCTCGCCCGCGAGCGCGCCCACCGAGAAGGCGATGCCCACCGCGTCGGTGCGCCCCCACCCCTGCACGGCGAAGGCACCGGCGGCGACGATCAACGCGCCGTACATGACGGCCCGTTGTGGTCGGCGGCCCTCCAGGAGCGGCACGATGACGGCCACGACGACCGGCGCGCACCCTACGAAGACACCCGGTACGGCAGGTTCCGCCGTGCGCTCGGCGGCGAGGATCGCCAGGTTGAAGCCGACCATGCCGACGGCGGCGAGGAGCGCGAGGCGCCCCCACTGGCGGGGTGCGAGACGGCGCAGCGGTCGGGTGCCGCCGCGTCCGAGCAGCGGCAGGAGCAGCAGGCAGGCCAGGGCGTAGCGGAGGAACTGGCCACCGGCGTACGGATAGTCGCCGAGGAGGCTGTTGGCGGTGAAGGAGCCGCCTACGAGGAGGCAGGCGAGTGCGGCGAGCAGGGAGCCGCGGGTGAGGTTCGCGTTCATGCCCCTGACGCTAGGAACGGACGCGGACCGGTTTAAGGTCCACTTCCGGGGTCTGTTGGGGGACCACTTTCCGGCTCAGGAGGTGCGTGTACCGGTGGCATCGGGGTCCGGCCACGAGGGCGGAGAGGGTGGCGAGGGCGCCGAGAGCGCGCGCACGGCTCCGGGCACCCCGGCATGGGAGCTGCTGCTCCCCGCCGCGGCCGCGCCCGCCCGCAGCCGTGGCCGCAGCCTCCAGTCGGCGCTGCGCGACGCGGTCAGGTCCGGGCGGCTCGCTCCGGGGACGCGGCTGCCGTCGAGCCGTGCGCTCGCCGCCGATCTGGGCGTCTCGCGCGGTCTTGTCACGGAGGCGTACGAGCAGTTGACGGCCGAGGGCTATCTGCGCAGCGACCGCGGGGCGGGGACGTGGGTGGGCGGCGCGGCACGGGCGGTCGAGCGCGGGGCGCGTGATCTGGCTCCGCGTCCGGTCCACGCGCGCGTGGACTTCATCGCGGGGACACCGGACCTGTCCCTGTTCCCGCGCTCGGCATGGGCGGCGGCGCACCGCGGCGTCCTGGCCGATCTGCCGCACGACCAGCTCGGCTACCCGGACCCGCGCGGCCTGCCCCGGCTGCGCACGGCGCTCGCTGAACTCCTGACGCGGCGCCGGGGCGTGGTCGCCGACCCGGAGGGCGTCGTCGTGTGCTCCGGAGTGGCGCAGGCGATGGCGCTCATCGGATTCGTGCTGCACGCGCGCGGGGTGCGCACCGTCGGTGTCGAGGACCCCGGAAGCCCGCAGCACGACGAGCTGTTCGCCTCCGCGGGCGTCTCCACGGTGCCGGTGCCGCTCGACGACGAGGGCGTCCTCACCGGCGTACTGAGGCAGCGTGGTGTGCGCGCGGTCGTCACCACGCCCGCCCACCAGTTCCCGCTGGGCATCGGGTACTCGGCCCGGCGGCGCGCCGAACTCCTCGACTGGGCCCGCGACGTGGACGGCCTGGTCGTCGAGGACGACTACGACGGTGACTTCCGCTACGACCGCACCCCGGTGGGCGCGCTGCAGGGGCTCGACCCCGGACATGTCGCGTACACCGGATCGGTCAGCAAGTCACTTGCTCCGGGGCTGCGTCTTGGCTGGCTGCTCGTGCCCGACGCGATGACCGACGAGGTCGTCGCCCGCAAGCGCATGATGGACCTCGGCAATCCCGTCCTCGACCAGGCGGTGTTCGCGCGCCTGGTCGAACGCGGGGACTACGACCGGCAGTTGCGCCGCTGCCAGCGCGCCTACCGGGAGCGGCGCGACGCACTGGTCGCGGCACTCGCGGAGCACTTCCCCGGATCCGAGGTGAGCGGCATCGCCGCCGGGCTCCATGTCATCGCCCGGCTGCCCGGCCGCTGGGGGCCGCAGGAGGCCTTTCTGCGGCGGGCCGCCGCGGCCGGGATCGCGGTGCGGCCCCTGAGCGACTACACGCACGCCGACGACGACGCGGCGCGGGGCCGGGGACTCGCGCTCGTCCTCGGCTACGCCCATCTCTCCCCCGCGCGGATCGCCGAGGGGGTGCGTCTCCTTGCCGGTGCGGTTCAGGAGTTGGACCAGGCCGACGCGGTTCAGGAGTTGGACCACGCCGATGTAGTTCAGGAGTTGGACCACGCGCGCGTGCAGAGCACCAGGCGGTAGCCGTCGGGGTCCTCGACGGTGACGCCCCATTCGTTCCAGTACGGATTGGGCGACTGGACGCGCTTGCCGCCGTGCTCCTCCAGGCGCGCCACCATTTCGTCGGGCACGGGCCCGTCGAGGTAGATCACGAGCAGGTCCTCCTCGGTGGGCCGGGGCTGCACGGGACGCGCCGCCTCGTGGACGAGTTCCAGGTGCCAGGAGGCGTCAGGGCGGCCGAGCATGAGCAGGTCGTGCTCGCCGGGAGCGGAACCGCCGTTCGCGCGGTAGACGACGTCGAGGCCGAGCCCGCCCGCCCAGAAGCGCTCCGCCGCCGCGAGGTCGCGGGACGGACGGGCGACGCGGATGTGGCTCTGACCGTTGAACGGCATGGGACTCCCCCTTCGGTGCGGCACGCTCGGCCGCGCACTGCCGGCGCGCTCTGGCCGCGCACCGCTGGTGTGAGCGTAGGCAGCGGGTGATCTTGCGGCCATCGGCCGTTCGGTCTCGGTCCGTCGCCCCAGGGGTATGGGGCGGGGGACGTAGGCCATGTGGTGTTCGCACGCCGGTTCCCTTGTCCCCATGGGCAGTTGTTCACTTGTGGTTTGCGTGTGCGCCGCGGCGCACCGTTAGTTGTGGCCCTGCACACTGGTCGGACCTGTCACTGGAGGCGCATTCATGTCACACCCGATGCCGAGCCCGTCCCCCCGCCGCCGCAGCGTGCTGCACGGCTCGCTCGCCCTGCCCGCGGCGCTTGCGGTGCCCGCCCTGGCCGGGGCCGCTCCCGCGCTCTCCCGCTCGGGACGCCCGCGGGCCGAGTGGGGCGTGCAGGCCGGTGACGTGACCGCGCACGCGGGCCTGGTGTGGGTGCGCTCCGACCGCCCGGCCCGCATGATCGTCGAGACGGCCGCCACCGAGTCGTTCCGCAACCCCACCCGCTGGCACGGCCCGGTGCTCGGCCCGGACACGGACTTCACGGGAACCACGCGGCTGCGCGGGCTGCCCGCGGGCGAGCAGATCCACTACCGCGTGGTGCTCGCCGACCCCGACGACCCGAGACGTACCGGCGAACCGGTCACCGGCACCTTCCGTACGGCGCCGAAGGGGCGCAAGGACGGCGTGCGCTTCCTGTGGTCGGGCGACATCGCGGGCCAGGGGTGGGGCATCAACCCGGACCGCGGCGGCTTCACCGTCTTCGAGGACATGCGCCGCAGGAACCCGGACTTCTTCCTGTGCAGCGGCGACACCATCTACGCCGACGGGCCCATCCTGCCGAGCGTCACGCTGCCCGACGGCCGCGTGTGGCGGAACGTGACCACGGAGGAGAAGTCGAAGGTCGCCGAGACGCTCAAGGAGTTCCGCGGCGCCTTCCGCTACAACCTGCTCGACGAGAACGTACGGCGCTTCAACGCGCAGGTGCCCTCCATCGTGCAGTGGGACGACCACGAGGTGCGCAACAACTGGTATCCGGGGCAGATCCTGGACGACGCCCGCTACACGGAGAAGAACGTGGACGTGCTCGCGGGGCGCTCGCTGCGGGCGTTCAGCGAGTACTTCCCCGTCTCCACGCTGCCGGCCGGCGACAAGGACGGGCGGGTGTACCGGGTCCTTCGGCACGGTCCGCTCCTCGACGTGTTCGTCCTCGACATGCGCTCCTACCGCAACGCCAACTCGCCCGGCAGGCAGCCCGAGGAGGCCACCGGCATCCTCGGCGCCGAGCAGCTGAGCTGGCTCAAGCGGGAGCTGTCGCGCTCGCGCGCCGTGTGGAAGGTGATCGCCTCGGACATGCCGCTCGGTCTCGTCGTGCCCGACGGCAAGGTGAACTTCGAGGCAGTCGCCCAAGGCGACCCCGGCGCGCCCCTCGGGCGGGAGCTGCAGATCGCCGAGCTGCTGCGGCACATCAAGCACCGCGGGATCACGGGGACGCTGTGGCTGACCGCCGATGTGCACTACACGTCGGCGCAGCACTACGACCCGGCGCGGGCGGCGTTCAAGGACTTCGCGCCGTTCTGGGAGTTCGTGTCGGGGCCGCTGGCCGCCGGCGGTTTCCAGGCGCTGAAGCTGGACGGGACGTTCGGTCCCGAGCAGCGGTTCGTGAAGGCGCCGAACCGCGCCAACACCTCGCCGGCCGAGACGCCGCAGTACTTCGGCGAGGTCGACATCGACGGCGGGAGCGGCGAACTGACGGTGCGGCTGCGGCAGGAAGGCGGCGAGGTGCTCTTCAGCAAGGTGCTGCAGCCGGGCCGGGTGGGGCAGGACTGAACTCCCCCCTGGAGTGGTCGGCAGACGTACAGCGAGGGGTCAGGTCCGGACACAAAGTGAGAGCAAAGGCGCATTAAAGGGACAGAAGACCTCTTAACCCATCAGTCACAAAGCGTTCGTGATCACGCAACACCCTTCCTTCACAGTGACGGTATGAGTGCTGACATGTCTGATGTGACGCGAACGAAGCATGGCCGCCCCGTCCACCACTGGCGGCGGGACCTGGTCGAGCTTGCCGCCCTCTTCACGGCCGTGGCCGTCGCCGACGCGGTGGCGAACCTGATCGGGCACGGCCCCGACGGCACCGCCCTGCTGGTGATCTCGGCCGTGGTGCTGATCGCCACGGCCGGGTTCCACACATGGTGGGCACGGCGCCACAACCACGCCCCTCCGACGGCGGACGATGCCGACGCCCGGCCGGCCGGGCACCCCACGGAACACTCCGCCGGAGCGACCACCCTGTGGCGGATGCGCACCACGGTGCGCGACGAGCCGGGCGCGCTTGCCGCCCTGTGCACGGCCCTGGCACACGGCCGGGTCGACATCCTCAGCCTGCAGGCGCACCCGCTGGCCGAAGGCACGGTGGACGAGTTCCTGCTGCGCGCGCCTGAGGAGCTCTCCGCGGCCGAGATCACCCGGGGCGTCTCGCACGCCGGCGGCTCGGGCACCTGGATCGAGCGGGCGGACGCCCACGACCTGGTGGACGCCCCGACGCGCATCCTGGGCCTCGCAACCCGCACCGCCCTCGACGCGGCCGAACTGCCGCTCGCACTGCGCCAGTTGCTGGGCCGCTGCACCATCCGTTCGCTGCCCGCCACGTCGCGGGAGCGGGAGCGGGACACGGCCGCCCCGGCGGCGGACGCGACCGCCGACGGCGCACCCGTCGAGGGCGTCCTGGAAGGGACCGTGCTGCGGCTGCGGGCACCGGAGGGCGAGGTGATCACGGTCGAGCGGCCCTATCTGCCGTTCACACCCACCGAGTTCGCCCGCGCCCGTGCCCTGGTGGAGCTGGACACCCGGCTCGGCCCGCGCATCCCGCGCAGCCAGGACGTGCTGACCCTCGCCGAGGGCAACTCCATCACCGTACGACGCGCCGACACCACCGACGTCGAGGCCGCCAAGGCCATGCACGACCGCTGCTCGCGGCGCACCCTGAGCATGCGCTACCACGGCCCCGTGCGCGACGCCGACCGCTACCTCAACCACCTGCTCAGCCCGCGCTTCGGCCGCACCCTCGCGGTGCAGACCGCGTCCGGCCGCATCGTGGGCATCGGCCATCTCCTCTGGGACGGTGACGAGACGGAGATCGCGCTGCTCGTCGAGGACGAGTGGCAGCGCCGCGGCATCGGCACCGAACTCCTCGGCCGTCTGGTCGCCCTCGCGGTCGAGGCGAGCTGCGAGAGCGTGTACGCGGTGACGCAGGCCTCCAACACCGGCATGGTCGCCGCGATGCGCGGCCTCGGTCTGCCCCTCGACTACCAGATCGAGGAGGGCACGCTGGTCATCACGGCCCGGCTCGACGCGACGCCGGTCATCTCGCGGCCGCCGTACGACGCGAGCTTCGAACCCCAGCGGGCGGAGTAGCGGCGACCGGGCCGAGCGCCTGGTCGAGGTCCTGCCACAGGTCCTCGACGTCCTCGAGCCCGGCCGACAGGCGCAGCAGGCTGTCGCTGACGCCGGACGAGCGGCGGTCCGCCGGGTCCACGACGCGGTGGCTGATGGACGCCGGATGCTGGATGAGCGTGTCCACGCTGCCGAGGCTGACCGCCGGGGTGATCAGACGCACCCCGGCGGTCACCGCGTGCGGGTCGCCGCGCACCTCGAAGGCGACCATGGCGCCGCCGATCCGCGGATAGTGCACGCGCTCCACCCGCGGGTCGGCGGCGAGCCTGCGCGCCAGCTCCGCCGCGTTCGCGGAGGCGGCCCGCACCCGGACCGGCAGCGTGGCAAGGCCCCGAAGGAGCAGATAGCCGGCGAGCGGATGGAGCACCCCGCCGGTGGCGAACCGCACCTGGCGCAGCTGCCGGGCGAACTCCTCGTCGCAGGCCACCACACCGCCCAGGACGTCGCCGTGACCGCCCAGGTACTTGGTGGCGCTGTGCAGCACGAGCCGCGCCCCGCTCTCGACGGGACGCTGCAGCACGGGCGTCGCGAAGGTGTTGTCGGCGAGCAGCGGCACGGTCCCGCAGGCGTGGGCCACCGCCTCCAGGTCGAGTTCGGCGAGCGTCGGGTTCGCGGGCGACTCGACCATCACCAGGCCCGTGTCCGGCCGGATGGCGTCGGCGATCCCTGCCGGGTCGACCCAGGTCACCTCGGAGCCGAGCAGCCCCGCCGTCAAGAGGTGATCACTGCACCCGTACAAGGGACGGACCGCGACGACATGCCGCAGACCGGCCGCGCCGCGCACGAGCAGGACCGCGGACAGCGCCGCCATGCCGCTCGCGAACGCGACCGCGCTCTCGGTGCCTTCCAGCCGGGCGAGCGCGGTCTCGAACCGGGCCACGGTCGGGTTCGCCAGGCGGGCGTACACGGGCGGTCCGTCGTCCAGGGCGCCGTCGGCGGCGAACGCGTCGATCCGCGCGGCCTCGCCCCGGGTGTCGTACGAGGGATAGGTGGTGGACAGGTCGATCGGTGCGGCGTGCAGGCCGAGTCCCGCGAGGTCGTCGCGTCCGGCGTGCACCGCCTCGGTGGCCAGGGCGCGCGGTGCGGTCGGGGCGCGGTGGCCGGATCCGGTACGGGGTTCCGTGTTCGTGTCCATGCCGATGATGCTGAACAAAGGCCGATGACCGGTCGTTGAATCCCGTGCTACGTTCGGCGAGTGGCTGAAAATGTCGTACTGGACGCGGTGGATCTCCGCATATTGCGGCTGCTGCAGAACGATGCCCGGACCACCTACCGCGATCTCGCGGTGCAGGTCGGCGTCGCGCCGTCGACCTGCCTCGACCGGGTCTCCCGGCTGCGGCGCTCCGGCGTGATCCTGGGGCATCAGCTGCGGCTCGATCCGGCGAAACTCGGCCGCGGCCTGGAGGCGTTGCTCTCCGTGCAGGTCCGGCCACACCGGCGTGAACTCGTCGGTCCGTTCGTGGAGCGGGTCAGGGCGCTGCCGGAGTCCCGCTCCGTCTTCCACCTCACGGGTCCTGACGACTATCTGGTGCACGTGGCGGTGTCCGACGCGGCCGATCTGCAGCGGCTCGTCCTGGACGAGTTCACCTCGCGGCGCGAAGTGGCGCGCGTGGAGACGCGGTTGATCTTCCAGCAGTGGGAGTGCGGGCCGCTCCTTCCGCCACGGTCCGAAGCCGCCGAGCCGGGGGAAGCCCGCGGCGAATCTTGATGACGCGGGCCGGTCCCGCGTACGAGTATGTCCGCATGTCAGACACGAAGCTCCCGGCCCAGAACCCGCTGCCGCGCCAGATCGCCGACGCGTACGTCGACGAGCTCATCGCCCTCAACCCGATCGAGGGCACCTATCTCGGCGTCAAAGCCAGCCACAGCAGGCTCCCCGACGCCTCGCCCGCCGGCCAGGAGGCCCTCGCCGAACTGGCCCGTACGACCCTCGCCCGGCTCGACGAGGCCGAGCGCGCGCCCGGCGCCGACACTGACGCCGAGCGGCGCTGCGCACGGCTGCTGCGCGAGCGGCTGACCGCCGAACTCGCCATGCACGACGCCGACGAGGGGCTGCGCGCGGTCGGCAATCTGCACACCTTCCCGCACGCGGTGCGGGAGATCTTCGCCGTGACGCCGGCCGAGACGGAAGAGGACTGGGCGACGATCGCCGAACGGCTGCGGGCGGTGCCCGCCGCGTACGCCGGATATCGCGCATCGCTCGAACTCGGCCTGGAACGCAAGCTGTTCGCCGCTCCGCGCCCCACCGACACCTTCATCGGGCAGCTCGGCGAATGGGCCACGTCCGGTGCCGGTGGCCGCGGCTGGTTCGAGGAGTTCGCCGCGGACGGCCCGGCCGCGTTGCGCGCCGAGCTCGACGCCGCCGCGCACACCGCCACCGAGGCCGTCGTCGCCCTGCGCGACTGGATGCGGGACGTCTACGCGCCCGCGATCGAGGGTGCCTCCGACACGGTGGGCCGAGAGCGCTACGGCCGCTTGTCGCGCCACTTCAACGGGGCCGACCTGGACCTCGACGAGGCGTACGCGTACGGCTGGTCCGAGTTCCACCGGCTGCTTGCCGAGATGCGGGCCGAGGGCGAGAAGATCCTCCCGGGCGCGGCCACGCCGTGGGTGGTGCTCGCCCACCTCGACGAGCACGGCGCGCACATCGAGGGCGTGGACGAGGTCCGGGTCTGGCTGCAGGAGCTGATGGACGAGGCGATCGAGGCCCTTGACGGCACGCACTTCGAACTCGCCGAGCGGGTACGGAAGGTGGAGTCGCACATCGCGCCGCCGGGCGGCGCCGCCGCCCCGTACTACACGGGCCCGTCCGAGGACTTCTCGCGGCCGGGGCGGACCTGGCTGCCGACGATGGGCGAGACCCGTTTCCCCGTGTACGACCTGGTCTCCACCTGGTACCACGAGGGCGTGCCCGGCCATCACCTCCAGCTGGCCCAGTGGGCGCACGTCGCCGAGAACCTCTCCCGCTACCAGGCCACGCTCGGCATCGTCAGCGCCAACGCGGAGGGCTGGGCGCTGTACGCGGAGCGGCTCATGGACGAGCTCGGGTTCCTCACCGACCCGGAGCGCAGGCTCGGCTATCTGGACGCGCAGATGATGCGCGCGCTGCGGGTCATCGTCGACATCGGCATGCACCTGGAGCTGGAGATCCCGGCGGACTCGCCCTTCCGCCCCGGCGAGCGCTGGACGCCCGACCTCGCGCAGGAGTTCTACGACGCACACTGCAGCCGCCCCACGGACTACGTGGCCAGCGAGATGACCCGCTATCTCTCCATCCCCGGCCAGGCCATCGGCTACAAGCTGGGCGAGCGCGCCTGGCTGCTCGGCCGGGAGAACGCACGGCGGCGGCTCGGCGACGCGTTCGACGCGAAGGCGTGGCACATGGCGGCGCTGTCGCAGGGGTCGCTGGGGTTGGATGACCTGGTGGACGAGTTGTCGGCGCTCTGAGGGTGGCGGGCCCGCCTCAGCGGCGGAACCCGCCCTCGGAGTCGATCACCTGCCCGGTGATCCACTCGGCTTCATCGGTGGCCAGCCACGCAATGAGCCGGGCCGGATCATCGGGCATGCCCCACCGCCCGGCGGGGAACCGCGCGGCGACCGCCGCGTAGTCGTCCCCCGTCAGGTAATCCGTGTCCACCGGGCCCGGGTTGACCGTGTTCACCGTGACCGCGAGGTCGGCGAGCGTCGTCGCCAGGGAACGCGTCGCCGATGCGAGCGCCCCCTTCTGGAGGCTGTACGCGATCTCGTCGGGCATGCCGCCCGCGATGTCCTGCCCGGAGGTCATCATCACGACGCGGCCGCCGGACGTGCGGGGCGGCAGTGTGGCCCGCAGCCGCGCGTACGCCTGCACCAGCAGGATCACCGAGCGGGTGTCCACCGCCCAGTGGGTGTCGAGCATGGCGGCGTCGATGTCGTCGAGGGTGCCGTCGTCGCCGCTGGCGGCGTGGTTGGCGACGAGGATGTCGATCCGCCCGCCGAGCGCGTCGGCGGCCGTGGCGATCAGCTCTGCCGGTGCGGTGGGGTCCGCGAGGTCGCCGGGCCCGTCGTGGACCCGGGCCCGCGGGTCGCCGAGCGCGGCACGCACTCCGGCGACGACGTCCGCCGGACGGTCGGCGCCCCAGGGCATCGCGGCGTCGTGCGGCACGTGGTGATGCAGATAGAGGCCGGCGCCGTACGCGGCAAGGCGCCGGGCCACGGCATAGCCGATGCCGCCGCGCCTGCTGGCTCCGGTGACCAGGGCGGTGCGCCCGCGCAGGGGCAGCGGATCGCGCCGCAGGGCTTCAGGGGTGGGGTGCGGGAGAAGGGGCATGACAGATCATCATGTCCCGTACGGGGCCCGGGCGCACGGGAGTTGATGCGCCGCGCCCGGCCGCCGCGCCCGGCCACCGCACCTCAGCAGCCGCAGTCCTCCGCGTCCTCGGGTGCGGTGAGCGGGTCCGGGGCGCGCCGCTCGCTGCCCTCCCACGTCTCGAACTCGAAGCCCTCGCGCACCCAGTACTCGAAGCCGCCCAGCATCTCCTTGACCTGGAAGCCGAGTTCGGCGAGGGCGAGGGCGGCGCGGGTTGCGCCGTTGCAGCCGGGGCCCCAGCAGTAGGTGACCACGGGGACGGACTTGTCGAGGAGCTGCTCGGCCTGCTGCGGGATGAGCGCGGTCGGCAGGTGGATCGCGCCGGGGACATGCCCCTGGTCCCAGCTCGCGGTCGACCGGGAGTCGATCACGACGAAGCCGGGGTCGCCGTCGGCGGCGAGTGCCGAGGCGACGTCGGACACGTCGGCGTGGAAGGCGAGGCTCGCGCCGAAGTACGCGGCGGCCGCGGCCGGCGATGCGGGCGGCACCCGGAGTACGGAGTTGGGGGCGCCGGTGGCGGCGGGGCTCGGGGTCTGCGTCGTAGTGCTCATGGCCAGAAATCTACGGGCGTGCCGGCCGCCCCTGAAGGGCCGATCCTCGGCGTAGGGGATGATCAGCGGGGGAATCCCCGGCACTTGCCGCACTTCGCCGCTCATTGCACAGCAGATAGCCGTTCCCCGGTCAACCCCTTGATCGGCCGGGAAATCCCCTGTTACCTCTCCCCCATGACCGGTTATTCCACGGACGCCACCGACTGGCGCATCCTCGACGTCCTCCAGCGCGAGGGCCGCGCCAGCTATGCCGAGCTGGCCCGGGCCGTCGCCATGTCCCCGAGCGCCGTCACCGAACGGGTCCGCCGGCTCGAGGAGGCGGGCGTGATCCAGGGGTACGCGGCCGTGGTGGACCCGGAGCGGCTCGGCCTGCCGATCCTCGCGTTCGTCCGCCTGCGCTATCCCAACGGCAATTACAAGCCGTTCCACGATCTGGTGGAGGTGACCCCGGAGATCCTGGAGGCGCACCACGTCACGGGCGACGACTGCTTCGTGATCAAGGTCGCGGCGCGCTCGATGAACCACCTGGAGGAGGTCGCCGGGCGGATCGGCGCCCTGGGGTCGGTGACCACGAGCGTCGTCTACTCGTCGCCGCTGCCGAGGCGCCCGCTGGGCCGCTGAGACGGCCCCCGCCTCAGACCCCGCCCCGCTGGCGCACGACCGACCCCGCACGCCCCTTCTCGACCTCCAGCTGCGCGTGCACCCGGCGCCGCAGGTCCGCGACGTGGCTGACGATGCCGACGCTGCGGTCCCGCTCGCGCAGCGAGTCCAGTACGTCGAGGACCTCGTCCAGGGTCTGGTCGTCGAGGCTGCCGAAGCCCTCGTCGATGAAGAGCGTGTCGAGGCGTACGCCGCCGGCCTCGTCGGTGACGACGTCGGCGAGGCCGAGCGCGAGGGCGAGCGAGGCGAAGAACGTCTCGCCGCCCGACAGCGTCGACGTGTCGCGCTCGCGGCCCGTCCACGCGTCGACCACGTGCAGTCCGAGGCCGGATCGGCCGCGGCCGGTGCGGTCGTCGGAGTGGACCAGGGTGTAGCGGCCCGACGACATGCGCTGCAGCCGTGCGGTCGCGGCGGCCGCGACCTGTTCGAGGCGGGCGGCGAGGACGTACGACTCCAGACGCATCTTGCGTTCGTTGTCCGCCGAGGTGCCCGCGGCGAGTCCGGCGAGCCGCGCCACACGGTCGTACTCGGCACGCAGCGGGGCGATCCCGCGGGCGCCCGCGGCCGACCTGGCGGAGAGCCGGTCGAGTTCGGCGCGGCGCCGGTCCGCCGCGTCGAGCGCCGACGCGGCGGCGCGGGCCCGCGCGTCGGCCCGTTCGGCCGTGTCACGGGCGGCCGGCAGGTTGGCTGGCGGCTGCTGTGCGGCGGCGGCCGCGTCCGGTTCGGCGAGCAGGGAACGTACCGCCGCCTCCTCGTTCTGCCACGCGTCGATGCGGTGCTGCAGCGCGCGGTGCCGCTCGTCGTCCAGGAGTGCGCCGGCGGCGTCCCCCGGCGTGTCGAACCCCGCGCGGAAGGCGGCGTCGGCGAGTCGCGCGTCGGCGTCCTTGAGCCGCTGGGCGGTGTCGTCGGCGGTGCGGGCCGCCTCCGAGGCCTCGGTCAGGAGCGCCGTCTGCCGCTCCAGCTGCGCGGCACGGGCGGCGACACTGCCGCTGGCGCCCCGCGCCCGGGTCAACTCGGCCTCCAGGGCTTCCTGTTCACGGTCGAGCGCCTCGCGTCGCGTGGCGCGGGAGGAGGCCCTGAGTGCGGCCTCATGCCGCGCGGCGACCCTGCGGTCGTGCTCGCGCTCGGCCTTGTCGAGGGCTTCCCGGGCGGCGCGCAGACCGGAGGCGCAGTCGCGTACTTCGGCGTGTTCGGCTCGCAGCCTCTCGACAAATGCGGCGATTTCCTCGACGGAGGGGCCCTGCGGGGATTCGGGAAGGGCACGCGAACCGTCCGGCGCGGTCCCCGCACCCGATGCCGCGGCGCCCTCGGCGGCAAGGGCCTCCCGGATCTCGCCGAGGCGCCCATCGGCCTTCGTGCTCAGCTCGCCCGCCTGCCGGTAGGCGGCGAGGGCGGCCTCCTCGGTGGCGCGGTCGACGTGCCCTGCGGACTTGGGTGCGGGCGCCGGGTGTTCGGCCGATCCGCACACCGCGCACGGGGCGCCGTCGGTGAGCCCCGCGGCCAGCTCGGCGGCGATGCCGCCCAGGCGCTGCTCCTTGAGGGTGAGCCAGTGTTCGTGTGCGTCGGTGGCGCGCTCCCGTGCGGCGAGGGCGCTCTCGTGTGCGCGGGCCGCTTCCCCGGCGAGCCGGTCGCGGCGGCGCGCCGCCTCCAACCGGCCCTGGGCGGGCTCCAGTTGGCCCGCGAGGTGTTCCGCGCGCGTGGCCGCTTCCTGGGCGGACTCGATGCGCCCCTGGAGTCCGGCGCGACTGGCCTCCCAGCCGTCGAGCCAGCCCGCGGCCTCCCGCAGCAGTTCGTCGTCGGCGCGCTCCTCGCGCTCCAACGCGACACGCTCCGTGCCGAGTTCGGCGAGGCGGCGTTCGGCGCGCCGGGCCGATTCGAGGCCGCCGAGCTCTTCGGCCGCCTTGCGTGCGGCGCCGGCGAGTCCCACGGCCCCGGCGTCCGCGAACGTGGCGGGCAGCTGGCCCCGCGCGCGGGCCTCCTCGGCGGTGGCGCGCCGGTGTTCCTCCTCGGTGGCCCGGCGCAGGCCGAGCGCCGGGGCGACCGTCTCGGCCTTGCGGGACCGCTCCATGCGGTCTTTGTTCCGCCGATGATCGTCCGCGTGTTCCGCAAGCCGCCCGGCTCGCTCCTGGGCCTGGGCGAACCGCCCTTGCAGCCGGTCGAGTTCGCGTACGTCGTCGAACCGGCGCGCCGCGGCGGCCTGCCCGGACTCGGCGGCCGTGAGCGCGCACCGTGCGATCGCGCACCGTTCACGGGCGCTCGTGCGGGCCACGGCGGCCCACGTCAGCACGGCATCGGCGAGCCCCGGGTCGCCGGGCGACAGGTCGGGCAACGGCAGCTCGGCGGCGTCGCTGCCCGCCGCCTGCTGCATCCGGTGCGCGTCGGCGAGCAGCTCCGCGTCGCCCTCGCGCACCGCACCCTCGGCCTCACGCCGCTGCTCGGCCAGGCGCTGCTCGACCGCGGCGAACCTGCGGGTGTCGAAGAGCCGCCCCAGGAGTCTGCCGCGGGCCTCGGCGTCGGCCCGCAGGAAGCGCGCGAAGTCGCCCTGGGGCAACAGCACGACCTGGCAGAACTGCTCCTTGCTCATGCCGAGGAGCTGGCTGATCTCCTCGCCGATCTCCTGGTGGGAGCGGCTGAGGTCCTTCCATCCGCCCTCGTGCCCGGCGTCCGCGGCCGCGTACTCGCGCAGCCGGCTCTGCGCCTTCTCCATGGTCGTACCGGTGCCGCGCTTCTTCGGGCGCTCCCAGGGCGGCTGCCGGGTGACCTCCAACCGGCGTCCTGCCACAGTGAGTTCGAGGCACACCTCCGTGCGCGCGCCGGCCTGTGCGTGGTCGCTGCGCAGGGTCACGCCCTGGCCGCCGCCCTGCCGGGGTCCCGGCACCGAGCCGTACAGGCCGTAGCAGACGGCGTCCAGGACGGAGGTCTTCCCGGCGCCGGTCGGGCCGTGCAGCAGGAAGAGCCCGGCGGCGGAGAGCTCGTCGAAGTCGATGTCCTGGGTGGTGCCGAAGGGGCCGAAGGCGGTGATCCGGAGCCGGTGCAGCCTCATCGGGCGACCTCCCGCAGGGTGTCCTCGGTGCGGACGGTGTCGAACGCCGCCTCCAGGACCGCCCGTTCGCGCACATCGGGCCCGGCGCCGCGCACATGGGTCACGAAGTCCTCCGCGATCTCCTGATCGCTGCGGCCCTTGAGGCGCTGTGCGTACGAGATGTCCGGGTCCTCCGGGGACCGTTCCGGGTCGAAGACGAGACTGAGCGTGTGCGGGAAGCGCTCGCAGAGGCGGGCCATGGGGTCGTCGGGCCGCACCGGGTCGGTGAGTGTCGCCTCGAGCCAGGATTCCTCGTGGCGGGCGAGGTCCGGGTCGGCGAGCAGCACGTCGAGCCGTCCCCGGACGCGGGCGAGCGGCCGTGGCACCGGGCAGTCGATCCGCTCGGCGTCGATCTCCCCCGCGGCCCCCAGGTCGATGAGCCACATGGTCTTGCGGTGGGCGGACTCGGAGAACGAGTACGGCAGTGGGGAGCCCGAGTAGCGCACCCGCTCGCTGATCGCCTGGCTGCCGTGCAGGTGGCCGAGGGCCACATAGTCGACGCCGTCGAAGACGCCCGACGGCACGGCGGCGACCCCGCCGACGGTGATGTCCCGCTCGCTGTCGCTTGCCTCGCCGCCGGTGACGAAGGCATGGGCGAGGACGACGGAACGGGTGCCCGGCGCGCGGGTGGCCAGGTCGGCACGCACCCGGTCCATGGCGGCGCCGATGACCGCCTCGTGCCCGGCGCGCACCACCCCGAACTCGTCCTTGACCAGGGCCGGTTCAAGGTAGGGAAGGCCGTAGAACGCCACGTCCCCGTGGGCGTCGGCCAGGACGACCGGTTCACCGCAGGCGGCGGGCGCGGTCCGCAGATGGATGCCGGCACGGCCGATGAGACCGGCGCCGACACCGAGGCGGCGCGCCGAGTCGTGGTTCCCGGAGATCATCACGGTCGGCACGCCCAGGTCGGCGAGCCGGTGCAGCGCATCGTCGAACAGCTCGACGGCGGCGAGCGGCGGCACCGCCCTGTCGTACACGTCCCCGGACACGACCACGACGTCCACGTCGCGCTCACGCACCGTGGCGACGAGGTGGCCGATGAAGTCGGCCTGGGCCCCGAGCATGTTCACCCGGTGGAACGCCCGGCCCAGATGCCAGTCGGACGTGTGCAGAACTCTCAAGACGCCGCTCCGGCCCGCAATGCTTTTCCCCTCCTACGCCGCCGGAGCCAGCACCGGCACAGGACGGGCCTCGCCGACAGCACCCACCACGCTAGCGCCTGATCGCACCCCTCCGATCACGAACCTCCATCCGTCACCGGTGCCGACTGTGCCGACTCCGGTTGCGGGGCGTCGGACTCGGGCGGCTGCACGGGTTCCGAGGAGGGCGGCGACACATCGGACGAGGGCGGGGTGACCGGCGGGGACGACGGGGCCGATGTCGACGGGCACGGACTGGCCGAGCCGTCGGGCGAGGGAGCCCCGGTGCCGTCGGCGGGCGCCGAGACGCAGGGCTTGGGGCTCCCGGACTCGGACGGCGACAGCGACACGGACGCGGTCGGCGTCGGCTTGGTCGTCGGCGGCGTGGTCTTCTCGTCGCCTGCGCCCGTGTCGCCCTTGTCACGCTCGAACCATTCGCCGCTGTGCGGGTCGAAGATGATGAAGACGTTCACCACCTGGACGGCGGGCGCCACGACCACGACGTTCGAGGACCGGTAGCCGGGCCACGTGTCGCCCGTCTGCTTCGGGGACTTCTGGGCGACCGGCGGCGTCAGCGGATTGCCGCAGGCGCAGCGCACCCGCGGTACGCCGCGGTCGTCGACGAGCACGGCGGTGCCGGCCTGCAGGACTGCCTGGTAGGCGGTCGGGGCGCCGTCGCGGTAGCCGTGGTTGGTCACGCGGGTGTCGACGCGCAGCTGTACGGGGGTGAGCGAGCGCAGGTAGGCGGGCACGGCGGACGGTTCGATGTCGAGGACCGAGGCGAACGCCTTGTTCTTCGCCGCGTCCTTCTGGAGTACGGAGACCTGCTTCTCCACGTCGCAGCTGCTGACCTTGCGCGTGCCTCCGTAGAGACCGGGTGCCGATCCGTCGACGCCGCGCGTCACGTTGGCGGACGCCGACGAGCTCGGCAGCGCGGTCGGGGACGGCGGCGTGTCGTCGTCACGGGCCGTCGACTCGGTGAAGGGATCAGGACCCGACTTGGACGCGGGCTGGAGGAGCACCTCGCCCGCGGTGTCCGACGTGCCGTCGGGGCGCGTGAGGACGACGGTCAGGACCACCGCGGCCACGATCGCGGCGGCGATGATCGCCACGCGCGGCGCCGACTTCCACCAGGGGCGCTCGGGCTTCTCTCCGGGACCCTCGCCCGGACCGGTGGCTCCCCCGTCCGGCCCACCGGGGCCGGAAGGACCGCCCGATCCGCCGCCCGATCCCCCGCCGCCGGGCGGAGAACCAGGAGGGCCCGTCGGCCGGTCGGCCGACGGCGTGGTCGCTCCGGGCTGGGTGGCGCCCGGCTGCGAGGGGCCCGAGAGCGGGCCGGACGGGGGCCCGGTGGGGCTGCCGGACGACGGCGGTTCGACGCTCACGATTTCTTCCCTGCGTAGGGGATCTGCGGGGCCTACAGAGAGTGCGCAGATACTCACACCCATTTGACCGTTACGCGCCCATTGTGTGCTCCGGTTTACGGCGGCCCGCAAGCTGACGCGGTCGGCCCCTCCCGAGGGGCGGGCCGACGAAGCGCTGCTTAGCGTGACAACGTGAGCGACCAGAAACCGCCCAGGCGGGCCCCCCACGGATGGCTGCACGCTCTTGTGGCCGTGCTCGCCGCGCTGCTGGTCATGGCCGTCGTCGCCGCGCTCGGCCTGTGGGCCGCGGGCGCCGCCGATCTGCCGGGTGGCGCGTTCCCGAGCGTCGTCGCCGCCGTGGTCGTGATGGCGGTGGGCGGCTCGGTCAAGCTGTCCGGGGACGCCGGTGCGATCGCCGAGACGAACGCGGACCTCTCCGTGCTCCCCCTCTCGGTCGGCCTCGCCGGGGCGCTGGTGATCGCCGCCGGATTCCTCAGGCCGCTGCGGCACCGGGCGGTCGCGGGTGCGAGCGAGCTGGCCGGCTGGGCCGGGCGGATCGCGGCGCTGTGGGTGCTGCTCCTGATCGGCCTCGGCCTCACGGCCGGCCACGAGTTCGCCGTCGCGCTCCCCGAAGGGCAGGTCTCCGACATCGGCGAGCTGCTCGACGCCTCGCCCAAGGTCGGCTTCGAGACGGAAGTGCCCCTCACCCTCGTCTTCGGTCTTCTGTGGCTGGCGGGTGTCCTCGCCGTGGCCCTGCTTGTCTCACGCGGGGCGCCGCTCCCCGCCCGGCTGTTGCGGTTCCAGGAGTCGGTGCGGCCCGCGGCCTTCGCGATGGTGGTGCTGCTGCTCTCGTACGTCGCCCTGGGGCTGGTCATCGGCCTGGTCGTGGCGGCGACAAAGGGGCATGCCGCCGAAACGCTCGCGGTGCTCCTGCTCGGCCTGCCCAATCTCGTCTGGCTCGCCTTCACGCTCGGGCTCGGCGCGTCCTGGGAAGGCCGCGTGGAGGGACCGTTCGGGCTGCCCATGCCGCAGGTCCTCGACGATGTCCTGCGTACGCCGGAGAACTCGACGCTCAATCTGAGCACGCTGGCCGAGTACGACGGCCGGGTGTGGTGGCTGCTGGCCGTCGCCGCGGTCCTGGTGCTGTCGGCCGCGTTCCTGATGGCGGCGCGCTCGCCCGCGCGGATGCGGGCCTGGCAGCACGCCGTGCACATGGCGGTGGCACTGATGCTGACGGTGCTCACGGTCTGTCTGCTGGCCCGCGTCTCGGCGCACTACGGCCTCTCGCTCCTGGGCATCGGAGATCTCGGCGGCGGCCTCTCGGGCGTGGTCCTGCTGAACCCCAAGCTGTGGACCGCCCTGGGCCTGGCCCTGGCGTGGGGCCTGGTCACGGGCTTCATCGGGAGCTTGCTGGCACGGCGGGTGCAGAGGCATGGCGAGGTGGAGACGAATCCGGAGAACGGCTGACGGGGGCGCCCCGAAGGGGCGCGGGGCTGTGACATGTGCGGCTCCGCCGCGTGGGCGCGACCAGCCACGACGCACCTGCAGATACACACGGGCACCCCCACGAAACCTTCAGCCGGAAAGCCGCCGAAACACCGCCCGCGCCCAACGGGGCGGCTCCGGCGGCGCTCCCGGGTCCGCCGGGGCCCCCTCGACCGGGACGTCAACCCGTGTCGGCGGGTGCCCGGCACCCCCGCCGGCCGCCGCACGCAAGGCGGCAACAAACTCCAGACAGGACCCGTACCGATCCTCGGGACTCTTCGCCAGCGCCTTCGCCAAGACCTCGTCAAGGCCCCCGGCCAGATCCGGCCGAAGCTCGCTCAGACGGGGCGGCTGGTCGTACTGATGCGCCCACAGCAGGGCCATGTCGTCGTCGCGCTGGAACGGCGGGCCGCCGGCCATGGTCTCGTGCACGACGCAGGCGAGGCTGTAGACATCGCACCGGCCGTCCACCGGACGCCCCGAGATCTGCTCCGGGGCGACATAGTCGAGGGTCCCGACGAACTGGCCCACAGTGGTGAACCCGGTCAGCGAGAGCGACTTCTTCGTCAGCCCGAAGTCCGTCAGATAGACATGCTCCGGATGGTCGCTGTCCGTCCCCTTGGCGACGAGGATGTTGCCGGGTTTGACGTCGCGGTGGACCAGGCCGTGGTCGTGGGCCGCGTCGAGCGCGGAGGCGACCTGCACGGCGATGCGCAGCGCGGCCCCGACGGGGAGCGGCCCCGATTTGTCGAGCAGGTGACGCAGGTCGAGCCCGGGAACGTACCGCATGGCGATGTAGAGCACCCCGTCGGTCTCGCCCGCCTCGAAGACCGGCACGATGTGCGGGTGCTCGATGGACGCGGCCACGCGTGACTCGTGGGTGAAGCGCTTCCGGAAGGTGTCGTTGCGGGCGAGTTCGGGCGCGAGCAGCTTGAGGGCGACGATGCGGTCGAGGCGCAGGTCCTTGGCCCGGTAGACGACGGCCATGCCACCGCGGCCGACCTCGCCCTCGATGCGGTAGCCGGCGATCTGCTTGCCGATCAGCTCCGACGGCCGCCCGGAGTGCACGCTCCGGCTCGTCTCACGCGGTGCGGCTCCCATCAGGCGTCACCGGGCCGGGACGGCGGCGCGGGATCGACGGTCACGGGCGGGACCAAAAGAGTGGGTTCTTCGCCGTCCGGAACGGCTTCGACGACCCGCGTCGGCTCCGGGGCGTCCGCCGCGCCGCGATGAGCACTCGGCCCGGACGGCGGCGCGGAATCGCCGGTCACCGGCGAAGCCATGCGGGTGGGTTCTTCGCCGTACGGAGCGTGATCGTGCGGGGCATCGCCGTACGGAGCTTCCCCCTGCGGGGCGTGCGCCGGACCGGCTTCCGGGACGGCCTCGACCACCTGGGTCGGCTCCGGACCCACCGCGGCACCGTTCGCGGGCCGCCCTTCCACCACGGCGCCGTTCCCGGGCCGCCCGTCCACCACGGCACCGTTCGCGGGCGGGCTGCCGACCGCGCCACCGCGGGCACTCGGCCCAGCCGGCGCACCGCCCCTGGCGCTCGGTCCGCCCTCCGCGCCGCCCCGGACGCCCGGCCCAGCCGCCCCACCACCGCGGACATTCGCTCCGCCCTCCCCACCACCACCGACACGCGGCCCACCCTCCCCGCCACCATGGACACTCGGCCCGCCCTCCGCGGCGAACGTGCTCAGGCGGGTGCCGTCGCAGTACACCCACCGCTCGTGCTCGGCGTCGTACAGCCAGACCGATTCGCCGTCCACGACCATGCCCACGCGCAAGCCGTGGGTCCTGGCCCGGAAGGTCTCGCCGTCGCCGGCGCCGCTCGCGAGCTCCTCCGCCGCGCGTCGGTAGCGGCCCAGCGCGTCCTCCGCCCGTGCAAGGAGCGGGCGCGGGTCCGCCGTGCGGGTCAGGGCGTGGCCCGCGGCGGGCGGGGAGCTGGGGACGGAGACGAGGAGCCTGCCGTCGACCCAGGCCGACCAGCCGTTGGCGCAGACGATCTGCCCCCAGTCGCCGAGCCGGTCGACCAGTTGGACGGGCAGCAGCGCGTCCAGCGGGGTCGTGGGCCGGTTCACGTCCGGTGTCTCCCAGGCGGGAAGACCGTCCTGGGGGACGACGTGGGTGGGGCGGAAGTCCACGGGGGTGGTCATCGGATGTACTCCTCCTACTTCCGCATGACGGCGGGTTCGTGCCGGCGCAGCAGCCTGGCGACCACGAAGCCGAAGACGACGGAGAGGACCACCAGCATCCCCATGTTGATCAGCCACATGCTCGTGGAGTGCCGGAACAGCGGATCGGTCGTCAGGTCACCCGGCACGATCCTGCCGAGGCCGATCGTGCCCGCCATCGCGCCGAGCGCCCAGCGCGACGGCACGAGCCACGCGAGCTGCTCGACCCCGGGCACGCCGTGCAGCTTCAGGAGGGCCCCGCAGAACACGACTTGGACGATGGCGAGGAGCACGAGCAGCGGCATCGTCACCTCCTCCTTGCGCACCAGCGCCGAGACGAGGAGTCCGAGCATCATGGCCGTGAACGACAACAGGGCGACGGCCAGGGTGATCTCGACAAGGGGTGGCATCAACACGCCTTCGCCGCCGGGTGCGTTGAGGTCGACGCCGAGCAGGGCGACCAGGGTCAGCACGACGGCCTGCAGCACGGTGATCGTGCCGAGCACGACGACCTTCGACATCAGGTACGCCGATCTGGAGAGCCCGACGGCCCGTTCGCGCCGGTAGATGACGCGCTCCTTGACCAGTTCCCGTACGGCGTTGGCCGCGCCGGTCAGGACTCCGCCGACGCAGAGGATGAGCAGCGCGTTCATCGCCGTTTCCTGGGTCAGCTTGCCGCCGGCGAGCGCGCGGGCCATCGCACCCATCACGAACGGCAGCGCGATCATGATCGCGAGGAACGTGCGGTCGGCGCCCAGCGCGGCCGCGTAGCGCCGCACCAGCGTACGCAGTTGAGAACCCCAGCTCTGCGCCTTCGGCGGCGCCGCGAAGGAGACACCCGGGGCCTCGCCGCCCCGTGCCTGCTCCTGATACGGCTGCGCGGAGGAGTTGACGATGTACTGCTGATGGAACGGCGAACTGCGGTAGTCCCCGGCCCAGTCCCGTTCGTGATCCCCCTCGAAGGCCTCGAAGGCCTCGGGCCACTCCTCGTAGCCGAAGAACGGCAGCGAGTCGCGGGGCGGCCCGTAGTAGGCGATACGGCCGCCCGCGGCGAGCACGAGGAGCCGGTCGCACACGTCGAGGCTGAGCACGCTGTGCGTGACGACGATGACGGTACGGCCGTCGTCGGCGAGGCCGCGCAGCATGTGCATGACCGAGCGGTCCATGCCGGGGTCGAGTCCCGACGTCGGCTCGTCGAGGAAGAGCAGCGACGGTTTGGTGAGGAGTTCGAGCGCGACGCTCACCCGCTTGCGCTGTCCGCCGGAGAGGCTGTGGATGGGCTGGTCGACGCGCTCCTCAAGGCCCAGTTCACCGATGACCTCGTCGACCCTGGCCCGGCGTTCCGCCTTCTCGGTGTCCTGCGGGAAGCGCAGTTCGGCCGCGTAGCCGAGGGCACGGCGCACGGTGAGCTGAGAGTGCAGGATGTCGTCCTGCGGCACGAGACCGATGCGCCTGCGCAGCTCGGCGAAGTCGCGGTAGAGGTCACGGCCGTCGTAGAGGACGGTGCCCTCGTCGGCGGGGCGCAGGCCGGTGAGGGCGTTGAGCAGGGTGGACTTGCCCGCGCCGCTCGGGCCGACGACGCCGAGCAGGCACTTCTCGCCGACGGGGAACGAGATCTTGTCGAGCAGCCGCTTGCGGCCCTTGTCGACGACGACCGTCAGCTCCTGCACGTCGAGCGAGACCTCACCGGTGTCGACGAACTCCTGCAGTTCGTCGCCCATGAGGCAGTACGCGCTGTGGCCCACGCCGATGATGTCGCCCTGGACAACCGAAGCGCGGGCGACCGGCTGGCCGTTGAGGTAGGTGCCGTTGTGGCTGCCGAGGTCGACGATCTCGTACGTGCCGTCCGGCAGGACCCGCAGTTCCGCGTGCCGGCGCGAGACGATCAGGTCGTCGATGACCAGGTCGTTGTCGTGGGCGCGGCCGATGCGGACGGTGCGGGCGGGCAGCGGGCGCACGGTGGTCGGCTGCCGGAAGGTGCCGGTGGCCGACGGCGTACGGACGGCGGAGGGACGCTCGGGGGCCGCGGGAGCGGCGGGGGCGGGCGGCTCGCGGCCGACGAGGACCGCGCGCGGCCCGTCGGCGAGATTGCCGAAGCGGATGACGCTGCCGGGGCCGACGCCCCACTCGTGGATGCGATGCCCGTCGGCGTACGTGCCGTTCGTGCTGTGCTCGTCCTCGATCGTCCAGTGGTCGCGCTCGGCGTGCAGGACCGCGTGGTGCCACGAGACGCGGGCGTCGTCGATGAAGATGTCGCTCAGCGGGTCGCGGCCCACGTGATAGTCCCGGCTCGGACTCATCACCGTGGAGCCGGTGTCGGTCTCTAGGACGAGTTCGGGCGCAGTCGGGGTGACGGACCGCTCTCCCATGCCCCGAATTCTACCTATTCGGGCATGTTCACGCCTGTGCGCGACCTGGAAACCGGGCCAGCTGCGGCCGTCCGCGACCCTCAGGCGTCGCCGTACGCCTCGCCCCCGAGCTCGAACGAAGCGCTGCCCGCGGTCGCGTCCGCGAGCCAGGCCCGGAAGGTCTCGACGTCGGATTCGGGGAGCCCGATCTCGATGGCCACCGCGTCGCCGTAGCGCACATCGCGCACGTCGCGTCCCGCCGACCGCAGATCGTTCTGGATCTTGCCCGCGCGCTGGTGGTCGACGGTGACGGTGGCGAGCCGGAAGCGTCTGCGGGTCAGCGTGCCGACCGCGTCCAAGGCCTCGCCCACCGCTCCGCCGTAGGCCCTGATCAGACCGCCG
Organism: Streptomyces sp. NBC_01381; assembly: GCF_026340305.1. Lineage (NCBI taxonomy): Bacteria > Bacillati > Actinomycetota > Actinomycetes > Kitasatosporales > Streptomycetaceae > Streptomyces > Streptomyces sp. NBC_01381. Next base: position 4,223,602 of record NZ_JAPEPI010000001.1, on the reverse strand, counting down.
GCGCCGAGCTTGACCCCGCCGTAGTAGCGGGTCACGACCGCGACCACGTAGCGCATGTCACGGCGCAGCAGCATCTGCAGCATCGGCACACCCGCCGTGCCGCCGGGCTCCCCGTCGTCGCTGGCCTTCTGCACCCCGGCGTCGGCCCCGATGACGTACGCGAAGCAGTTGTGGGACGCCGACGGGTGCTCCTTGCGGATCCGCGCGACGAAGGCCTGCGCCTGGGCCTCGGTGGCCGCCGGCGCGAGCGCGCACAGGAAGCGCGAGTGGTTGATCTCGGTCTCGTGCACGGCCTCGCGGGCCACTGTGCGGTACTCGTCCTGCATCGTGCCAGGGTAGGCGCTCACCCCGGACGGGCCGACCGCGGATGCCGTGGCCGTCCGCCCCGGGACCCGCGCCCCCCGTTCGGGCCGCGACCCCGGTACGGTGATCCGTTGTGACGTCATCTACCCAGAGCGTGCCCCAAGTCCCGGGCGATATCGACGTGTTGGAGTCGCTGCTCGCGGCGGCGCCGGTCACCGTCGTGGAGACCCGCGAAGACCCCGCGGATCCGTTCCTCTTCCCCGAGGAGGCGGACGCCGTGGCGAAGGCCGTGGAGAAGCGGCGCCGCGAGTTCGCCACGGTCCGGCAGTGCGCCCGCACGGCGCTCGCCGGCCTCGGGGTGCCGCCCGTGCCGATCCTGCCGGGACCCAAGGGTGCGCCCGGCTGGCCCGACGGCATCGTCGGCAGCATGACGCACTGCGCGGGCTACCGCGCCGCCGTGGTGGCCCGCGCCGCGCAGGTCACATCGGTCGGCATCGACGCGGAGCCCGCCGCCCCGCTCCCCGACCCCGATGTGCTGGGGCTGGTCACCGACGAGACGGAGCGCGCGGTCCTTGCGGGTCTCGGCGCGCGGCATCCGGACGTGCCCTGGGACCGGCTCGTGTTCAGCGCCAAGGAGTCCGTCTACAAGACGTGGTTCCCGCTCACCGGGCGCTGGCTCGGCTTCGAGGACGCCCGGGTGGAGCTCGCACCGGACGGCACGTTCACCGCGGCGCTCCTCGTGCCGGGGCCGACGGTCGCGGGCGAGGAGGTCACCGGCTTCTCCGGGCGCTGGCTGATACGCGACGGGATCGCCGTCACCGCCATCGTCCTGCCGGTCACTCCTCCCCCGCCCGGTACGTAGCCACTCAGGCCCGCGCCCGATGGGTCGCCGCCCCGGCCCCCGCCCGGTAGGTGGCCGTCCCCGCCAGCCAGGTGCCGAGCACCCGCACCTGCCGGATCGCCATCGGGTCGACGGTGCGCGGGTCCGCGGAGAGCAGGACCAGGTCCGCGGGCGCGCCGGGCTCCAGGGCGAGCCGGTCGTCGGCGCCCGCCTGGTGGGCGACGCCGCTGGTGGCCGCCGCGAGCGCCTGCTCGACGGTCAGCCGCTGGTGCGGGGTCCAGCCTTCCCGCGGCTCCCCCTCGAACGTCCGCCTGGTGACCGCGACTTGGATGCCCTCCAGGGGCTCGTGCGAACTCACGGGCCAGTCGCTGCCGAAGGACAGCCGCACGCCGTCGCGCGCCAACTGCCCCATCGGGTACTGCAGATCGGAGCGCTCGACGCCGATCCGGGGCAGCGAGAGCTCGGTCTGCAGCGGGTCGGGCTGCGCCCACAGGGGTTCGAAGTTGGCGATCACGCCGAGCGCGGCGAACCGCGGCAGATCGGCCGGGTCGACGACCTGGACGTGGGTGATCACGGGCCTGCGGTCCCAGGCGGGGTTGGCCCGGATCGCGGATTCCACCGCGTCGAGCGCGGCCCGTACACCCGCGTCCCCGATGGCGTGGATGTGCGTCTGGAAGCCGTCGGCGTCGAACTCCCGTACCGCTTCGGCGAGTTGCTTCGGCTCCCAGACGGGCATGCCGCAGCTGTGCGGCGCGTCCAGGTACGGGGTGAGCATGGCGGCCGTACCGCCCTCGACGACCCCGTCGCTGAAGAACTTGACCGTCCGCGCGGACAGCAGCGGGCCGCCTTCGGCCGCGACCCGCGCGCGTGCCGCGTCGAACGGCTTGCGCTGCTCCCGCCACCGGTCGGGGTCCGCGCGCTGGGCCAGGTCGGCGCGGAAGCCGAGCGCACCGCGACGGGCCGCGGCGAGATAGGCGTCCACCATGTCCGGTTCGACCCAGGCGTCCTGGACCCAGGTGATGCCCGCGCTCGCGTACGCGCTGCCCGCCCGGCGCAGTGCTTCGACCAGTTCGTCCTCGTGACGTGACGGCACCTGGTCGAGCACCAGGTCGCAGGCGTGCCACTCGCGCAGGGTGCCCAGCGGGGAGCCGTCGGGCCGCCGGACGATCCAGCCCAGGCGGGGGTCCGGGGTCGTGTCGCGCACCCCGGCCCTGCGCAGCGCCTCCGTGTTGCACCACACCGTGTGGTAGTCGTCGGCGCGCAGCACGACGGGCCGTTCGGACACGGCGGCGTCCAGCCAGCGGGCGTCGAACTCCCCGTCGGGGGCGAGCGCCGGATCGTAGGACGCGCCGACGATCCACTCCGCATCCGGGTGTTCGGCGGCCCACCGGCCGACCTCCGCGACGATCGCGTCAACCGACGTCAGGCCCTTGATCTGCGGCCCGAAGCTCTCCAGGCCGCCGAAGAGCGGGTGCGCGTGGCCGTCCCCGAAGGCGGGAAGCAGCAGCCCGTCCCCCAACTCGACGACCTCGTCGGCCACTTCGGCCAGCGCGCGGGCCTCGCCCCCGAGCGCGACGACACGGCCGTCGCGCACGGCGCGCCGTGGTGTCCCCGTAGGTCTCGCTCCCCGTGCGGACCGCCCCGAGGAAGACCCTCGTCGTCACTGCCTTCACCATGCGGTTGTTCTCCTCCATCACACGCTTGTCCTTGTCCTGCCCCGTCACACGTTCTCCGCGTCCACCGTGGTCAGGCGTTCGTACGCCCGCGGATCGCGCCGTCCGATGCGCAGCGCGAGCACCGCGCCCGCCACGAACAGCGCGGGCAGCGGCGCGATCAGCGCCACGTTGACGCCGCCCGAAGCCCCCGTGAGGAGATCGAGGTTGGCACACACGAGCACGATCAGTACGGCAAGTCCCGCGCACGCGACGAGCGGTGCGGCGATCACCCGCCAGGCGGGCATGCCCCTGCGGTCGCGGCGGAAGAAGCCGTACACGGCGAGCGCGGCGAGCGCCTGCAGCAGCATCACGCCGAGGATGCCGGAGCCGTTGCTCCACAGAAACGTGACCGTGTACGGATCGGCGCCGCTGACCATGGTCACGACGACCACGGCGAGCGCGAGGGCCGACTGGACCACGACCGCGGCGGCGGGTGCGCGCGTCTTCGTGGACACGGTGCCCAGGCGGCGCGGCAGCAGGCCTTCGCGGCCCAGGGCGTAGAAGTAGCGGGCGGCGCCGTTGTGGAAGGCGAGGGTTGCCGCGAAGGCGCTGGTGATGATCAGTACGTGCATGGAGTCGGCGGCCCAGGCTCCCGCGAACCGCTCGGTGGCCGTGAAGACCATGTCGGCGCCGCCCTCGCCGTCGGCGACCGCCTGGGCCCGGTCGGAGCCGTACGCGTTGATGATCATCCAGACGGTGAAGGTGTAGAAGAGCGCGAGGAACGCGACAGCGATGTAGGTGGCGCGCGGCACCGTGCGTTCCGGCTCCCGCGCTTCCTCCGCGTAGATCGCCGTCGCCTCGAATCCGACGAAGGCGCCGATGGCGAGCACGAACATGCCGCCCACGCCCGCTGCGCCCAGCTGTTCGGGCGAGAGCGTGCCGGGGTCGAGACCTCGCGGACCGCCGCCGTGCGCGAGCACCCCCGCCTCGAAGACCAGCAGCACGAGGACTTCGAGCACGAGGGCCACGCCGAGGACCTTGGCGCTCAGCGTCACCTTCAGATATCCGAGCACGCCGATGGCGACGAGCCCTCCCAACGCCCATATCCACCAGGCGACATGAACACCCGTCAGGTCCTCGAACCCCGACTCGGTGAACCAGCCGAAGGCGACGAGCAGTCCGGCCTCGATCGCGTTGTACGAGAAGAGCGCGACGTACGCCGAACCGGCTCCCGTGGGCCGGCCGAGCCCCCGGCCGATATAGGCGTAGAAGGCACCGGCGTTGCGCACGAAACGGCTCATCGCGGTGAAGCCGGCCGCGAAGACGATGAGCAGCAGCCCCGATGTCAGATAGCCGAGCGGCGCCGCCTCGCCGGCCATGGCGATCGCCAGCGGGGCCACGCCTGCCATCACGGTCAGCGGCGCGGCGGCGGCCACGACGAAGAAGACCAGGTCACCGGTGCCGACGGCGCCGCCGCTCAGTCCCTTGGGGGTGGGGTCGGGAGACGGTGGCGCCGTGGACTTGGGGGTGGGTGCGGTCACGCGCGTACTCCCGAGTTCAGGTTCCGGAGAGACGTAAACTAAAGCCTTTAGTTGGGGCTGGGCAGGACCGTACTCTGCACACGAGCCACTGTGAAGACCTCATCCGCAGACGGGAGTCACCAGACCATGAGCAGAGGGCGACCTCGCATACCGGTGCTCAGCGCGGAACTCATCGCGCGGGAGGCCCTTGCCCTGATCGACGCGGAGGGCGCCGACGCGTTCAGCCTGCCCCGGCTCGCCGCGCGGCTCGGCGTGAAGACCGCCTCGCTCTACAACCATCTGGACGGCCGCGCCGAGGTCATCGAGGGCGTACGCCGCCTGGTCGTCGAGGAGATGGACGTCTCCGCCTTCGACACGCTGCCCTGGCCCGACGCCCTTGCGGCCTGGGCGCGTTCCTACCGCGACGCGTTCGCGCGCCATCCGAACTCGATCGACCTGCTCGCCACGACGACCATCAGCTCACCGGCCACTCTGACGATGTACGAGGCGGTGGTCACCGCGCTTGCCCGCGGCGGCTGGCCGCAGGAGCGCCTCGTCGCGACGCTGACCAGCGTCGAGTCGTTCCTGCTCGGTTCGGCCCTGGACCTGGTCGCACCCCCGCTGATGATCGACCCGGCCGGGCACGCGCCCCGGGTCCCCGTCCTCGCCGCCGCGCTGGAGAGCGCCGTCGGCGGCAGCAAGGCCGGGCGGGCCGACGAGGCGTTCGCGTCGGGGCTCGACGCGCTGATCCGGGGGCTCGTGGCCCAACTCGCGGAGGTTCGCGGGGAGTAGGGGAGGTTCGCGGGGGGGGGCAGGGGTCAGCGGGCGCCGTCTGTCGGGGCGGCGAGGGTCTCCCAGAACATCGCCTCGTAGCGCTGGAGCAGCTTCCCGTGGCGCAGGGCCTGACCCGTCACCCCCGGGCCGCGGTCGAGGCCCTCCTGTACCGCCGCGAGGGCCTGCCGTTCGAGGTCGGGCGCGGGCTCGGCGAAGAAGGCGAAGAACGCGCACGCCTCGTCGCTGAAGCCGTAGTGGGCCGGCAGCGCCTGGGCGAGGGTGGCGCAATAGCCGCCCCAGGCGGCGAAGTTGGCGGTGAGGGCCAGGACCACGTCGACGGGTTCGCCGTTGAGGGCGAGCCAGGCGACGTACGCCGGATAGGCCTGACAGCCGGCCCGCGGCTCATAGGCCTCCGCTGCGGCCTTGTCCACGCCGCAGGCCGTGACGAGCGCGCCGAGCCGGTCGAAGGCGAGCGTCTCGCCTTCGGTGAGACCGCGGAAGAAGTCCGCGCACCCGGGTGCGCCCGAGGCGGCCGAGCGTGCGGCCAGATGCGCGAAGGAGCGGCGGTCGGCGGGGATCACGGAGCGCTGCTCCAGAGCGAGAGCGGTGATCACGGAGGGGTCGGCGGTGCCGTCGGCGAGCCTCGGCACGAGCGGGTTGGCCGACGGGTCCGGTGCGAGCTCCGCCCGTACGTCATCGAGCAGTTCCTGTGCTGTCCGCGTCATGGTCCGGCCTCCTGGGGGGTTCGGCGGAACTTCTCGGCACCTCTGTTAGTTTCTACATTGCTGTAGAAGTAAGCGAGGCGCCGGCCCCGGCAACACAACGGGCCGGGACCTCGGCACGTATGCCAACGTAAGACAACGTATGGAGTTCTCATGGCCCTGTGGGACCGCGTCAAGGAATCCGCATCGACGATGCAGACCCAGCTCATGGCGAAGAAGAACGACCTGAAGAGCGGCGCCTTCCGTGACTCCAGCATGGCGATGTGCGCCCTGGTCGCGGCCGCCGACGGTTCCATCGATCCGTCCGAGCGGCAGCGGGTGGCCCAGCTCATCGCCACCAACGAGGTACTGCAGAACTTCGCCGCGGACGATCTGCGGCGCCGCTTCGACGAGAACATCGCCAAGCTGACGGCCGACTTCGCGTTCGGCAAGGTCAGTGTGTTGCAGGAGGTGGCCAAGGCGAAGAAGAAGCCCGCCGAGGCCCGTGCCGTGATCCAGATCGGCATCGTCATCGGCGGCGCCGACGGCGACTTCGACAAGACCGAGCAGGCCATCGTGCGGGAGGCGTGCTTCGCGCTCGACCTGCCGCCGCACGAGTTCGACCTCTAGCGGGCCCGGCTGCCGGTCACAGTGGCGTGGCCGCCCGGAGGATCAGGACCATCGTGACGGCGGAGTTCGCCGATGACATCGCGGACACGACGGTCCCCGCGGCGGCGCACGAGAGCGCGAGCCCCACGCCGGTGAACCCGGTGACCCCCGTGAACATCGCGGGCCGGATCCGCGCGGTGGGCGCGGGCGCGAGGAGTGCGGCGACCCGGCGCGGCACGGGTCCCGGCGCGGCGAGCCCCGCGAGCGTCGGCGCCGGAGTCGCGCCCGCCCCGGATCCCGCCCCGGACGCCAGCGCCGCCTTGCCGATGGCGCGCGCGACAACTCTGCGGTCCCGCACGGCGCGGGCCGCGTCCTCGTCGGCCCACCGCTCCGTCGTGAAGGCCAGGGAGGTGCGCAGCGGGCGCAGGAACGGGTTGGCGCGCGCGGCGAGTTGGGCGGCCAGCAGGAAACGATGGTGCCGGGCGGCGAGGTGGGCCCGTTCATGGGCGAACAGGGCACGCCGCTCCGGCGGTTGAAGTCCGGCAAGAAGCCCCGTGCTGACCACGATCCGGCCGCGCCGCCCGCCCCGGAGTCCGCCGGGCAGGGCATAGGCGTACGGGACATCGTCGTTCAGTACGGCCACCGGCGAGTCCGGCAGCCCGCCAAGCGCCCGCAGACTCCGCCGCCGGACCCGGAAGTGACTCAGGAGCGCCCGCGAGCAGGCCACGCACACCACGATCAGCGCGGGAATCGCCACCCTGCCCGCGAACCCGTCGTAGGGCACGGCCGCCCGCACCTCGGGGTCCGACCAGCCGTCCGGCAGCGGGTTGCCCGGCAGTTGGGCGGTTCCCACGACCATCAGAAGGGCCAGGCACAGCGTGCTGCACACGGCCATCACCCCGGCGACGGCGCCGAGCAGCCGGGTCGCGGTGCGCGGATGCAGATGCTGCTCGGCAAGCCGCGCTATCGGCCACGCGCTCAAGGGCAACACCAACGGCAGAAATACAAAGACGCCCATCGCCGGTCAGCCCTCCACTCCACCCGAGCCCGCCCCGGCGGCGTCGGGGCCGCCCGGCCGGGCGGCATGGGCTGCATCCGGCTCTGCGGCGCGGGCTGCATCCGGGCCCGCAGCGTGGGCTGCATCCGGTCCTGCGGCGTGAGCTGCATCCGGGCCCGCAGCGTGGGCCGCATCCGGTCCTGCGGCGTGGACTGCATCCGGCTCTGCGGCGTGGGCCGCATCCAGGCCCGCGGCCTGGGCCGCATCCCGCCCTACGGCATGGACTGCATTCGGGCCCGCACCATCAGCCACATCCGCACCCGGGGCATGTTCCGCATCCGCCCCCGCGGCATGGCCCGCTGCCGCACCCGCGGCACGGGCTCCATCCGCCCCCGCAGCATGAACCGCATCCGACCCTGCGGCACGGACTGCACCCGGGCCCACGGCATCAGCCACATCCGCACCCGCGCCATGGGCCGCACCCGACCCAGCAGCACGGGCCGCATCCGCCCCTGCGGCACGGACTGCACCCGGGCCCGCGCCATCAGCCGCACCCGCACCCGCACCCGCGACACGGGCCACACCCGCACCCGCAGCACGAGCCACGTCCGAGCCTGCACCATCGGCCACATCCGCTCCCGCGACATGACCCGCTTCCGCACCCGCGGCACGCGCCACATCCACCCCCGCACCACGAGCCACATCCACCCCCGCAACCCCCACAACCCCCGCCGCCCCCAGCAACCCCCGCAACACCTGCTCATCATCAGCCGACAGCGTGGTGACGAAGCTGGCGAGTACCGCCTCGCGGTCGGGTTCGCCGTCGAGGACCTTGCGCATTCGCAGCGCCGCCAGGCCCGCCTCGTCGGCCGCCGAGGTCCATGTGAAGTGGCGGCCCGCACGTTCGCGGGTCACCGCGTTCTTGGCGAGGAGGCGGGTCAGGATCGTCATCACCGTGGTGTACGCGAGGTCGCCGCCGATCCGCTCCTGGACCCAGGCCGCGCTCACGGGGCCCTGCGCACCGTGCAGCGCGGCAAGCACCTGCGCCTCCAACTCGCCCTGCGCGCGCCGCCGAAGACGCGGTCGCCGCTCCCCGCGCTCATGCTGCGCCATGCTCGTCTCCTCCTCGACGCCGGTTCCCGACGGCTCGGCCGACGGTTCTCTTGACGGCTCCTCACGGAGCGCCACATCGTAACGGGGCACGGAATCGGGACGCGGTATCGGGACGCGGCACCCCGCGAGCTTCTACAGTGCTGTAGATTTTACCCTTCCGGCCCTGACCACGGCCGGTCGGCACTACACCTCAGGACTCAGGAGGACATCGTGGGAGTTTCCCTGGCCAAGGGCGGCAACGTCTCGCTCAGCAAGGAGGCGCCGGGCCTCACCGCCGTCCTGGTCGGTCTCGGCTGGGACGTCCGCACGACCACCGGCACGGACTACGACCTGGATGCCAGCGCCCTGCTCTGCGACGAGTCGGGCAAGGTCGTCTCGGACCAGCACTTCATCTTCTACAACAACCTCACGAGCCCCGACGGTTCCGTCGAGCACACCGGCGACAACCTCACCGGTGAGGGCGAGGGCGACGACGAGACCGTGAAGGTGAACCTCGCGCAGGTCCCCGCAACGATCACGAAGATCGTCTTCCCGGTGTCCATCCACGACGCCGAGAACCGCGGCCAGAGCTTCGGCCAGGTCCGCAACGCGTTCATCCGCGTGGTCAACCAGGCGGACAACGTGGAGATAGCCCGCTACGACCTCTCCGAGGACGCGTCCACGGAGACCGCCATGGTCTTCGGCGAGCTCTACCGCCACGGCCCGGAGTGGAAATTCCGCGCGGTCGGCCAGGGTTATGCCAGTGGGCTGCGCGGCATCGCGTCGGACTTCGGCGTCAATGTCTGACGTACGCATCCCGTAGTCACCCGGCCATCGGTGAAGGAGCAGGACGTGTACGGCGATCCGGCAACAGTGCGCAAGATACTGACGGAGCTCGGAGACACCTGGGCGGTCGTGGGCCTGTCCTCGAACCAGGAACGAGCGGCGTACGGAGTCGCGAGCGTGCTGCAGCGGCACGGCAAGCGCATCGTCCCCGTCCACCCGAAGGCCGAGACGGTGCACGGCGAGAAGGGCTACCCGTCCCTCTCCGCCGTGCCCTTCGAGATCGACGTCGTCGACGTGTTCCTCAACAGCGGGCTGGCCGGCAAGGCCGCCGACGAGGCCGTCGAGATCGGCGCGCGGGCGGTCTGGTTCCAGCTGGGCGTCATCGACGAGTCCGCGTACGAACGGACGCGGGCGGCGGGCCTTGAGATGGTCATGGACCGCTGCCCTGCGATCGAACTGCCCATGCTGCGCTAGGCCACGGGCCTCCCGGCCGCACCCCCGCTTCGGGTGGCGCCCGGGAGGCTCGCCTGTCCCCTACGGGATGTCCGCACGGAACTTCTTCGTCAGGTCCGCGCCGCGGATCACGCCGCCCGTGTGGTACTTGAGGCCCCAGGCGTCGATCACCGAGCCGTCGCCGAACATGCAGGCGGAGACGACCTTGGCCGCGTCGGTCTCGCCCTTCTTGGCCCAGCCGCCACCGTCCGTCGCTTTCGGGCCGTACATGGCGGTGCCGTTGATGGACTCGCAGTAGCCGATGGACGGGTTGCCGGGGTGGCCGCCCGGGTCGGCCGGCTTGTGGACGTAGGCGAGTGCGGCCAGGGTCGGCTTGTCGGCGGCCAGGCTGTCGGCGCCGATCGTGATCTTCGTACCGTCCTTCCCGGTGAAGACGCACATCTCGCGTTCGCCGCCGAGCTGGACGATCTGGGTTCCGGTCTTGGTGTAGTACGGGACCTGCTCCTGCGGGGAGCCGCCCTGCTCGGTGCACCAAGTGGCGTCGGCCGACGGGCGCTTGGCGGAGTGACCGGCCGCGGGGGCGGCCGGGTTGTCGGCGGCGTTGGCCGCCACGACACTGCCCGAGAGCAGCAACGCGACGCCCACGGCGAGGGCTTGGGAACGCTTCACGCTTCCTCCAGAGGGGGACACGGGGATGGCGGCGGTGCTCGGCACCTATCTTCGGGAGGCCCTTTGCGCAGGTCAACGCGTTCTCGGGGGCTCTCTTCCGCCGGTGTGAAGTCGACGCGATCAGGCACGCGGCACTCGTCTGACGTGCCGCTACGAGGGGCGAGATCCGGCCAGTAATTCACCGGTAACAGGCCGGTGGGGGCAAGCGGTTACAGTGCTGCTCCCATGGGCGCTCCTCCAACACTCCGCATCAGGCTGCTCGGCGGATTCCGCACAGAACGGCCCGCCGGGGTGCCGCCCGCCGAGCGGTGGCCGCGGCCGGGCGCCCGCACCCTGGTCAAACTCCTCGCCCTCGCCCCGGGGCACCAGTTGCACCGCGAGCACCTCATGGCGGAGTGCTGGCCGCATGCCGAACTGCCCGCCGCACAGCGGAACCTGCGGGTGGCTCTGCACGCCGCGCGCCACGCCCTGGAGCCCGAACTGACACCACGGGCCGCATCGTCCTACGTGGTGGCCGACGGGTCGCTGCTGCGCCTGGCGCCCGGCAGGGTCGTGGTCGACGCGGACCGGGCGGGGTCCCTGGCGGAGCGTGCGCTCGCGGGCGGCGACACCGCCCAACTGGCCGCCGCCCTGGACGCGTTCACCGGAGACCTGCTCCCCGAGGACCGCTACGCGCCCTGGGCCGAGCCGCACCGCACCCGCCTGGCCGAGCTGCGGGTCCGGGTGGCGCTCGCCCTCGCGCGGGCCCGGCTCGACGCGGGCGACGCGGAGCGGGCGGCGGCCGTCGCACGCCTCGTCCTGGAGTCCGCGCCCGCCGACGAGCGGGCCCACCGCGTGCTGATCGGGGCGTATCTGCGGCAAGGGATGCGGGGCGCGGCGGCCCGCCAGTACGAGCGGTGCGCGGCGGCCATGGACTTCGCCGACCTGGGCGCACGCCCCGCCCCGGAGACGACCCGGCTGTACCGCGCGGCGCTCGACCACCCGCCGGAGCCGGAGCCGGAGGCGGACGCGGCGCGGGTCCGGGTGGCCCTGGCCCGCACCCTGGAGCGCTCGGGCCGCTACGCCGACGCGGTGCACGTACTGCGCGAGGCGCTGGCGTCGTACGAACTCCAGCACAGCCCCGACGCCTGCACGTTGACGGCCGCGCGGCTCGCGGAAGTGCTGTCCCGCGCCACCACTCCGGACGAGGCGCGCGCCACCCTCGCGGGCCATCCACCGCGGCCGGACGCCGCCCCGGACGTGCACGCCGCGCACCGCATGGCGGAGTCGGTGATCCTGTTCAACGACGGGGAGTACGAGGCCGGGCTCGCGGCGGCGCGGGGCGCGGAGGAGCTGCTGCGCGCGGACGGCCGGGAGGCGCTGCCTGCCCGGCCGGGGCCGCAGTGGGCGACCGCACCCTCCGCTGGACGCCTGGAGCCGGCCGCCGGGCAGCGGCGTCCGGACCGCCAGGCAGCGGACGGCCGGGACGCGCCGCCCGCCCGACCCGGGCCGCCGTGGGCGAGCCCACCCTCCGGGGCCGCCGCCGCGACCGCCGGACGCCTGGAGCCGGCCGCCGGGCAGCGGCATCCGGACCGCCAGGCAGCGGACGGCCGGGACGCGCCGCCCGCCCGACCCGGGCCGCCGTGGGCGAGCCCACCCTCCGGGGCCGCCGCCGCGACCGCCGGACGCCTTGAGCCGGCCGCCGGGCAGCGGCGTCCGGACCGGCAGGCCGAACACGCCGCCCTCCTCGCCAGGTCCCTCGCCCAACAGGCGGCCTGTCACGGCCTGTTGGGGCGCAATGTGGAAGCGATCGCACCCGCCGAGCGGGCTCTCGCGCCGGCCGAGGAGTCCGGTGACCCGGCGCTGCTCGCGACGGTCCTCTCCGTGCTGCGCGAGAACGCCCGCCGCTCGGGGCGGCACCGCAAGGCGCTGGAGCACGGGCGGCGCGCGCTCACGCTCGCCGAGCAGGCAGGGCGGCCCACCGCCACCGCCTTCGAGCGCGCCAACCTCGCCGAGCTTCATCTGCTGCTCGGCGAGGCGGACGAGGCCGAGCAGTTGGCGGGCGCGGCCGTCGGCCTCGCCGAGCCGTTCGGCGGGACGGTGCTCGCCTTCGCGCTCACGGCGCTGGCCCGCGTCCGCGCGGCAACCGATCCGGACTCGGCCCGCTCGCTTCTCGACCGGGCCGAGCGCTGTGCCCACGAGGGCGGGCACCGGCAGGCCGTGGACGAGGTGCGTGCGGCTTGCGCCGAGCTGGCGGAGCGGCGGCGGGACTGACGGCCGTCGGGCACCGGAGCCGACGGCCGTCGAGCCCTCTCGGGCCGCGGTGCCCGCGAGCGCCGGGCGCTCGGCCCCGCAGTCGCCCGATCAGCGAGGGCCTGGCGCGCGTCACCCGCGAACGGACCGCCTGGGAACTGCCGTTGCTGCGCCAAGCACTCCGCGGGAAGTGCCGCAAGGGTGCCGTCCGTCGTCTGCGGCTGTGTCGTGGCTGGTCGCTCCCCCAAGTTCTCGGCTTCGCTCGAACAGGGGGGACCCCCTTCGCGGCGGAGCCGCACATGTCGCAGCCCCGCGCCCCTTCGGGGCGCACCCGAACCGCGCCTACCCCACCCTCCGCAACGCCCGCTCCCGCCGCTCGGCCACGCTCGAGCCCGACTCCCTGCGGGCCATGCGGCGCAGCACGATCGGTGCCACGAGCAGCCCCGCCACGGCCCAGACGCCAAGGACCCCCGCGGTCTCCCAGTGGCGCCAGGACTCCCCGATCTCCACGGCGGCCGCGCCGTCCGGAAGCAGGGCGGAGCGCATGCCGAGGCCGAGCCAGTAGATGGGGAACGCCTGGGCGAGCCACTCCACCCACTGCGGCATCGCGGTCACCGGGTAGAAGATGCCGGAAACCGCGATCAGGCCCAGGACCGGTAGTTGGACAAGACCCTGGCTGCGCGCGCTGGTGAAGACCGAGCCGAGGACGGCGCCGATCGGCAGGGTCGCCACCATGCCGATGACGAGCACCCAGGCCAGCGTCAGCCAGGCGCCCGCGCCGCCCACCGCGAGGCCGTCGATGAGAAGGACGCCCGGGATCAGCAGGATCGCGAGATCGGCCAGGAGTCCGCCCGCCACCGAGATCACCTTCCCGATGAGGTGGCCCCGCATCCCGTTCGGCGTCGCCTTGGCCCGCAGCAGCGTGCCGTCCTCGCGTTCGACGGTGAGCACCTGGCTCATCGTGACCATGCCCATCGCGGCGTTCATCCCCAGGATGCTGGGCAGCGCGAGGGTGCCGAGCAGGAGTCCGCTCGTACCGAACGTCGTGTCCCGCAGGAAGAACAGCACGATCAGCATCAGCGCAGGCCAGAGCAGATGCGACAGCAGGTCGGCGCCGTTGGTGAACGACTGCCGCAGTTCGATCAAGCCGCGGGTCCAGCCGGCGCGCAGCGCCACGGCCGCCGGACCCGTCGCGCCCGCCCCCTTCGTCGCCATCGCGTGCGTGCCGCTCATCGGGCCGCCACCTCGCCCTCGCGCACCAGTGCCAGGTAGGTGTCCTCCAACGAGGCCCTGCGGACCTCCAGTTCACCGATCGCCTCGCCGTACCGCCCGAAGAGGCCGCGGACGAAGGCCGTGGAGTCGGCCGTGGACGTGGCGCACCGCTGCCCGTCGTGCGTCCAGCGCACCTCGTCCTCGCCGGCGATCCGCCGGGCGAGATCGTCCGCCGTACCGTCCGCGACGATGCGCCCGCCGGAAAGGATCATGATGCGGTCGGCCAGCTTCCCCGCCTCGTCGAGGTCGTGCGTGGTGAGCAGGACCGTCGTCTCGTGGTCGTCGGCGAGCTTGTGCACGAGGGCGTGGAACTCCTGGCGTGCCTGCGGGTCGAAGCCCGCGGTGGGCTCGTCGAGGAAGAGCAGTTCGGGGCGGCCCACGATGCCGATCGCCACGTCGAGCCTGCGCCGCTGCCCGCCGGACAGCGTCTTGATCTTCTTGCCCGCGTGGGCGGTGAGCCCGACCGCGGCCACGAGCTCGTCGGTGTCCCACGGGCGCCGGCGCGTGTCGGTGGAGTACGGGGCGTGGTACGTGCCCAGATGCGCGAGCAGCTCCCGCACCCGCCACTTGCCGTGGTCGCGCCAGGACTGCAGCACGACACCGATCCGGGCACGCCAGGCCTCAGAGGCGTCCGCCGGGTCCGTGCCGAGCACCGCGACCCGCCCCCGCGAGCGGAGGCGGAACCCTTCCAGGATCTCGATGGTGGTGCTCTTGCCCGCACCGTTCGGCCCGAGCAGGGCCACCACCTCGCCGTGGTGTGCCTGGAACGTCACATCGTGCAGGACGTCGGTCGCGCCGTACCTCATGCGCAGCCCTTCGACATCGAGCACGACGTCCTCGCCGGTCGTCGTCACGTCAGCTCCTCAAGTCCTCGCCGGATCGCTTGATACAGCCGCGAAGCTACGTTGCGTTCAGTGGGGCATCAAAGATAAATCCGCCAAGTATGCTGCTCCAACAAGGGATTTCACGGCATTCGTTGCAATGGCATTGCCGCAAAACGCAAGGAGGCGGTGCGCGTGCCCGGAGGCAGGCTCACCCACCAGGACCGCGGGGACATCGGCGCGGGCCTCGCCGACGGGCTCGGTTACGCGGAGATCGCGCGGCGGCTCGGCAGACCGACGTCCACCGTCAGCCGGGAGGTGGCCCGCAACGGCGGACCCGCCGCCTACCGGGTTGACCACGCCCATCTGGCCACCGAACGGCGCGCCCGGCGGCGCACGCCCCGCCCGCCCCTTGACCCGTCGGCGACGCCCGACGCCCACGGCCGCGACCCCGACGTCGTCGCCGGCTTCGCCGAGCAGCTCGCCGCGCTGATGGCCGGCACGGGGCTGCCGCGGATGCCGGCGCGGGTGCTCGCCCGCCTGATCACGGACGACTCCGGCAGTCTCACCGCCGCCGAACTCGTCCGGCGGCTGCGGGTCAGCGCCGCCTCGGTGTCCAAGGCCGTCGCCTATCTGGAGTCCCTCGGAGTGATCCGCCGGGTGCGCGAGCCCGGACGGCGGCGCGAGCGGTACGTCGTCGACGACGACGTGTGGCTGCGGGCCTGGACGACCAGTGCCCAGACGCACGCGCAGTGGGCGGGCATCGCGCTGCGCGGCGTCGATCTCCTCGACGCGGCCACACCGGCGGGGGCGCGCCTGGCCCAGATGGGCGGATTCTTCGCGACGCTCAGCGACGACATGAGCGGCGGCCCCACGGCCGTCGACGACGCCCTGACCGTGCTCGCCGCCCTCCTTCACTCGACCGCGCCGCCCACCGCGGACCACTTGGCCGCGGCCCTCGGCTGGCCCCCGTCACGCGTCGCCGAGGCATTGCGGCAAGCCGGACCGGACCGCCTCTCGCCGACCCAGCGAGCGGCGCTCAGCTCTCGAAGCGATAGCCCATGCCCGGCTCAGTGATGAGGTGCCGCGGGCGGGACGGGTCCGCTTCGAGTTTGCGTCTCAACTGGGCCATGTAGACGCGGAGATAGTTGGTCTTGTCGCTGCGGGACGAGCCCCATACGTCCTCGAGGAGCTGCCTCTGGGTGATGAGCCGCCCGGGGTGGGAGATCAGTATTTCCAGGAGCTGCCATTCGGTCGGCGTCAGCCGTACGTCGTGTCCGTGCCTGCGCACCTTCTTGGCGGCCAGGTCGACGGTGAACTCGTCCGTCGTGACGACCACCGCGTCGCCGGTGACCGGCACGGCCCGGGAGCGGCGGACGGCGGCGCGCAGCCGGGCCAGGAGTTCGTCCATGCTGAACGGCTTCGTGACGTAGTCATCGGCTCCCGCGTCGAGCGCCGCGACCTTCTGCGGCGCGGCACGGCGCGCGGTGAGCACGAGGATCGGCGCCCGACTCAAGGCTCGCAGACCCGTGAGTACGTCGATGCCGTCCATGTCCGGAAGGCCCAGGTCCAGGAGGATGACGTGGGGCCTCTGCTCCGCGGCGATCCGCAGGGCCGTCGCACCGTCGGGGGCGGTCTCGACCCCGTACCCGCGGGCCCGCAGGTTGATCACGAGCGCCCTGACCAGCTGGACGTCGTCCTCCACCACAAGCACCCGCGTCATCGGTGTACCCCGTTCCTGTTGGCCCCCGCGAACGGCAGCGAGAGGACCATCGTGAGGCCGCGGCCCGTGGTGTTGTCCGTGTCGCCCAGCCGCTGGAACGGCTCGAAGACCTGCTCCCGGTCGGCGAGCACCGCCGGGATCTCCTCCAGGGCTGTGGCGCGCGTCTTGAGGATGAGTGCGCCCGCCTGAAGACGGCTCAGGTCCAGGAGGTTCTCCACCAGTCGGTCCAGCTTGGCCAGGGACTCCTCGGCGGAGGCGAGCAGTTCGTCGCGGTCCTCGGCGGAGAAGTCCACATCACGGCTGCGCAGCGAGCTGACGGCGGCAAGGACCACGGCGAGCACCCGGCGCTCGGATCCCGGCGGTTCCTCGACGAGCTCGGCGGACACCATGCCGAAGGTCTCCCGCGTACGTTCCAGGAGTGCCGGAATCGCCTCGTCGCCGCGGACGATGCTGCCCGCGAGCGAGGCACCGGGGGCCGCCCCGAGGTAGACCTTTAACTGTCCGGGCCGTACGCCGCTCATATGCTCGCGCTCAACTCCTGTATCTCCCCTGGGTGATGGCTCGGGGCGCGTTCCGCGGGAGCGGGGGAAGTGCCCTCGGGGAGATTCCTCCACCGAACGCCCTCCCGACGCCGTGGACGCGGCCCTTGACGCGACTCTGGCGCCTGTCACGAGGACATTGACGCGGCTCTGACGGCTTCGGTTGCTGGTCGTGGGTGCCGCGGCCGCCCGGCGTGACTGCCGGGCGGCCGCGGCGCGAACGCGCGCGACCCGTCAGGCCGCCGCACCCGCGAGCGCGGGGCGTTCGGCGTCCCGCAGCCGTTCCATCAGCGAGAGGCGGGCACGCGCCACCCGCGAACGGACCGTGCCCACCGGACAGCCGGTGAGCAGCGCGGCCTCCGCGTAGGGCAGCCCCAGGAGCTGCGTAAGGACAAAGGCCTCACGCCGCTCGTCGGGCAGCTCCGCGAGCAGATCGGCGAGGACGACGCCGTCGTCGAAGCCCGGAAGACCTCTGGGCTGGGCGCGCTCCGCAGCGGCCTGCCAGTCGTCCGTGTCGCACAGACGCGGCCGGGCGGCGGCGTGCCGAAGGCTGTCGATCACCGCGCGGCGGGCGATGGACAGCAGCCACGTACGGGCGGACGAGCGCCCCTCGAAACGGTGCAGGCTGCCGAGTGCCCGCAGAAATGTGTCCTGGGTCAGGTCGTCGGCGGCCTGCGGGTCGCCGCCCAGGTACGTCACGTACCGGCGGACGTCGCGGTGCAGGGCGCGCACGAAGTGCTCGATGGCGTCCGGGTCGCCGCCGCGGGCGGCGAGCGCCCAGGCCGTTATCGACTCGTCGGGTGAGCCGGGCAAGGCAGGAATGATCACCTGGTGTCCTTCTCGGGAGTCCGGAGATCCGGGATTCCGTGATGCGGACCGGCCGTGCGCGCGTCGGCGGGCACGGTGTGGGGTCCGGTGCGGGTCCGGTGTTGGGGGTACAGCCGTACGGATGCGTACGGCCGATGCCCGAGCCGACCAGGGCGCGCGGCGCGAGGCGCGGTGCGCGGGCGGCATCGGGGAACCGGCTGTCAGGCGACAGCGGTTCCCGCGGGCGGACCCCGAGAAGTGATGGCGTGCACGAGGAGGAACTGCCGCGGTGTGCGCACCGAACGACTGCGGCGCGGGCGGATACGCGGCCGGGGGGCCGGCACGAGAGCCGCGACGGGCAGCCGCAGCGGGGCGACGAGCCAGCCGGCGAAGGAGCGTGCGATGCGGAAGACGGCACGTTCGCCGTGCGCGAGCCAGAGGCCGCACAGGAGCGCGGCCAAGAGGTGGGCGGCGAGCATCCCGGTGGGCGACATGCCGCCCATGTGGTGCATGTGCGCGGCAGCTTGCCCCGCATCGCCCATGTGCTGCATGTGCTCGCCGTGTTGCATGTGCTGCATGTGCTGCATGCCGGTCATCGCGGACGACATCGCCGAGCCGTCACCCGTCCCCCCGCCCATGGAGTCCATGGAGCCCATGTCCATGGACCCCATGTCCGCCGACGGCAGGCACAGCACATTGCGCACCCACTGCCGGACGAGGGACGTGCCACCGGTCCGTGGCGTCGCGAGGGTCTGTGCCAGGGAGAACCCCGAGTGCAGTGCGGCCTGCGCCGCCACCGCGAGGGAGACGACGGCCGGCAGCCCTCGCTCACGCCCGGCCAGCGCCCACGCGGCACCGCCGGCGCCGACGGTTCCGGCGCCCAGCGCCCACCAGGACACCGGGCTTCCGGACATCATGACGTGCCCCAGGGCAGCGAGCAGTACACAGACGGCGGCGAACACCGCGGCCCGTCCCGCTCGACAACACCATCCAGCACTCATGGCGGCTCATCCTTACATCCGCGTCACTCTCTTCACGGAGGGGTACGCCCTTTCCACTCACCCCGCCCACACATCCCCTCCTGTGAGCCACACCACACCAGTTGGCGGGAACTGGGCGGCGCATCGCCCCGACTACCTCACAAAGGTCAGGTTCTTACGGACCGGTGACATGAGGCCCCGGCGCATCGATGAAGCGGTGGCGGCGGCCTAGCGTGGGCGGCATGCGTGTACTGGTCACCGGCGGCGCCGGGTTCATCGGGTCACAGATCGTCGACGCGCTCGCGGCGCGCGGGCACGAACCCGTGGTGTTCGACGCGTTGCTCGCGTCGGCGCACTCCGGGACGGAGCGGCCCCGCGTCGCCGGGGAGCTGATCGTCGGCGACGTACGCGATCCGGACGCGGTGGACGGTGCGCTGCGCGGCGTCGACGCGGTGTGCCATCAGGCGGCGATGGTGGGCCTCGGCAAGGACTTCGCGGACGCGCCCGAGTACGTCGCCTGCAACGACCTGGGCACGGCGGTGCTGCTGGCCGCGATGGCCCGGGCGGGGGTGCAGGATCTGGTGCTCGCCGGCTCGATGGTGGTGTACGGGGAGGGCCGCTACACCTGTGCGGACCGGCACGGCGTGGTGCGCCCGGGGCCGCGCGCGCCGGCCGATCTGGCGGCGGGCCGCTTCGAGCCCCGCTGCCCCTCCTGCGGCGCGGAGCTGACGCCGGGCCTGGTCACGGAGGACGCCCCGGTCGATCCGCGCAATGTGTACGCGACGACGAAGCTCGCCCAGGAACATCTGGCGGCGGCATGGGCACGGTCCACCGGCGGCCGCGCGGTGTCGCTGCGCTACCACAACGTCTACGGCCCCGGGATGCCGCGCGACACCCCGTACGCGGGCGTCGCGTCCTTCTTCCGCTCGTCCCTGGCCGCGGGCCGCGCCCCGCGCGTCTTCGAGGACGGCGGCCAGCGCCGGGACTTCGTCCACGTACGCGATGTGGCGACGGCCAACGCGGTGACGCTGGAGGCTCTGCGGGACCGCGCCGACGGGGAGTTCACGGCCTACAACACGGGCAGCGGCGACCCCCACACGGTCGGCGAGATGGCCCGGACCCTGGCCGACGCGTGCGGCGGCCCGGCACCGGTCGTCACCGGCGAGTACCGCCTGGGCGACGTCCGCCACGTGACAGCGGACTCCACCCGCCTGCGAACCGACCTGGACTGGAAGCCGGATGTGGACTTCCAGTCGGGGATGCGGGAGTTCGCGGGGGCGGGGATGCGGGGGTAGGAGGGGCGGGGGACGTCCAGTGCTGGGCCCATCTCGGGCGCACCCCGCCGCAGGCCCCCCATCCCGTGCAGGGCGTCCCGTGCAAAGACTCGGCGTCTGCCGGGCCCGTGGCGGGGCCCCGCCACGGGCGGACCCCGTCGCAGGCACACCCCGCGCCGCCACAGACCACCCGCCCCCGCCCCGTTACGCTCCCGCCTCCGGAAGCACCACCTCGAAGCAGCAGCCGCCCGTCACGTTGCGTACGTCCGCTCGGCCCTGGTGCGCCTCGACGATGCCGCGCACGATGGCCAGGCCCAGGCCCGCTCCCGCTGGGGGTGTGCGGGCGTGGGTGCCGCGCCAGCCCGTGTCGAAGACGCGGGGCAGGTCCTCTTCGGGGATGCCGCCGCAGCCGTCCGTCACGGACAGCACCACGCCGTCGGTCGAGCGCCGGGCGGCTACGGCGACCGTGCCGTCGGCGGGGGTCCGGCGGATGGCGTTGATCAGCAGATTGCCGAGCACCCGGCTCATCTCCTTGCCGTCGACCTCGACGGGCACGGCGTCGATCCGGTCGCCCACGAGGCGTACGCCGTGTTCGCGGGCGAGCGGGTCCGCGCCCGCGATGGCGTCGCCGACCAGGTCGTACGCGGACATCCGCGACGGCGTGAGGGCGAGCGCGCCCGCGTGGATGCGGGACAGTTCGAAGAGGTCGCCGACCATGCCGTTGAGGCGCTCGACCTCGGTGCGGATCTGCCGCAGATAGCGGTCCGGGTCGGCGGCCACCCCGTCCTCCAGGGCCTCGCTCATCGCGCGCAGGCCGGCCAGCGGGGTGCGCAGGTCGTGCGAGATCCAGGCGACGAGTTCGCGGCGTGATGTCTCCAGGGCGCGTTCCCGCTCGCGCGACTCCGCGAGCCTCGCGCTGGTGGACTCCAACTCGCGGGTGAGGGCGGCGAGTTCCGCGGTGGCGGGCACGCCGGGCGCGGCGAAGTCACCGCCGTCGCCGAAGGAACGGGCAGCGAGGGTGAGCGCCTTGCTGCGGGCCACCACCCAGCGCCCGAGCAGCAGCGCGGTGACCAGGGAGACGACCGCGGCCATGGCGACGACGGTGGTGACGACGCTCAGATCGTGCGGGGACAGGAACATCGCCCAGGCGACCACCAGCGTGCCGGCGAGCATCGCGGTCACCGCGACACAGGCGACCACGGCAAGCGATACGACGAGCGACCGCCGCCGCAGCACCCGCAGGACCACCGCCCCGAGCAGCCCAGCGGCGGCGGCGCCGAGGAAGGCGTAGAGCGCGATGAGGAGGGTGTCACGCATGCGGGACCGCCGCCGTCCCGGGCCCTGCGACCGCAGGTGCGGGACCGCCTTCCGCTGCCGCGACCTCCGGGGCGAACCTCGCTGGGGCAGCCGCCTCGGGAGCGGCCATCTCCGCGGCGGCCAATTCTGGGGCGCCCCTCTCTGAAGCGGCCATCTCCGTGGCGGCCAATTCTGGAGCGCCCCTCTCTGGAGCGGCCATCTCCGGGGCGGCCATCTCCGGGGCGGCCAACTCTGGAGCGCCCCTCTCTGGAGCGCCCCTCTCTGGAGCGCCCCTCTCTGGAGCGCCCCTCTCTGGAGCGGCCGTCTCTAGGGCGCCGCCCCGCTCCGGGGCTCGCGTCTCCGCGTCGGCCGCCTCTCGGGCAACGGCCTCCGGGACGACCGCATCCAGGGCGGTGGCGTACGAGTCGGCGGTGTGCGAGGCGGTGGCGGCCGACGCGGTGGCCTCCGGGTCGGTGGCGTCCGATGCCACGCCGTCCGATGCCACGCCGTCCGACACAGCCAAGCGATACCCCACCCCCCACACCGTCTGGATCAGCCGCGGCCGCGCCGGATCGTCCTCGATCTTGCCGCGGAGGCGGCGCACGTGGACCGTGACCGTCGACAGGTCACCGAAGTCCCAGCCCCAGACCTCCCGCATCAGCTCCTCGCGGCCGAACGCGCGGCCCGGGTGGCGCATGAAGAAGGCCAGCAGGTCGAACTCCCGGACAGTGAGGGCGAGTTCGGCGCCATGCTTGGCCGCGCGGCGGGCCGGCGGGTCGACGGTCAGCCCCGCGGTGCTCAGCACCGCCCCCGCGCGGCCGCCCGCCGCGGAGCCCGTGCGGCGCAGCACCGACTCGACGCGCAGGACGAGTTCGCGGGGGCTGAACGGCTTGGTGACGTAGTCGTCCGCGCCTATCTCCAGGCCCAGGATCCGGTCGTCCTCGTCGCCCCGCGCCGTGAGCATGATGACCGGCACGGGACCGCGCGCCCGCAGCCTGCGGCAGACCTCGAGGCCGTCGATGCCGGGCAGCATCAGGTCGAGGACGACCAGGTCGGGGCGGCGGGCCGCAGCACGCTCCAGCGCCGCGTGGCCGTCCTCGGCGCGGTCGACGGCGTACCCGGCACGTTCGAGGTAGCCGGTGACGACCTCGGCGACGGTGACGTCGTCGTCCACGACGAGTACGCGCGGCGCGCCGCCCTGCGGTGGTGTCTCCATGCCGCAAGCCTCGCACCGCGCTCGGGCGAGTGCCGCATCCCGGCCCGCCGCACTGGCCGACGTCCCCGTTTCGTAAGAACCTGAAGTCCGATATGCCCCATATATCTCCGTAGGGTGAAGGGCGTGACGCACTCCTCCCACTCCCCCGAAGACCCGCCGGGCCCACCGGTCCCACGGGCCGACATCGTGCTCCCCTGTCTCGACGAGGCCGCCGCCCTGCCCTGGGTGCTGCGGCAGATCCCCGCGGGCTGGCGCGCGATCGTCGTGGACAACGGCTCCACCGACGGCTCGGCGGAGATCGCCCGCTCGCTCGGCGCGACCGTCGTGCACGAGCCGCGCCGCGGCTTCGGCGCCGCCTGCCACGCCGGTCTCACAGCGGCCACCGCGGACATCGTCTGCTTCTGCGACTGCGACGCCTCGCTCGATCCGGGCCTGCTCGAACCTTTCGTACGTCAAGTCGACGCGGGCCGCGCCGACTTGGTGCTTGGCAGGCGCCGCCCCCGGAGCCGGGGCGCATGGCCGCCGCACGCCCGTGTCGGCAACGCCGTCCTGGCCCGGATGCTGCACCGGCGCACCGGAGTCCGCCTGCACGACCTGGGCCCGATGCGGGCGGCCCGGCGCGAGGCCCTCCTGGGCCTCGCCCTCACCGACCGCCGCAGCGGCTACCCGCTGCAGATGGTCGTACGGGCCGCCGACGCGGGCTGGCGGATCGAGGAGCGGGACGTGCCGTATCTGCCACGCACCGGCAAGTCCAAGGTCACCGGCACCTGGCGCGGCACCTGGCACGCGGTCCGCGACATGCGGGGCGTGCTCGCCGAGCGGGCCCCGGCCGCACCGGGCAGCGGGGTGACCCGATGAACCAGCACCCGCGACCCGGCGGCTCCCAAATCCCTTACGCCGCCGAGCCGAAGCCCGGCGCCGATGAGACGCCCCGAGGCACCTCCACACCCGGCACGGCTCCCCGCACCGCCGGCCATCCTGCGCCGGGCACCGCCCCCCGCACCGGCGACGCCCCCGGAACAGCCGCCGACACGTCACCGGGCCGCCGCTCCCCCACACCCATGGCTCCCCGAACCTCCGGCCGTCCGGCGCCGGGCACCACCCGTCGCATCGGCACCTGCGCACCCCACGACGCGTCGGCCACCACCGACGGATCCAGGTCCGCACCCGGCCACGGATCCGGGCCCACCCCCGGCGACACCCCTGGAACGACCCCCGGCACATCACGGGACGGCCACCCCCACACACGCCCCCTCACCACGCCCCCCACCGGCCCCACAACGCTCCTGGTCATCGCCAAGCAACCCCTCCCCGGCCGCGTGAAGACCCGCCTCACGCCGCCCTACACCCCCCAGGAAGCCGCCCGCCTCGCCGAGGCCGCGCTGTGCGACACCCTGGATGCCGTGCTCGCGGCGCCCGCACGGCGGCGTGTCCTGGTGCTTGCCGGGGACGCGGGGCCGTGGCTGCCGGGCGGGTTCGATGTCGTACCGCAGTGCGTGGGCGGCCTTGACGAGCGGCTCGCCGCTGCGTTCGCGGGGTGTGACGGGCCCGCGCTCCTGATCGGCATGGACACCCCGCAGGTGACCCCCGCGCTGCTCGCCCCCGCCCTGGGCCCGGCCGCCTGGCGGGACGCCGACGCCTGGTTCGGCCCGGCCGTGGACGGCGGCTTCTGGGCGCTCGGCCTGGCCGAGCCCGACCCGGAGCTGCTGCGCGGCGTCCCCATGTCGACGCCCACCACGGGCGCGGCCCAGCGCAGCCGACTCGTCGCGGCCGGCCTGCGGGTGCGCGACCTGCCGGTGCTGCGTGACGTCGACACCGCCGATGACGCCGCTCTGGTCGCCGCCGACGCGCCGGAGAGTCGTTTCGCGGAAGCCCTCGCCCGCCTCGCCCCGGCCGGCCGCCGATGAGCACCGCGGTGGCGTGGTGCGCCGACCCGTACGCCGACGCCCTGCGCAACGGCCACGGCCCGCTGTTCCTGCGGCGCACCGACGGCTGGCTGCTGCCCCTTGAGGTCGAACGCTGGTGCGCGGCCGCCGACGCGGCGGACCTCTCCGCGCTGCGCCGCTGCACGGGCACGGTGCTCGACATCGGCTGCGGGCCCGGCCGTCTGGTCGCCGCGCTGACCGCCCTCGGCCACCGCGCCCTCGGCATCGACATCAGCGAGGCGGCCGTCGCCCACACCCGTCGGCTCGGCGGCACGGCCCTGCGCCGCTCCGTCTTCGACTCCCTTCCGGACGAGGGGAGTTGGGGCACGGCGCTGCTCATCGACGGCAACATCGGCATCGGCGGCGACCCCGGCGCGCTGCTCGCGAGGACCGCCGGGCTCCTTGCCCCCGGCGGGCTCCTCATCGCGGAGACCGCGCCGGTGGACGTCGACGAGCGGGTCCAGGTCCGCGTGGACGACGGCCGGGGCCGGGGCGCGGCCGGGGAGACCTTTCCCTGGGCCCGCCTCGGCACCCCGGCGCTGCTGCGCCACGCCCGCCCGACGGCCTTGCGCCCGGCAGATCAGTGGACCGTCGGCGGCCGCTCCTTCGTGGCACTGCGCCGCCGACGCGACGTACGCAGCGCCCGCAGCAGCAGCCAGAGCGCGGAACCCGCGAAGAGCGCTGCCGTCACCAGGAGCCAGCGGGTCAGGAACACCCCGGCCGGCAGGCCCGTGGCGGACTCGTAGCGCGGCACCGTCCGGGCGATCAGCGGGAACCACACCAGCAGGAGCAGCCCGGACAGCGCCGCGGGGACCCGGATGAAGTTGATCAGGTCCCGGCGGCGCCCGCCGAGCGCCCGCTGCACGGCCCGGTCGGCGATCGCGTACAGCGGAAGCAGCACCAGGTCGTGCAGGAGCGCCGCACCGATGAACCAGGCCGCGACCGCGAGCCAGTCGTCCGCGAGGAGCCGCACCCCGGCGTACCCGGCGAGGGCGAACGAGGCGAGCAGCAGGAGCAGTTGGAGCGGGCTCTCGCCGTACGCGCGGCGGAAGCGGTCCTGGAGCGTGGCACCCGTCATCACAGCTCCCCGAAGGTCAGCCGGGCCACCCATTTGGTGTTCAGCACACCGGGCGCCGCCGGGACGATGATCCGTGCCGGATAGCCGTGGTCGGGCGACAGGTCCTCGCCGTTCACCCGGAGCGCGAGCAGCGAGCGCGGGTCGCGGACCTGGTTGTCGCGCAGGGCGGCCTGGCGGAACGAGCCGCGCCGCTGGAGCGATTCGACGAACACTCCGGGCGCCTTCGATCGGTCCTCGTACCCGACGAGCGCGGCCAGGTCCCGCAGCCGGACCCCGCGCCACCACTGGTCGGAGGTCGACCAGCCCTCCACGCACGCGATGGGCAGCGCCGCGCTGTGCTGGGCCATCGCCAGCAAGTCGTCCCGGTTCAGGCTCAGTTCGCGTCCGCGGCCGCTGACGACCAGGCGCCACGACCGCCCCGTGTCGGCCGATCGGATCCCCACAGCCGCGGCCGACTTGTTGATCTGGAAGCCGTTCGGCCCCGTCCCCGGTTCACCGCCCCCGTGCGGCGCAAGGAGCGCCGTGCGCCGCACCACGCCGTCGAAGTTCTGCCCCGCCGACGTCGCGAGCAGCAGCAGCGACCCCCCGCCGACCAGGCCGAGCGCACCCCGCCGGGACATCGTCGAGCCCTCCGACGGCTTGTCGTGCGTACGCAGTTGCTCGCGCACCCCGCGCTCCCGCAGCGTGCGCACCGCCCGCGGCAGCTTCAGCGCGGCGTGCGCCACGAAAGCGCCGAAGAACACCCAGGCGCCGTAGAAGTGCAGCGGATAGAAGGAGCCCGGGAAGAGGTACTCCAGCTGGACGTTGAGCACCCCGGTGGCGAACTCGAACAGCGCACCGCCCACCAGAAGCAGCAGCGAGAGCCGCTCAAGGGCGTGCCCGACCGACCGCACCGGCGGCAGCTCGAAAAGCTTCGGGACCACCGACCACAGCTTGGCGAGCAGCACCGGGATCAGGGCGATGCCGACGGTGACGTGCAGACCCTGGTTGAGGCGGTAGAGCCAGTGCGGATCGGTCGGCCAGGAGAAGAGATAGAAGCCGAGCAGGCCCTTGTCCGGGGTCTTGTCGTTGACCGGCGACAGGTCCGGGTTGTACGCGGCGTACGAGAGCAGGCCGGTCACGAAGAGCAGCGGGATCCCGACGAGCAGGACGGCGCCCAGTACGGAGGTGAACCAGGTCCCCCGCAGCGGGCTGCGCCAGAAGCCCGGCGGTCCCGGGGATCCGGTGGGTTCCTTGGTCCGTGTCGTGTCGCCCATGATGCGTCCTCGGCGGTCATGAGCGGAGGCGGGATCCACCGCTCTGAGCCGACGGTAAGCCGCGCGACCTGCCCGGACGGGCCCGCGACTCATGACGAAACTCTGACGGCGCAAGGAAGCGCCGCAGCCCTGCGGTACCGCGGCGCAAGATCTGACAGATCGATGACACCGCCCCGTCCAGCGCCCCTGACCGGGGCGTCCCGGCCTAGCGTGCAGAGGTGATCCCCCGAGAAAGACGCGCCACCCCGCCGCGCCGCGATCTGCTCACCGCCGGGGGCGGCGTACTGCTCGTCGCCCTGGCCGTCGCCGTCGGCACGTACATGGAAGACGAGTACGGCACGCTCCACGTCAACTGGCCCCCGCTGTACGCCACATGGTCCCCGCACATCGGACCGGGCACCCCGGCCGCGCTCGCGGTGGCCGCCGCGACCATCGCCTACGGCCCCGCGCTCGCCGCACGCCTGCCGTGGCGGGCGCTGGTCTTCGGCAGCTGGGGCGCGTCCCTTGCCTGGATCTGGTCCCTCGCGCTCGTCGACGGCTGGCATCAGGGCGTCGCCCGGCGGCTGACCACCAAGTACGAGTACCTCCAGGTGATCGACCGCTTCGACGACATCCCCGCCGCGCTGCGGGACTTCACCCGGCACATCCTGATCGACGCTCCGGACCACTGGCCCCCGCACACGGCAGGACATCCGCCCGGCGCCACGCTCACCTTCGTCGTCCTCGACCGCATCGGGCTCGGCGGCGGCGCCTGGGCAGGCGTCTGGTGCATCACGCTCGGCGCGAGTGTCGCGGCGGCCGTGCTGGTCAGCGTGCGCGCCCTGGCCGACGAGGCGAGCGCGCGGCGGGCCGCGCCCTTCCTGGTGCTTGCCCCGGCCGCGGTGTGGATGGGCACATCGGCGGACGGATACTTCGCCGCCGTCGCCGCGTGGACGATCGCCCTGCTCGCGCTCGCCGCGACCCGCACGGCCCGCTTCCCGGCGGCCGCGGCCCTCGGCTCTGGCCTGCTGTTCGGGCTGCTCTGCTACCTCAGCTACGGCCTGACGCTGTTCGCGGTGATCGGCGCCGCGGCGCTGCTGCTCGCCAGGACCGCGCGCCCGCTGCCCCTGTTCCTGGCCGGGGCGGCGGTCGTGCCGCTGGTGTTCACCCTGCTGGGCTTCAACTGGTGGGAGGCGTACCGGCTGTTGGTGGAGCGCTACTACCAGGGAGCGGGCGGCATCCGTCCGTACGGCTACTGGGTCTGGGCCAACCTCGCCTGCACGGTCCTTGTCGTGGGCCTCGCCACGGTCGCGGGTCTGGGCAGGACCGTGACGTGGGCGTCGGGCGCCGTCCGCCGTCGGCTGCGTACGGGAGAGGACACCGCCGACGACCGGCTCGCCCTGCTCGTCGTCGCCGCGCTGCTCGCCCTTGCCGCCGCCGATCTCTCCGGGATGAGCAAGGCGGAGACGGAACGCATCTGGCTGCCGTTCGCGGCGTGGCTGCTCGCCGCGGCGGCGTTCCTGCCCGCGCGCACCCAGCGCTTCTGGCTGGCCGCGCAGGCCCTGCTGGCCCTGCTGCTCAACCACCTGCTGCATACGGGGTGGTGACGGCTCACCCGTGTGCGGCCAACTCCCGTGCGCCGATGACCGCTTGGGCCTCGGCGGCCAGCACGCGCCGGTCGGTGCCGTGCAGCGGTGCGTGCCCGGTGATCCGCACGGTCAGGCCGCCCGCGCGGGCGACCCGGTGCAGCGAGGCCGCGAAGGTCTCGTCGCCGAGGAAGGCGGCGGCGGTGCTGGGGGTCCCGTGCTGTTCGTAGCGGATGGTCACGGGGCGTACGGGTGCGCCCGCGTCGGCCGCCGCCTGGAAGGTGGCCCGGCGGAACCGGCCGCCGGACACGGAGCACCAGGTCGTCGCCTGGGGAAAGACGGCGACCGAGCGTCCCGAGCGCAGGGCCGCCGCCAACTCGGCGACAACGTCCGGCAGTTGGCGCAGTCCGTCGCGGTCGATGAACTGCGTACCGGCGCGCCGGGCGAGCGTGCCGACGACCGGCCACCGGCCCACCTCCCGCTTGGCGAGGACCGTCACCGGCTCCACGGCGAGCAGGGCGACGACATCGAGCCAGGAGATGTGGTTGGCGACGATCAGGGTGCCGGTGGTGCCGCCGCCGACCGTGAGCCGGTCGAGCTCCGCCGCCGGCCGTACGCCGAGCGCGGCGAGCACACCCCTGGCCCGCGCCCGCAGTGCGCGAGGCTCGGCGAGCCGGCCGCCCTGCGCCGCGCCCTTGCCGATCTCGTACGCCAACGCGGCGTACCGGCGGGCCACTTCGCCCGGCGGAACCGGCGGCACCGGCGGGGCCGACCGGGTGGCGCAGGCCGGGGTGCACAGACTCGCCGGGGCCCAGGGACTCATGGCGTCTCTCCCAGGAAGTACCGGCGGTGGCGGTCACTGAGCCGTTCCATGTCGAGCAGGACGAAGAAGTCGGCGACATCGAACTCGGGGTCGTGCGTCGGCGCCCCGCACATCCAGGCGCCGAGCCGGAGGTAGCCCCGGAGCAGCGGGGGAAGGTCGGCGTAGGTGGGATGCTCCACGGTCGGCTCGGCGGGCGTCCAGGGGCGCCGGGGGTGCACCCGGAGCTCGGGCGGCGACGCGTGCTTGGACGTGCCGAGCAGCCAGGCGCTGGAGGCGGCCTTCCCGCCGTCGGACAGCGGCACGGACGCGCAGCCCGCCAGATAGCGGTGGCCGGAGAGCAGGACGTAGCGGGCGAGCGCGGACCACATCAGGTTGATCACCGCGCCGGAGCGGTGATCCGGGTGCACGCAGGAGCGCCCGGCCTCGATCGTGGACGAACGCAGCTCTGCCAGCGCGCGCAGATCGAACTCGCCGTCGGAGTAGGACCGCTCGGACCGTCCGGGCGGCAGCAGGCGGTAGGTGCCGACCACCTCGTCCGTGGTGGTGTCGGTGACGATCAGGTGGTCGACGAGGTCGTCGTAGTCGTCCACGTCGTGACCGGGCAGGGGCGTGTGGAGGGTGGCGCCCATCTCCTCACCGAAGACGCGGTACCGCAGGCGCTGCGCGGCCCGTATCTGGCTCTCGGAGTCGGCGATGGAGGTGACGTACGAGCCGGTGACGGCGCCGGGGGCGGCGGGCGTCGAGGCGGCGGCCGAAGCAAGCGGTGTCGAGGGCATGCCCGCACGGTCCTTGCGCCGGCTGAACTGCGCACGATGGCCGCGAGGCCGGTGGTCAGGACCCTCATGAGCATCAGATGAACGGCGACCGCAAACCCCTGACCCGGTCTTTTCACACAATCGACCGTCGCGTTCAATGAATCGGCCGCCGGGCCACCGGCCGGTGTCGGGAACGTGACCACGACCGTACAGACTCACGTACGCAGGCCCCCGCACGCGTCGAACGAGAGGCAGTCATGGCGACCGCACGACAGACATCCGGCCCGCTCCCCCTGGCGGGCATCACCGTGGTCAGCCTGGAGCAGGCCGTGGCCGCGCCCTTCGCCACCCGCCAGCTGGCCGATCTCGGCGCCCGCGTCATCAAGGTGGAGCGCCCCGGCGGCGGAGACTTCGCGCGCCGCTACGACACCACGGTGCACGGCCAGGCCAGCTATTTCGTCTGGCTCAACCGCTCCAAGGAATCCCTCACCCTGGATCTCAAGTCCGACGAGGGCCTGGAGATCCTGCACGAGCTGCTCGCGGGCGCAGATGTGTTCGTGCAGAACCTCGCCCCCGGCGCGGCCGACCGCCTGGGCCTGAGCGCCGGCGAGCTCCAGGCCCGCTACCCGTCGTTGATCCCCTGCACGGTCAGCGGTTACGGCACGAGCGGCTCCTGGGCGGACCGCAAGGCGTACGACCTGCTCGTGCAGTGCCAGACGGGTCTGCTCTCGCTGACCGGCACGCCCGACGAGGCGGTGCGGGCCGGCATCTCGGTGGCCGACATCGCGGGCGGCATGTACGCCTACAGCGGTGTCCTGTCCGCGTTGTTCACCCGGGCGACGACGGGGCGAGCCCCGGCCGTCGAGGTCTCCCTCTTCGACGCACTGGCCGAGTGGATGAGCCAGCCCGCGTACTACACACGCTATGGCGGCACGCAGCCGCCGCGGGTCGGCGCCCGGCACGCGACGGTCGCGCCGTACGGCCCCTTCACCGCGTCCGACGGCAAGGACGTGCTGCTCTCCGTGCAGAACGAACGCGAGTGGGCCGCCCTGTGCGAGCGGGTCATCGGACGTCCCGAGCTGACCGACGACCCCTGGTTCGCCACCGGCTCCGACCGCGTGGCGCACCGCGACGAGCTAGACGCGATCATCTCCGTACGCTTCGCAGAACTCGGCAGCGAGGAGGCGATGGAGCTGCTCGACGACGCCAACATCGCGAACGCGGGCGTCAATTCAGTGACCGAGTTCCTCGACCACCCCGCCCTTGCCGAGCGCGACCGCTGGCGGGAGATCGCCGTGCCCGGCACGTCGTCGCCCGTGCAGGCCCTGCTGCCGCCCGCGGATCTGAGCGGCGTGAGCCCGCGCATGGATCCCGTCCCGGCGGCCGGCGAGCACACCCACTCGATCCTCGCCGAGCTGGGCCGCGGCCCGGACGACATCGCCCGGCTGCGCGCGGCGGGGGTCTGCCCCTGAGCCGGGTCAGGCGACGCCGAGCCCTTCGAGGACGACCGCGTTCGGCAGCCCGGCGAACGCCTTGCCCGGCACGATGAGCTTGCCCCGGCGGCTGCCGCTGCCGATCAGGACGTACGGCAGGTCGACGACGGCGGCGTCCACCAGGAGCTGCCAGTGGGCGGGCAGGCCGATCGGGGTGATTCCGCCGTACTCCATGCCGGTCTCGCCGGTCGCCGTGTCCATCGGCGCGAACGAGGCCTTGCGGGCGCCGAGTTGGCGGCGCACGACGCCGTTCACGTCGACTCGGGTCGAGGAGAGGACGAGACAGGCGGCGAGCGTGGACTCGCCGCCGCGCTTGCCGGCGACGACCACGCAGTTCGCGGACTGCTCCAGGATGTCTTGGCCGTAGTGCTCCACGAATGTGGCGGTGTCGGCCCACTGCGGGTCGGTGTCGACGTGGATCAGCTGCTCGGCGGGGACGTCCCCGTGCCAGCCGCGCACGGCGTCGGCGACGGGGGTCACCAGGAGGTCGAGGGCCTCGGTGGCCGGGCGGACGGCGTCGAACTCTCCCATGGGTGCACGCATGCCCGCACGCTAACAGCGCCGCGTACGCGGCGACTCGGCCGTCTCAGGGTGCGGGCACCGTCCCGCCGCGGCACTCAGTAGGAGGCGGCGTGCGCGGGCGGCACGGACACCGACATGGTCATCTCGACCGGCTCGGCGCCCTTGTTGTGGTAGCCGTGCGGGACGTTGGCCTCGAACGTCGCGGCCGACCCGGCGGCGACGGCATGCTCCACCCCGTCCACGACGAGCGTCAGCTCGCCCGCCGAGACATGAAGCAGCTCGATGGTCCCCGGCGGATGCGCGTCGGAGTCGCTGCCCTCACCGGGCATCAGCTTCCAGGCCCACAGTTCGAAGGGGCCGCGCGCCTCCGTCCCGACGAGCAGTGTCGTGCTGCTGCCCGCCTCCGTGGACCACATCCGCACCGCCTGCTCCGGCGGCACGAGCCGCACGTGCGAGCCCTGTTCGTAGTCGAGGAGCGTGGTGATGCTGACGCCCAGGGCGTCGGCGAGCTTCACCGTGATGCCCACGCTGGGGTTGGTCCTTGCCTGCTCGATCTGGATGATCATGCCGCGACTGACGCCCGCGCGGGCCGCGAGCGCGTCGAGCGTGAAGCCGCGTTCGGTGCGCCAGCGCTTGAGGTTGCGGGCGAGCGACTGGGTGAGCTGGTCGAGGTCCGACACATTCCGTCCAATATATTGGATGACAGAGTTCACTATGCTGCACTACGGTGTGGTGCACCCAAGGGTTCACCACACTGTACTGCGAGGATCATCGATGACAGCACTGTTCGCCCTGGCCACGAGCCTCCTGTGGGGCCTCGCCGACTTCGGCGGCGGACTGCTGACCCGACGTATCCCCGCCCTCACGGTCGTCGTCGCCTCGCAGGCCATCGCCGTGATCGTCCTCGGCGCGATCGTGGTCGCGACCGGCGGTTGGACGGAGTGGGGCCCGCAACTGTGGTTCGCGGTCGGCGCGGGACTCGTCGGCCCGGTCGCGATGCTCTCCTTCTACAAGGCCCTCGCCCTCGGCCCGATGGGCGTCGTCTCGCCGCTCGGCTCCCTGGGCGTCGTGGTACCGGTGGGCGTCGGGCTCTTCCTGGGCGAGCGGCCCGGGGTGCCACAGTTCGCCGGGATCGCCGTCGCCGTCGTGGGCATCCTGCTCGCGGGCGGGCCAGAGCTGCGCGGCGCGCCCGTACAGCGGCAGGCGGTTCTGCTGACCCTGCTCGCGGCCTTCGGATTCGGCGCGGTGATGGCCCTCATCTCCGAGGCGTCGAGCAACATGACCGGCCTGTTCCTCGCCCTGTTCGTGCAGCGCGTGACAAACGTGGCGGCGGGCGGCGCGGCCCTGTTCGCCTCGGTGAAGCGCGGCGGCGTCGCACTCCCCGAGGGCACAGGGATGGGCGTGATCTGGGCGTCGCTCCCGGCACTGGCCTTCGTCGGCCTGGCGGACGTGGCGGCCAACGGAACGTACTCGATAGCCGCCCAGAACGGCCCGATCACGGTGGCAGCGGTGCTCTCCTCGATCTACCCGGTGGTCACAGCACTGGCGGCACGCGCGGTCCTGAAGGAACGCCTGCGCGGAGTACAGGCGGCGGGAGCGGGCTTGGCCTTGGTGGGCACGGTACTGCTGGCGAGCTAAGACGCGCCTCGCCAGGAGCGCCCCGAAGGGGCGCGGGGAACTGCGCGACAAGCCCCCACCCACCCGCAGACGAGGGAAGCCGGAACTACCCCTCCCCCAACTCACCCAGGGCAAGCAACTGTTCCGGCGTGACCCCGTCAGGAATAGGCACTGGCGCAGGCGTACGCAAGGGCGGCTGCCACCCCGCTTCGGGGTCCCACGTCCGCACGACCCGCGCCGGCGCACCCGCAACCACCGCATGGTCGGGAACGTCACCCCGGACAACGGCCCCCGCAGCCACCACAACATTCCGCCCGATCCGCGCCCCCGGCAGGATCACGGCATTCGTACCGATCCAGCAGCCGGGCCCGATCTCGACCGGCTCCATACGGGGCCACTGCTTCCCGATGGGCGTGTGCGGATCGTCGTACGAGTGGTTCGTCGACGTCACGTACACGCTGGGCCCGAAGTAGCAGTCGTCGCCGATGGCCACCGCCGTGTCGGCGATGACATGACTGCCGCGGCCGAGCACGACGCCGTTGCCGATGCGCAGGATCGGATCAGGGCCGAGATCCAGATCGGGCATCATCCCGGCGGTCAGCGTGACCTGCTCGCCGATGATGCAGTGGTCGCCGATGCGGATCCACGGCTCACCGAAGACGGTCCCCTGCGGAAAGGCCAGCTTCGTGTTCTCGCCGAGCGCGCCGAACCGCAGCCGCCCCGGCCGCCGCGCGGTGACCGCGCCTGTCCGCTGCACCCACGCCCAGCCCGCGTGAACGGCGCGCTGGGCCGCGCGGCGCCGCCAGTCGGCGACCGCGGATGAGAACGTGTTCCTGTTCTTCGGCACGGGCTCACGTTACTCAGCCACGGGCCCACCGGTGAGCCCGGACCCCTGTGATCTTCACCCCACACGGCGGCGCGCCCGCCCTCGTCCCGTACGGTTCCGCCAGGCGCGAGACACGTACGAATGGAGACATCCGATGGGCCACGAGGCACTCATCACCGGGATCGGCGGCAAGGACCCGAAGATCGATCAGGACGCCTTCACCGCGCCCACCTCCGTCGTCATCGGCGAGGTGACCCTGCACGCCGGTGCGAGCACCTGGTACGGGGCGGTACTCCGCGCCGACGGCGGGCCGATCGTCGTCGGCGCCGACAGCAACATCCAGGACAACTGCAGCCTCCACGTCGACCTGGGCTTCCCGATGACCATCGGCGAGCGGGTCTCGGTCGGCCACAACGCCGTCCTGCACGGCTGCACCGTCGAGGACGACTGCCTCATCGGGATGGGCGCCACGGTCCTCAACGGCGCGGTGATCGGCGCCGGTTCACTGGTCGCGGCGCAGGCACTCGTCCCGCAGGGGATGGTCGTGCCGCCAGGATCACTCGTCGCGGGCGTACCGGCCAAGGTGCGCAGGCCCCTCACCGACGAGGAGCGCGCGGGCATCACCCTCAACGGCACGATGTACGTCGAGCTGGCCAAGGCCCACAAGGACGCCCACGCGGGCTGACGTCAGTCGGCGGCCGGGACGGGCACCGGCTCGGCCGCCTGCAGGCCACCCTCAGCCTCGGCCTCAGCCTCGGCCTCGGCGCGCTCCGCGGACTTCTTGGCGCGGCGCTTGACGAACAGCATGGAGCCGACGCCGATCAGGACGGCGATGGCAAGGCCGAAGTACGAGAACCGCTTGAGCCAGTCCTCCGCGACCACGCCGATGTAGTAGATGACGGCGGTGGTGCCGCCCGCCCAGACGATGCCGCCCAGGACGTTGGCGACGAGGAACTTCCAGTACGGCATGCGCAGGACGCCCGCGAGCGGCCCGGCGAAGATCCTCAGCAGGGCGACGAAGCGGCCGAAGAAGACCGCCCACATGCCCCACTTCTGGAAGGACCGCTCGGCGGTGGCGATGTTCGCGGCGCCGAAGTGCTTGGGGAATTTCCCTTCGAGCCACGCGAGGAGTGGCCGGCCGCCCTTGCGGCCGATCGCGTATCCGATGGAGTCGCCGATGATGGCGCCCGCGGTGGCGCAGATCCCGAGGACGACCGGGTTGAGCTCGCCGTGCTGCGAGGAGAGCAGCGCGGCGGATACGAGGACGATCTCACCCGGCAGCGGGATGCCCAGGCTCTCCAGACCGATGATCACGCCCACCAGCGCGTAGATACTGACGGCCGGTACGGTCTCCAGCCATTCCTGGACGTGCAACGCCGGTTCCTCCTGTGCTGGTGTGCCTGTACCCGGCGTGCGCGGTCCCCCCTGGCTCGCGCACGCCGGGCAGCCTACCCGCTCACCCGGCGTCGGCCGGAGCGGAGTCCCACAGGTCACACCGGTGATCGTCGGCCAGTGTCGTGCTCACTGTGGTGCCGCCCGCGGAGGCGGTGCGCAGCGAGAGCACCTGGCCGGGCCGCGTGCGCTGATCGGGCGCGGCGGGCTGGCCGTCGGCGCTCGGCGCCCCGCCGTGGATGAAGGAGCCCCAGTACTGGACCATCTGCCCGGCCAGCGAACGCTGTTCGGCATTGAGCGGCGACGCGAGCCCGAAGTGCTTGAAGAGGTACTGCACTTCATTCACATGGGTCGCCCCGAAATCGAAGGTCTTGCCGGCTTCACGGATCGACGCGAAGGGCGGCGATGTGCGGTCGGCGAACTCATAGGCGTAGACGGGCCCGCGGTCCGCGAGCGCCTTGTTCATGCGCAGCGCGGTACAGGCGAACATCCGGTCCCCGAGCGAAGCCGCGTAGGCGTGCGTCGGCGAGGCATGCTCGGCGGCCGGATAGCGCTTGAGGACCTTGGCTCCCAGCTCTTCGCCGTACGCCTGGGTGAGCGCGCCCGGGTACTGCTCGGCGGTGAGCGGTCTGCCCTGCCCGTCGAACTGGGCGTAGGCGAAGAGCCGCCCTTCGTCGCTGTTGGCCCCGTTCAGCACGGGCACGTCCGACGCGCTCCCCCGCGCGTACGCCTCCTCCGGCTGCACCGGCAGGAAGTCGCCGCCCACGACCGGGCCCCAGTCGAACCCGCCCTGCGCCGCGAGGATCTCCGCGGAGGACTTCTTCCGCAGACAGGCGAGGGCGGTCGCCGGGTCGGGGCAGCCCGCCTTCTTCGCGAACGCCGCGCCCTGCGTACCGGCTTCCTTCTGCTCACGGGCCGCGCAGTCGCCGTACGCGCCGCTCTCCACGATGCCCGCGCGGTAGAGGCCATCGGCGGTGGGCGAGGCGAGCAGGGTGCAGACGGAGCGGCCGCCCGCGGACTCGCCCGCGATGGTGACGCGGTGCCGGTCGCCGCCGAACGAGCCGATGTTGGCGCGCACCCAGCGCAGGGCCGCCTGCTGGTCGAGCAGGCCGTAGTTGCCCGAGACGCGATCGGACGCCTCACCGTCGAGGCCCTCTCCGGCGAGGAAACCCATCGCTCCGAGGCGGTAGTTGACGGTCACGACCACGGTGCCGGTGCGCCGGGCGAAGGCGTCCGGGACGATGTCCTCGCCCGCTCCCGCGGTCAGCCCGCCGCCGTGCAGCCAGACCATGACGGGGCGTTGGCGCCGGTCGGCGCCAACGGGGGCGTAGACGTTCAGGTCGAGGCAGTCCTCGGTGTGGCTGGGATTCTCATAGCCGGGATCCCAACTGGCGCTCTGCACACACCGGTTGCCGAAGGAGGTGGCGCCGCGCACGCCGTGCCAGGGCTTGACCGCCCGTGGCTCCTTCCACCGCAGCTCGCCGACCGGCCGGCGCGCGTACGGGATCCCGAGGAACTGGCGCCCCTCGGCGGTGGATTCACCGCGTAACCAGCCCGCGTCCGTACGGACGAGCGTCGCGCCCTTCGTCGGCGGGTCACTCCCCGCGGGCTGACCGGCCTGCGCGGCCTGCGGGGTGAGCACGGCCGCGGCGGTCGCGGCGACGGCGAGGAAGCCGGACACGGCGGCCCGCACCCGCCCCGACCTGCCGCTGTCTCCGCCTCCGCCTCTACCGCTGCCTCTTCCCGCTGCCCTCGTTCTCCTCAAGCTCCTCATGCGGCGACTCCTCTGCAGATGTCGACCCACTGGCGGCGAGGAAACTATGACCGCTACTGACTCGTGTCAATCAGTTGAACGGAAAACGGCGTCGCACCGGCCGGCACCCCCGTGCCCGACCGGCGAGACGCCGTTCGCCCGACGAACGTACGTAAACGAACGCCGGTATGCGACTCAGTTATTGGGACGCAGCGTCCAGACGACGGTCATCTCGCCGGTCACGGCGCCGTCCGCGCGCTGGATCTCGATCGCCACCGGGAACTCGGGCCGCTCCCCCGCGTCCAGCTCGGCGATCACATCGGCGGCCGGACGGCCGAGGGTCGCGGTGGCGGTCACCGGACCCATGGCGAGCTTCTTGTACGCGATGTCGGCGCGCACGGCGAGCGGCACGGCCCGCGAGAGCTGCTCCCCGAAGGCGGCGAGCACGATGGCGCCGCTCGCCGACTCGCCCAGCGTGAACATGGCTCCGGCGTGCGGTCCGCCGACGTGGTTGTGGTAGTCGTCCTGGTCGGGAAGGGCGACCACGGCCTTCTCGGGCGTGGTCTCACGGAACTCGAGGTTCAGGGTCCGGGCCATCGGCACGGTGGCGGCGAGCATCTCGCCGATCGACATCTGGGGTGCGCTCATGGCGGCGATGTTACCCACGAGTAGCGTTCTTTGGCCAGGAACTGACTCGACGTGGATCACGGTCCCCTATCGTTGCTGCTCATGTGGCCAGGAGAGCAGCAGCCCGGGGGCGGGCCGAATCAGCAGCCGAATCCCTACCACCAGCCGGGATATCAGCAGCAAGGGCAGCAGCAGGGGTACCAGCAGCCGGCCCCCTGGAACGCGCCCACCGTCCCCGGCGGCCCGGCGCAGGCCCCGCACGACGACGGCGGCGGCAGCGGCCGGGGTGGCAACAGGACCAAGATCGTCGCCATCGTCGCGGCCGCCGCGGTCGTGGTGGCCGCGGGCGTCACCGGTTTCCTGCTCCTGGGCGGCGACAAGGACGACACGGCGAAGCCGGACCCGACGCGGTCCGCCTCCACGTCCCCGAGTCCGGCCAGGTCCGAGGACGCCGACGCACGTGGTGGCGGCGGGGGGCCGAAGCCGACGATTGCGGGCTGGAAGACGGTCACGAACGCCGAGCGCGGCATCGCCTTCGACGCACCTCCGGAGTGGGAGCTCAAGGCACAGGACCGGGTCGACGCCGTCGGTGAGATCGACGATCCCGACAGCATTCTGATCGCGATGATGGCACCCGCCGCGCTCAAGCAGCAGTGGTGTGCGAGCGATCCCGACCGGGACGGCGTCAAGGACTACACGCCGCTCGCGGAGGCCGGCAGCAGGGGCAACCGCAGCGCCAAGAGCACCGAAGAGATCGCCAAGAAGGACTCGGCGATGTGGGTGCACGGCCGGTACTCCCAGCCCGGCAAGAAGAATGTCCGGACCAGCTCGGTGGAGCCGTACACCACCAAGTCCGGCATCACCGGCAGCCTGACCTCGTCCTCGGTCTCGGGCGTCAAGAACGACAAGAACGACAAGTGCCGGACGGACGGCAAGGCGACCACCTTCGGATTCAAGGACTCCCAGGGGAAGTTGGTCTCGTGGTCGTTCTTCGGCGCCCGGGACGTGAGCGGTGAAGTGCCGGAGGCGACGGTCAAGAAGATGCTCAGCACGGTGCGCGAATACGACAATGGGCCCGAGTCCTGAGCAACCGCCCCGCCATAGCCCCTCCCACCTGGGGTTGCCTCGCTGACCCCGCGTCAAGACCCGTATCGTTGCCCGCCATGTGGCCAGGACAGCAGCCGCCCGGGGGCGAGCAGAACCCGCAGGACCAGAATCCGTACCAGCAGCCGGGGTACCAGGCACCGAACCCGTATCAGCAGCCCGGGTATCAGCAGCAGGGCCAGCAGCAGGGCCAGTGGAGCGCGCCGACCGCGCCGATGGGTGTCACGCAGCCGCCGCCCGGCGGCGGTGACGGCGGCAACAAGACCAAGCTCGTGGCGATCGTCGCCGCCGTCGCGGTCGTGGTGGCCGCCTGCGTCACCGGCTTCCTGGTCCTCGGCGGCGACAAGGACGACGAGGCCGACTCGAAGCCGTCCAAGTCCCCCTCGAAGTCCGCGTCGAAGCCGAGCAGCGACCCGGCGAACGACGGCGGCACCGAGCGCGGCACGGGCAACGGCCCGAAGCCGACGATCGAGGGCTGGCAGGTCGTGGTGAACCCCAAGTGGGGCACCGCCTTCGACGTCCCCGCCGACTGGGAGGTGCAGTCGCCGGACTCGGCGATCGCCTTCGAGGACGACAAGGGCAAGCCCCTCATCACCATGTCGGCGCCCGCCTACTACAAGTCGAAGTGGTGCTCGGACGACGAGGACAGGGACGGCAACTCCGACGACACCGCGCTCGGCGCCGTCGGCACCAAGGGGGCGAACGGCGCCAAGAACACCGACGAGGTCGCCGTGAACCAGGTGCCCTGGTGGGTCTTCGGCGGCTACACCCAGCCCGACAAGAAGAGCCTCAAGTTCGACGAGAAGGCGGAGCCCTTCACCACGAAGACGGGCATCAAGGGCAGCCTCGCCCGTGCCCATTCGGAGAACACGCCCCAGAAGGGCAAGTGCGCCTCCGACGGCAAGGCGATCACCTTCGGCTTCAAGAACTCCGCGGGCGAATACGTCGCCTGGAACCTCTACAGCGCCAAGGGCGTCAAGGAGGAGATTCCGGAGGCGACGATCATGAAGATCCTCAATACGGTGCGGCTGGCCGGCGACCCCACGGAGTCCTGATCCGTTTCGTACGCCAACGGGGCTTGTGACCCGATGTGTCGGCCGCTCCGTGAGGGCAGCGATGACATCAGGCCACAGGCCCCTCTATGGTTACTGCCCATGTGGCCAGGACAGCAGCCGCCCGGGGGCGAGCAGAACCCGCAGGACCAGAATCCCAATCCGTACCAGCAGCCGGGGTACCAACAGCCGAACCCGTATCAGCAGCCCGGGTATCAGCAGCAGCCGCCGCAACCGGGTGCCTACTCGCAGCCCGAGCAGCCGCAGCAGTGGGCCGCGCCCACCCCGCCGCCGATGCCGCCCCAGCAGGGTGGCGGCCAGGGCGGGGACGGAAACAAGACGAAGAT
This sequence comes from Streptomyces sp. NBC_01381, assembly GCF_026340305.1. Lineage (NCBI taxonomy): Bacteria > Bacillati > Actinomycetota > Actinomycetes > Kitasatosporales > Streptomycetaceae > Streptomyces > Streptomyces sp. NBC_01381. The sequence goes on along the minus strand of NZ_JAPEPI010000001.1, from coordinate 4,182,907 downwards.
CACCGCGATCGTCGCGGCGCTCGCCGTCGTGGTGGCCGCCGGTGTCACGGGCTTCCTGGTCCTCGGCGGTGACAAGGACGACGTCGCGGACAAGAAGCCGAAGAAGTCTCCTTCCAAGTCCACGTCCAAGAAGCCGAGCCCGACCGATGACGGCGGCACCGAGCGTGGCACGGGCAATGACCCGAAGCCGACGATCGAGGGCTGGCAGGTCGTGGTGAACCCCAAGTGGGGCACCGCCTTCGACGTCCCCGCCGACTGGGCCGTCCAGACGCCTGACACCATGATCGGATTCGAGGACAGCGCGGGCGACGGCATGAAGCCCCTCATCAGCATGTCGGCGCCTGCGATCTACAAAGAGAAGTGGTGCACGTCCGACGACGACAAGGACGGCAAGTCGGACGACACGTCCCTCGCCGCGGTCGGCACAAAGGGCCAGAATGGCGCCAAGAACACCGAGGACGTTGCGCGCAACGACTCCGCGTGGTGGGTCTTCGGCGGTTACACGAACCAGAAGAAGGCCGACAAGAAGAAGATCAAGATCGGCAAGATCGAGTCGTTCACCACCACCTCCGGCATCAAGGGCAGCGTCGCGACCTCCACGACCGCCGGAGTCGCCAAGAACGACAAGTGCGACTCGGACGGCAAGGCCACCACGTTCGCCTTCAAGAACTCCGAGGGCGAGTACGTGGCGTGGACCCTGTACGGCGCCAAGGGCGTCAAGGACGAGGTCCCGGACGCGACGGTGCAGAAGATCCTCAAGACGGTACGTCTGCACGGCGACCCCGAGGAGTCCTGAACCACCTGGTGGCTCGCTGAATCCGTTTGGCAAGTCGGCGTCCGGGCGGCGATAGTCCCCGGGTGACCACTCCCGCCGCCGCGCGCCGCCCCACCTGGGCAGGCCGCAACTACACCCTGCTGACCGCCGCCGCGATCGTGACCAACCTGGGCAGCCACGGCGCCCTGATCGCGGCGGCGTTCGCCGTCCTCGACGCGGGCGGGGACGGCGGGGACGTGGGTCTGGTGGCGGCGGCGCGCACGCTGCCGCTCGTGCTGTTCCTGCTCATCGGCGGTGCCGTCGCCGACCGGCTGCCGCGTCACCATGTGATGGTCGCGGCCAACGCCCTCAACTGCCTCTCCCAGGCCGTCTTCGCGGTCCTTGTCATCTCCGGCACGCCCCCGCTGTGGTCGATGATGCTGCTCACCGGGCTCGGCGGCGTCGGCCAGGCGTTCTTCGGCCCGGCCGCCGAGGGCATGCTGATGTCGACGGTCACCGGCGAGCAGGCGAGCCGCGCCTTCGCGCTGTACCGGATGGCGATGCAGGGCGCGGGGCTCGGCGGCGCCGCGCTCGGCGGTCTGATGGTGGCCGCGCTCGGGCCCGGCTGGGTGCTCGCGGTGGACGCGGTCGCCTTCGCGATCGCGGGAGCCATGCGGTCGTTCCTCGACGTGAGTCACATACCGGCGCGCGAGCCGGGCGGCGGGCTGCTCTCGGATCTGCGCGATGGCTGGCGCGAGTTCATCGGCCGGCCGTGGCTCTGGGCGATCGTCGCGCAGTTCTCCGTCGTGGTGGCTGTGGTCGGCGCGGCCGAGGCGGTGTTCGGACCGCTGGTGGCCCGCGACGAGCTGGGCGGCGCCGGGCCCTGGGGCCTGGCGCTCGGCGCGTTCGGCGCGGGCACGGTCGGCGGCGCGCTCCTGATGATGCGGTGGAAGCCGCGCAGGATGCTGCTCGCCGGAACCCTCTGCGTCTTTCCGCTCGCCGCGCCTTCGGCGGCGCTCGCCGTGCCGCTGCCGGTGTGGGGTCTTGCGGCGGTGATGTTCGTCAGCGGTGTCGCGATCGAGGTGTTCGGCGTCTCCTGGATGACGACGATGCATCAGGAGATCCCCGAGGAGAAGCTGTCCCGCGTGGCCGCCTACGACTGGTTCGGCTCGATCGCGATGGTCCCGCTCGCCACGGCTCTCGCGGGCCCCGCCGAGCTGGCCTTCGGGCGTTCGGCGTCGCTGTGGGGCTGTGCGGCCCTTGTGGTCGTGGTGACAGCGCTTGTCCTGCTCGTCCCTGACGTGCGGAACCTGACGCGGCGCACGCCCTCGAAGGAGGTCGCGAAGGGCGCCCCGCAAGCTCAGGAGTCAGCCGATGCTGAAGGCACCGTCGGGCGGCTCGGGTGAGGCCACCGCGTCCTCGTCCCGCACCGGCCGCGCGTCGCCGATGAACCGCCGCAGCGCGGCCCCGTGCTCGACGCGTGCCGGGAAGACGTCGGCCGCCGCCCGCCGGGCGAGCGCCTGGACGTCGATGGCGTCGTGGGAGGCGACGAGCACCGCGTTGCCGAAGCGGCGGCCGCGCAGCACGGCCGGTTCGGCGATCAGCGCAAGGTCCGCGAACACCTCGGCGAAGCCCGCCAGTTGGGAGCGCAGAAACGTGAACGGCGCTCCGTCGGCGAGGTTCGCCGCGTAGATCCCGCCCGTGCGCAGCACCCGCTCCGCGGCCCGCGCGTAGGCCACGGAGGTCAGATGGGCCGGCACCCGCGAGCCGCCGAACACATCGGCGACCAATACGTCGGCGCTGTCGGGCGCCGCCGCTTCCAGCCACCGGCGGGCGTCGTCTCCGTGCACGGCGATCCCGCAGCCGTCCGGCACCGGCAGATGCTCGCCCACCAGGTCGAGAAGACCGCGGTCCGCCTCCACGACGTCCTGGCGTGAACCGGGCCGGGTGGCCGCGACATAGCGGGGCAGGGTGAGCGCGCCGCCCCCGAGGTGGAGCACGTCGAGCGGGAGCTCCGGCTCCGCCGCGGTGTCCAGGACATGGGCGAGGCGCTGCGCGTACTCGAACTCCAGATGCGTGGGCGCGTCCAGGTCGACGTACGACTGCGGCGCCCCGTCGACCGTGAGCAGCCAGGCGCGCGGCCGGTCCACGTCCGGCATCAGCTTGGCGGTGCCGTGATCCACGTCCTTGAAGACGGGTATGGCCTCGTCCGCGCGTTCGTCCTCAGTCACCGCTCCATTGTGCCCGCCTCCCGCAGCGGTGGATCCCCTGCGGGAGGCGGGCAGCTGCCATCAGCCGACCTCGGTCACCGTGCCCGCGCCGACGGTGCGGCCGCCCTCGCGGATCGCGAAGCCGAGGCCCGTCTCCAGGGGCATGTCGCGGCCGAGCTCGACGGTCATGGTGACCGTGTCGCCGGGCCGGGCGACGGCGGCATCGCCGAGGTCGACGTCCCCGACGACGTCCGCGGTGCGGAGGTAGAACTGCGGCCGGTAGCCGGTCGCGATCGGCGTCGACCGGCCACCCTCCTTGGTCGACAGGACGTACACCTGGGCGGTGAAGCGCCGGCTCGGACTGACGCTGCCCGGCGCCGCGACGACATGGCCGCGTCGTACGGCGTCGCGTGGCACGCCGCGAAGGAGCAGCGCCACGTTGTCGCCCGCCTGCGCGGACTCCATGGGCTTGCCGAAGGTCTCCAGACCGGTGACGACGGTCTCCGTCTCCGCGCCGAGCACCTCCACCCGGTCACCGATCCGCACCGTGCCGCGCTCGACGGCCCCGGTGACGACGGTGCCGCGCCCGGTGATGGTGAGCACGTTCTCCACCGGCAGCAGAAAGGGCGCGTCGACATACCGCTCGGGCATGGGCACATAGGTGTCCACCGCGTCGAGCAGCGCCTCGATGGCGGCGGCCCACCGCGGGTCGCCCTCCAGCGCCTTCAGTCCCGAGACCCGTACGACGGGGACGGAGTCGCCCCCGTACCCGTGCGCGTTCAGCAGCTCGCGCACCTCCAGCTCGACGAGGTCTGTGAGCTCCTCGTCACCGGCGTCGGCCTTGTTGAGGGCGACGACGATGTGGTCGACGCCGACCTGCCGGGCCAGCAGGACGTGCTCGGCGGTCTGCGGCATGATCCCGTCGAGCGCGGAGACGACGAGGATCGCCCCGTCCAGCTGGGCGGCGCCGGTGACCATGTTCTTTACGTAGTCGGCGTGGCCCGGCATGTCCACGTGCGCGTAGTGCCGGGTGTCGGTCTCGTACTCGACGTGCGCGATGTTGATGGTGATGCCGCGCTGCGCCTCCTCGGGGGCGCGGTCGATGCGGTCGAAGGGCACGAACGTGCCGGTGCCGCGCTCGCTGAGGACCTTGGTGATGGCGGCGGTCAGGGTCGTCTTGCCGTGGTCGACATGGCCCATCGTGCCGATGTTGAGGTGCGGTTTCGTGCGGACGTAAGCCGTCTTGGACATGGCGGTTCCTTCTCCGGAACTCGAAGCAGAAGTCCTGGGCGCACGTCATCGCGTACGCACTCGGGACGGGGACCCCGGGGCCGAACCGACCCTCCCCCTAGGGGGTCCGCCGGAGTGTCCGGGGAGGGTCAGCGTCGGGCGCCGTCGACAGGAAGTGCGGCGCAGAGGAAGACGGCAGCCTTCGCAGCGACCGCGACTGCGGTCGAAGCTGCGGGAAAGGCGTGCCGGAACATGTCGCAGATCATCGCCGACGGGCGGGGGCACGTCGAATGGTTTTCGCCGCGCGGCAGTTGGCGCGCCCGCCGGTCAGAGGTTCTTCAGCGCCTCGCGCACCGAGAGCGGCGCAAGACGGCCGCGTTCCCGCTCGACGAAGTCGCGCACGGCGTCCGGGTCGGTCTTGGCGTACTCGCGCAGACACCAGCCGATGGCCTTGCGGATGAAGAAGTCGGGGTGCCCGGACTGGCGCAGGCAGTACGCGAAGAGGCGCTCGGTGTCGGTGGCGTCCTTGTGGCGGAGCTGATGGAGGAGGGCGGTGCGGGCCACCCACAGGTCGTCGTCCTCGATCCAGGCGTCCATCTCGGACCTGAGCTTCGGGTCGGCCGCGACAAGGCCGCCGACGACGTGCGCAGCGAGCAGGTCGACCGTGTCCCACCAGGAGACGGTGGTCACCAGATGGCGGGCGACGGGCAGGAAGCCGGAGTAGAGGCGCTGCACGTGGCGGCGCAGATAGTCGACGGCGAAGTAGGCGTACTCGCGCTCCGGCAGCTCCCAGCAGCGCAGCGCGATCGCCGTGCAGTCCGCCTCGTCGGGGCGCGGGGTCCCGGCGAGCACGGTGCGGGACAGCTCGCGGCGCAGCGGCGTGGGCAGGCCCAGGAAGGGAGCGACGTCCTTCATGTACGCCTGTGCCTGCGCGGCCCGCTGCGGATCGGCCGCCTCCGGATAGGTCGCGGTGAGCCGCTCCATGACGGTGTCGGCCACGCCGCTGCGCGGGACGGTGACACCGGGGACTGTGACGCTCATGAGACGCACCCTACGGCGATCACACACATATGTCGGTTAGTCTCCCCGGATGCTCGACACCGCCGCTGCCGCCCGCCCGCAGGGCCTCGCCGTGCGCTGCGCGAGGGCCGTGCTCTCGCCGTGGTCGCGGCTGTCGTTGCTGGTGGTGCTGCTCGCGGCGGCCGGGGCGTGCGTGCTGGTCTTCGAGCCGCAGAGGCTGCTCTCCGACGGGTGGCCCCGGCAGCTGGGCGGCGCCGCAGCGGTGCTTGTGTTCGCTGCCGCGTACGGCCTGTGCACCGCGGCGTTCGTGCCGCGCCCCCTGCTCAATCTGGCGGCCGGCGCGCTGTTCGGCTCGCAGGCGGGGCTCGGGGCGGCGATCGCGGGGACGGTCATCGGCGCCGGGATCGCCTTCGGCCTCGGGCGCATGCTGGGGCAGGACGCGCTGCGCCCGCTGCTCCGCGGGCGCTGGCTGAACGCGGCGGACGGGCAGCTGAGCAGACACGGGTTCCGCTCGATGCTGGCGGTGCGGCTGTTCCCCGGGGTGCCGTTCGCGGCCGCCAACTACTGCGCGGCGGTGTCCCGCATGGGCTGGCTGCCGTTCCTGCTCGCCACGGCCCTGGGCTCGATCCCGAACACCGCCGCGTACGTCGTCGCAGGCGCCCGCGCCTCGACCCCCACGTCCCCCGCTTTCCTGATCGCGATGGGCTTCATCGCGGTGACGGGGCTGGCGGGGGCACTGATCGCCTGGCGCAAGCGCCACCACCTGCGCCCGTAAGGGGCGCGGGGCTGTGACATTGTGCGGCTCCGCCGCGTGGGCGCGACCAGCCCCCACGCACCTTCAGACGGAGTACCGGCCCCCAGCGGAGCTACAGCGCTTCAAGAATGGTGGCGTTGGCGAGGCCCCCGGCCTCACACATGGTCTGCAGCCCAAAGCGCGCGCCGCGCACCCGCATCGCGTGTACGAGCGTGGTCATCAACCGCGTACCACTCGCGCCCAAGGGATGCCCCAACGAAATCGCGCCCCCGTGCACATTCACCTTCTCCGGGTCGACACCAGTCTCCTGCAACCAAGCCAGGACGACGCTCGCAAAGGCCTCGTTGACCTCGAAGAGGTCGATGTCGTCGAGGCTCAACGAGGCGTTGCGCAGCACCTTCTCGGTGGCGGGCAGGACCCCGGTGAGCATGAGGAGCGGATCGGACCCGGTGACGGCGAAGCTGTGCAGCCGGGCCAGCGGGCGCAGCCCGAGCCGCGCCGCGTTCTCGCTGGTGGTGATGAGAACGGCGGACGCCCCGTCATTGATCGGACTGGTGTTGCCCGCAGTGACGGACCAGTCGATCTGCGGGAAGCGCTCACCAAAAACCGCGTCTTCGTAAGCCAGCTTCAGGCCGGCGAGGATCTCCGGAGTGGTGGCCGGACGTACGGACTCGTCGCGGGTGACGCCCTCGATCGGGGCGACCTCCGCGTCGAAGAGGCCGTCGTCCCAGGCCCGCGCGGCACGCTGGTGCGACGTCGTCGCGAAGGCGTCCATCCGCTCACGCCCGATCGACCACTTGGCGGCGATGAGTTCGGCGCTGATGCCCTGCGGGACGAGCCCTTCGGGGAAGCGCTCGGCGACACCAGGTCCGAAGGGGTCGGCGCCCGCAGGGACGTTCGACCACATCGGTACGCGGCTCATCGACTCCACACCACAGGCGACGGCCATGTCGTACGCACCTGAGATGACGCCCTGAGCGGCGAAGTGCACGGCCTGCTGGGAGGAACCGCACTGGCGGTCCACGGTGGTGGCGGGCACCGACTCCGGGAAGCCGGCGGACAGGACGGCGTACCGGGTGGTGTTCATGGCCTGCTCGGCGACCTGGTCGACGCAGCCGCCGATCACGTCGTCGATGCGGGCCGGGTCTACACCGCTGCGCTCCACGAGGCTGCGCAGGGTGTGGGCGAGGAGCTCGACCGGGTGGATGTGGGCGAGGGAGCCGTTGGGCTTGCCCTTGCCGACCGGGGTGCGTACGGCTTCGACGATGACGGCGTCACGCATGGTGCGGTCCTCCTAGGGCGCCGTGGAGGGGCACGGAACGGCACTCCCCCAGGGCGATTACCAGTGAGTAGGAAATCTGAACTCACCATAGCCTTGTGAGTTGGAAATTCAAACCCTCTCCTTCGATCCCCCTAGACTGCCCGGCATGAAGGATGCGCGCCCCTGCTCGATCGCCGACGCCCTCGCCCTCGTCGGCGAGAAGTACTCCCTGCTCGTCCTGCGCGAGGTCTGCCTCGGCAATGGACGCTTCGACCAGCTGGTGCGCAACATCGGCGCCCCGCGCGACGTCCTCGCCACCCGCCTGCGCCGCCTGGTGGACGCGGGCGTCCTGGAGAAGATCCCCTACAGCGAGCGCCCACAGCGCTTCCACTACCGCCCCACGCAGGCCGGCCTCGAACTCGAACCGGTCCTGATGACCCTGATGGCCTGGGGCGACCGCCACCTGCGCAAGGACGACGACCGCCCGATGGTCATCGAGCACGTCTGCGGCCACGAGATGCTCCCGGTCGTGACCTGCCACGCCTGCGGCGACCGGGTCCGCCACGACGACCTCACCGCGCACCCGCAGGCACCGGGCTGGACGACGAAGGGTCCGACGGAAGCCGCTTAACCAAGTGACGCTACGCTGCCCCACGGCAAGGGCGTGATCACCCCTCGCTCACGCACCGCCCGCATCCCCCTTCATCCGACGCACGCACCTGACCGCACCCGCAGCCCATGATCAGTACTTGGACGGCGCAGTTTCCATGTCTTGGCTTGAATCCTTCATCCTCGGGCTCGTCCAGGGACTGACCGAGTTCCTCCCGATCTCGTCCAGCGCGCATCTGCGGCTGACCGCGGCGTTCGCGGGCTGGCACGATCCGGGGGCCGCGTTCACCGCGATCACCCAGATCGGCACCGAGGCCGCCGTGCTGATCTACTTCCGCAAGGACATCGGCCGGATCATCACGGCGTGGTTCGGCTCCCTCTTCGGCAAGGTGCCGCGCTCCGACCACGACGCGCAGATGGGCTGGCTCGTCATCGTCGGCTCGATCCCGATCGGGGTGCTCGGCGTCACGTTCAAGGACCAGATCGAGGGCCCCTTCCGTGATCTGCGCCTGATCGCCACGACCCTCATCGTCATGGGCATCGTCCTCGGCATCGCCGACCGCCTCGCGGCCCGCGACGAGACCGGCGGCAAGCACCGTGCCGTGAAGGAACGCAAGAGCCTGAAGGAACTGGGCGTACGCGACGGCCTGATCTTCGGCGTCTGCCAGGCCATGGCCCTCATCCCCGGCGTCTCCCGCTCCGGCGCCACGATCAGCGGCGGCCTCCTGATGGGCTACACCCGCGAGGCCGCGGCCCGCTACTCGTTCCTGCTCGCCATCCCGGCCGTCCTGGCCTCCGGCGCCTTCGAGCTGAAGGACGCGGGCGAGGGCGGTCACGTGTCGTGGGGCCCGACGATCTTCGCGACGATCATCGCCTTCGTGGTGGGCTACGCGGTGATCGCGTGGTTCATGAAGTTCATTACGACGAAGTCCTTCATGCCCTTCGTGATCTACCGGATCCTGCTCGGCATCCTGCTGTTCGTGCTGGTGGGAGCCGGTGTGCTGAGCCCGCACGCGGGCGAATCCGGCGGCTGAAACCGGGCCCACAGGTAGCGCTGTCGAGCATTTCCTAGCGCCTGATTGCAGCACCACGCCATGATCATCTCCCACTTGTCTCCCACTCATCTCCCACCGGGGAAGCGGGATACACCCCACTAGGACGTGTGCGTCGGCAAAGTAGGGGATGACGCGGAAGGGCCCGCACGTCCGTGCGGGCCCTTCTGCGTGGCGACCGGCCCGGGTCAGTCGAGGCTGAGGCGCGCCAGCAGGCCCTGGACACAGCCGGCGAGCGCCTTCTCCGGGTCCGGGCTGATGGTGGCAAGTGCCACTGCGGCCGTCACGATGACGTCGCTCAGCTCCTTCTCGACGAGCCGCCAGCGCGGGCGGTGAGGAAGTCGAGGGTGTAGCGGTCGGGGTTGCCGTAGCCGGCCAGGCCCATGAGCCTGCCGGAGCTGGTCCAGTTGCCGAGTCCGAGGTGTTCGGCGACGGTCTCGTAGAACCAGCCCAGCGACTGGCTGAACGGGAACTGGCGCAGGACCTTCAGTCCGTCGGCGGTGCCGTGGGCAATGGTGGCGGAGACGCCGTCGCCAGAGCCGTCGACCACCAGGACGGCGGCCTCGTCGAAGCCGCTGGGGTGGAAGGCGGAGGCGGCGTGCGCGAGGTGGCGCTCGACCACGGTGACCTGCCGGGGCCGGTGGTGGCCGAACAGAGCGGGGGCGAGGAGTTCGGTGATCAGCTCGGCGTCCGTGCAGATGTCGCTCGGCGTAGGCCAGGCCGGGTTGAAGGCGATGGCGATCTCGTCAACGTCGGCCAGGGTGATGCCGGCCTCGGACAGGCAGTAAGCCGCGGCCACCGCGCAGGAGCGGGAGTCCTTGTGGTGCTTGCGGCGGGAGAAGCGCTCCTCCTCGGCGAAGGCGACCACCTTCCCGTCGATGACCAGGCAGGCGGAGGGGTGGAAGCAAAGGGGGAGGAGGGGGCGGCGGTACGGGCCGATTCGGCTGGTGCCCGTCGTCCCCGATCGGCGACCGGTGTTTCCCCTCCACGATCCTTGCCACAGCAGCCTCCTCAAGGCCTGAGTTCTCCACTGCAGAAGCGGAGGCCCGCGATGCACGAGGGCGCACATGCGCCTGAACGCCTGCTGCATACAACCCAGCGACTGGGTCGCTCGTCAGCCTTCGAGCGGGCGGCCCTGTGCTGCCCGCAGGCGGGCCAGACCGGAGATCCGCGTGCGAGCAAGTGGCAGTTCGTCTTCGGGGGTCGGGAGCGTGACGGGCATGGACCACACACCGCTGGTCTGGGAGGCGATGCCGAGCGCATCCATCACCTCGGCGAGTCCCATGCCGTGGCCGGGACAGGGAGCCCGGCCATGGTGAGTACGTCGGTGCAGCCGGCCTCCTTCCCGGCAACCAAGGCGCGGATCTGGGCCTTGGTTGCCGTCCCGCGCAGCGGTAATCACGGAGCCAACTCAGCCCTCTACCGCATTGCCCTCGTCCGCATGTCCAGAGACGCCCGCGCCAACGAGTTTGCCGCGGCGGCGGACCGTTCCGACTTTCCTGCCGGTGGATGTCGCCCGGTGATCGGTCGCGTCCAGCTGCTCGGCGAGCGGGAAGCTGCCGCCATAATGGGAGGCATGCCCTCCAGCCCGCACCACCCCGCACCCGCGTCGAAGAACCTCTCGGGCACGGACGCCGAGGACCTCGCGCTGTACCGGGAGAAGTTCCGGTGCCGTCTGCCGGAGTCGCTGGACGAGTTGCACGGCCCGACCCAGGGGGTCGTCGAGCTGCCGCTGCACATGGCCTGGTCCGGGATGACCTCGTACGACCTGGGCAAGCCGCGCCAGCGTATGGGCCTGTACCGCACTGTCTTGCATGAGGGCCTGCACGACGACCTGCCCCGGTACCTCAACCAGGACCTGCTCCTCCAGCTGTGGCCGGTGCTGCGCACTCTCGTCGGCCGCACCGTGCGCACCGTGTGGGAGGACGCCTTCGCTCAGCTCGCCTCCCGCACCCAGGCAGCCGCGTGACGGACATGCCGGAGCTGCACGCGCGGCTTCTGGCGGATGTGATTGCCCTCGGCTCGCCGTATCCCCTGGTCCTCACCGGCGGGTATGCCGTGCGGGCGCACCGCCTCGTGAACCGCCCCAGCCAGGACCTCGATGTCGCCACCGAGAACCCGGCGCCCATGGCCGACATCGCGGCCACGCTCCGCGCCGGCCTGGAAGCCCGCGGCTGGAAGGTGCACGCGCTGGAGACCGCCCCGCTGTCCGCCCGCTTCACCGTGACCGACCCGGCCACCGGGCAGGACTGCGAGGTCGACATCCTCAAGGAGATCTTCTGGCGGCCGGTCGCCCAGAGCCCGTACGGGCCCGTCCTCGCGGAGGAGGACGTCATCGGGACCAAGGTCCGCGCCCTCGCCGACCGCGGAGCGCCCCGTGACCTGATCGACGTGTTCGCAGCCTCCCGCCGTTGGAACACCGCCGATCTCGAGGAATTCGGCCGCCGCCACGCCCGCGGCCGCTTCGAGCGCGAAGACCTGCAGGCAAACCTCGCCGGATCCGAGTGGACCGACGACGAAGCCTTCGCCGCCTACGGCCTGGACCAGGCCACGATCACCGCTCTTCGTGCCTGGGCCGTGGAGTGGGCCGACGACCTCGCGGCCCGACTCCTCGAAGAGTCGGATGATCCGGACATCGACTGATCACATCAGGCCGACCACCGGAAACGGGAGCCCGGGGAAGCCGAGCGAGGGGCAAGTACAGTGCCGTGGAAATATCCCCACGGCACTGGGCAAACTGGCCTCTCACGGGCGATACGACCAACGTCCGACTCCTCCGGGCAGCCAGGCCACACCTCGAAGGTAGAGCACGGCAAGCACTTCGGGCGTCCACGCTCTGGGAACTGACTTCCCTCGCGCCCGCAGTCTGACGACGTTCCATCAGCACGGACGACCGCCACTGAGGTGGCGAAAAGAAGAGCTCCTCGCTCGCCCACACTGCTCTTCCAGTGGCCTGACCAGCCAGCCCGCCGGCGCACCCGACATGCCATCAGAACGAGCGTCACGAGCGTCATTTCAGCGTTAAGATATCGCCTGTAACGCCCATACCGCATATAATACGCAGACGCAAAATCGCAGGCCAGGAACCCTTTGCGACCGGCTCCAAGATCGCCACCACTCCACGTGATGTGTCATCGGAAAGATATCGGCCTGAGCGAGTCCCGAAAAAGCCCAGGTCAGAGCCGGTTTAACGGCTCTCTGTCCCGCGTGCGGGCGCCCAGAGCGTCAAACGAGCGTCACGACCGACAATCCATCCCTGCCCCTCGGCAGATGCGGCTGCCACGACCAGCTCGTCTGCACGAGCTCTCCGCCGCTCACTCCGGGCGCAGCATCCACTCCCCATGCCACGGCTCCGATGGCCACAATGTGGTCATGCCAGCCGGCCCACAACACCTCACCGCCACGCAGAGCGAACTGTCGGGCGAGGTCGCCGACGACCTCGCGCTGTACCGGGAGAAGTTCCGGCGGCGTCTGCCGGAATCGCTGGACGATCTGCACGGACCAGCTCAAGGGGTCGTGAACCTACCATTGCACTTGGCCTGGTCCGGGATGACCTCATACGACCTGGGCAAGCCCCGCCAGCGAATGGGCCTGTACCGCACCGTCCTGCATGAGGGTCTGCGCGACGACCTACGCCGCTACCTCAACCAGGATCTGCTTCTCCAGCTGTGGCCGGTACTGCGCACCCTCGTCGGCCGTACCGTGCGCACCGTATGGGAAGACGCCTTCCCCCAGCTCGCCTCCCGCACCCAGGCAGCCGCATGACGGACATGCCAGAGCAGCACACACGGCTCCTGGCAGATGTGATCGCGCTCGGTTCCCCGTACCCGCTGGACCTCACCAGCGGCTATGCCGTACGGGCGCATCATTTAATCAACCAGCCGAGGCAAGACCTCGATGTCGCCACCAAGAACCCAGCGCCGATGACCGACATCGCGGCCACACTCCGCGCCGGCCTGGAAGCCCGCGGCTGGAAGGTACGGGCGCTGGAGCCCTCCCCCAGCGCGAGGCCGCAGGAGTGGATTGCCCTGTGTTGCCCAACTCAGGTCACCTGGCAGTTACCTGTGGCCACTGTAGGGACCGGTTCGGCTTGCCGACGCGACCATCGCCGAGAGCCGCAGGGTATCCCTCAGCGTCCCGGGAAGCCACGCAATTGGCATATCCGTCCCCTCACTTTGCTGGATGACTTGCCCGATCCAGACGAGTCGGCAACTCTGATGCAGCAGTCTTTTCACGGGGGTTCGCGATGTCCGTGCCATGGAATGACGTGAGACTTGACCGTCCCGACCTGACCGGATGGTCTGCCAGACGAATTGAGGACCCCCCCCGGCTGGTACCTGGAAGGCCCCTGTCCTTCATGCAGCCACACTGTCCATGAGACCTGGCTCGACGATGTGGTCCGCGGCACGGATGTCACACGGCTGGAGCCGGATGCCGAGGCGACCGTGATTGCTGTGCGGTGCCGATGTGCCGACCCTGGGTCGCACGGCGAGAACAGGTTCGGATGCGGCCGCTCCTGGACGGTGGAACTCGGACCATGACCCAGATCTCGGGTGGGCCAGCGCCGTCACCGCAGGATCTTGAGGCTGCGGATCGAGTCCGGGCGCTACAGACGACGGAACTCGAACGTGTCCGTGAACAGGCCAGCAAGTGGCGCGACGGGCTGCTGGGCTTGGCTGCGCTCTTCGGGACTGTGGTCGTGTTCAAGGGGCGCGACTCCCTTGACGGCTTGGCGCCGTGGGTTGAATGGAGCGCCGCAGGGGCACTGCTCGCAGCCCTAGTTGCGGTGATCGTCTCGGCCTTCCACGCGATGATCGCGGCGTTCGGTTGGACCTCCCAGCCGATGCCGGTGGGTACATCCAACGGGCTACACGAGCGGTTACTCCGCGACGACCGGCTGCGGGCCCGCGAGGCGATACGTCGGATCAAGATTGCCAGCGTACTGATGATCGCCGGGATCACGGCAATGGCTCTGGCCACCAGTCTCGCCCTGTTCGGGCCGGAGGAAGCCAAGAAGGACGAGAAACAGTGCGTCAGTGTTGTCACGGCTGACGACACTGTGTCACTCACCGTTCCCCTCGCTAAGGGCCGACCAGTCACTCTCAGCGGCCCCGGGTCCCTCGAAGTCGGACCCTGTTGAACGACGACGCCAGGAGCCGCCATGGACTGGGAAGCGATCGGACGGGGAGGGTGGCCTGACAACGCTGCGTTCGCGGCGCTCTCTCCCGAAGCCCAACTCGCGGAGATCTGGGCAGCCGTCCGCTGGGTCGAGCCACGTCAGCGATCCGATCCGATGAGCGGGCATCGCGTCGCCGTCGCTGCGCTGCATCTGCTGGATAGCCAAGGCCACAGTGAGACTCGGCTCCGAGCCGTCCTGGCGCTAATCCTCGGGGCCACCGCCTTGAACCTCGGCGACGAGGACGAAGCGCTCCTGCACTTCGGTGAGATCCTACGACGCCCGGAGGATCCTGAGAGCTACGACGAGCGCGACCAAGCCCTGATTCATTACGCCTCACTCATCTCTGCTAGGGACCACGAGCGTGCCTACGAAATGCTCGGCACGGCAGTGAGCACGGCGCTACAGCAGGGGCATCTCATCCGCGCCGCGAACGCGTCCATCACACTGGGTAGTCTGCAGCGCGACCGCAAGCAGTGGGAGACGGCGCGACGAACATATGAGAAGGCGATCCACGATCTCGGCGAGCTCGAACCGCGCGATCCCGACACCGCACGCATCCTGGCTCGGCTCCACGGGAATCTGGGCAACGTACTCACGGATGATCTCGCCCTGCACCAGGAGGCTGCCGATCACTATGCCAAGGCAGTGGCACTGTTCGAAGCCGCGGATGAAGGCAGTTTTGCCGACGACCGATACTTCCACCTCATCTGCGCACGGCTCTCCGCTGGAGAACACGGAGCAGCGCTCAGGCTACTGAAGGACGGACTCAACCGCATCGGTCGGCACTCGGAGGGGTTTCTCCGGCTACTACAAGAGGGCCACTGCCTCTCGATTCCCGAATCCGAACTGCCCGCGTGGCTCACGCTCTTCGAGCAAATACTGGCGACCGCCCCGGAGGCCCTCACCGCCGCGGGCGAAGCGCTGCTTCTCTCTACGCAGATCGTGATCCGCGTACGACTGGGCGATGCGACCGGAGCGATAGCTCGGTCACGCGACCCGCGTCTTCGGTCCCTCCCCGAATGCGACCTGTGGTGGAAACAGACACCCTTGATAGCCGCGTTGGCCATGGAATACGACTGCCACGGCATGCTGTGGTCCTACCCTTGGTCGGCCGATGTCCTGGACAACGCACAACGGGTCTCACTCAAGACCCGCTATGTCCAGGAACTAGCGACCGCCTGGCTCTTCTCGCAGGCTCAACAGCCAGTCGAGGGACCGCTTTCGGATGAAAGAACGCTGCGGGAGATATTCGGCCCGCCCGTGAAACAAGGAATCGGGTCGGCTCCGGAGGAACCTCCGACCTGGCTCGGCCCCGCACCGCCCGAAGCGCGCGAGCGCTATGCCCGCCTGCGCCGGGCGTGTCCTTCACAGGATGAACTTAAGCGCGAGTTCTCGCAGTGCTACTACCCCAGCCTCACACCCCACGGACAGCCTCTGGCCCATAGCGAGGCGCCGCTGCGGGCGGCGGTTCGCGCGGCAGACCTGCTTGGACACCCGGAGCTCATGGTCACCAGCAGGGTCAGTCTCGCCAGCAGTATTGCTGGACCTGCGCCGCAGGGTTCAACGACTGACCGCCTGCTGGAGTCTCTGGAAATCCTCCGTGAAGCGCGGACCGTCGCCGACGGGCTGCCGCGAGAGGAGGTGAGGGTGAGCATCACGACGGCCACCATCCTCAAGGAGAGCCACGGTGGCGATGAAGCGGCCCGTATCGAAGCCGCGATCGAGGAGGGCCGCCGTGCCATGGACCTTGCAGAACGGCACGGATTCCGGACTGTACTGCCTCTCGCAGCGGGCACCCTCGGAAATGCCCTCTCCGACTACGCGGATGCCAGGCTGCCCCGGTTGCTGGAGGCGAGAACCGTCCTTGAGAAGGGACTGACGGCCTTGCGTGCGGAGCCGCCCGCCGACGCCGAGTTCATGGAAGCTACTCTGCTCAACTCTCTGGGTTTGGTCTTCCAGAAAATAGGAGAGCTGGAGAACCCGCGGGACAATCGGCTTGCCGCAGCCGGCTACTACCGCAAGGCCCTCGCACTCCGGGAGCGTCTAGGCGATCCTGACCGCGAGCTCACGACCCTGATGACCTTCCTGGGGTGTCTCTTCCTGATGACGAAGGAACGCGGCGCGACAAGCAATCCGGAAGCGGTCCGACTCGCCCAGCGGATCCAACGGCTCGCACCGCGGGCTGTCGATCCGGTTCTACGTGCAACCAGCTTGAGCAACGCGGCGATTGCGCTCAAGACCACTGACCCCGATGCAGCCAAGGAGGCACAGCTCGAATCAGTCCGTGGCCTCAGGGGCATGGGACCGTCCCGGTACCTCATCCAGATCCTCACCAATGCCGGCCAGACCCATCTTGAGTTAGGCGACGCAGCTGCGGCCCGGGAGTTGCTCGAAGAGGCGGTTTCCGTGATCGATGAATTCCGCCCGCTCGGTAAGTCCTCTCGATACCGGGCAGAATTGACACGGAGCTTTGGTTCAACCTACCGGCTGCTGGGTTCCGCACTGGAGCGGCTGGGGGCGCCCGACGAGGACAAATGGTGGGTGGTGGAACGCGGTACCGGCAGAACGCTGGCCGAAGGCCGGGGTGAGGCGCCTGCCCGTGACGATGTTTTCCACGCTCTGAGGAACGCACTTCCGGCAGACACCATCCTGCTGCAGATTTACGTCACCAAGACAAATGAACTAGCCTGCTTTGTTCTCCAGCACCGGAACGGTCGCCTCAACGTCCGAGACGGTGGACGCAGACTGCCACTGTCCTCCCTCGCGGTCCGTACAGGCGATGCAGCCGATGATCGCCACATCCGCATCCCACTACCCACCCCCGAGCACGCGGAACAGTTCCATTACCAGATGTCCTGGATCAGTTCGCATTTCCTCGGCCCGCTTCTGAACGACATCGACCTGGCAGGAATAAAGGGAATTGTGATCGCCTCACGAGACCTCCGGCATCTGCCTTGGCACAGTATGCCGACCCCGACGGGTGAGCGGCTGGGCAGAACATTCGAGGTGATTCGAGTTCCCAGCGCCGCCTTCCTCGCCCGGGTTCTCGGCACCCCAGATCCGCCCGTGCGTAAGGCGGCCTTCGTCGCCTGCGATCCCAGCGGCACGCTCAAACGGCACATCCAGGAGTGTCGACATGCCTTCTCGACGTTGTCGGTACCGGACAAGATCGTGCTGACCGACATCTCGCGGCCCCTCAGTAAAGGTGCGGCCCTGAGCATCCTTAAGGAGACAGATCTTTTCCATTTCGCTGGCCACAGCACGATGATCACTGACCGCCCCGACCAGTCCGGGCTACTGTTCTCCGACGGCTTGCTGTCCGTCCCTGAACTGGAGGTGGCCTGCGCCGAGCGCGCGCCCAGCATGGTGTTCCTCTCCTCCTGCGAGTCTGCGGCAGAGGACACAGTTCTTGAAGACGCCCTGAACCTGTCGACGGTCTTCCTCCAGGCCGGCGCACGGGTCGTCATCGGCGCGTCGTGGCAAGTGCCCGATTCCATAGCCGCGTTCACTGCTCGTAAGTTCTACGAGAACCTCGCGACGGCTGGCCCCATTGCCTCTCTGCGGCGCGCCCAGACTCAGATGATGGACACTGTCGCGAGTGCGCACTGGGCAGCCTTCGTGCTCCAGGGCTGGTCGGTGCGATGAGACCAGTCATCGCACCTGCCCGACCGACCCGCGAACGTGACCCGGCCCTGTCCAACCGGGAGACGACTTCGCCCTGTCCGTGGAGGACAGGGCGAAGGAACGTTCATGCGCCGATGGTGAGCGGGGTTTCCATACGTTCCCAGGCTCCAAGGACGGCCTTGTGGGCGTCCGGCTGGAGGTGTAATGGCGGAGTCGGGTATTGGAACTCTCGGAATGCCCCCGCAATCAGAGGGGATCGAGGAGCATCAGGACCTCGTCCCGGGTGTCGTCGGGCGTGAAGTGGAGTGCCCCGGGCCAGCGACCAACCTCGCGCCATCCGAGTCGGCTGTAGAAGGCCTCCAGTCCCTCGCTTCCGCGGGCCGCGAGATGCATCTGTTCGAGACCCAGCTCGTCGCGGGCGATCTTTCGCAGCTCACGCATGAGGGCGGAGCCGACTCCGCGACCGCGAAAGTCGGGGTGGGTTTGAAGGTGGTTGACCGTGCCCCAGTGTCCGACGAGCCGGTAGGGATCGCGGTTGAGGACGACCCATCCAGCAAGAACGCCGTCGAATCTGGCGGTGATGAGACGGCTGTGCTGTGGGTGGAGGCGGCCGAGGATCTTGTCCGTGACCGGCGCGACCTCGTCGTCCCAGACCGGCGGGAACGGGAACCCCGCAGCACCGCCCGAGTTGGTGACCGCGATCCAGCAGTCGATCAGCTGGCGTCGGAGTTCGGGGGTGACCTCGTGGGCGTCGGTGACCTGGGCGAGGTCAGGCATGCTTTCGTGCGTCATGAGAAAGAGCATGTCAGCGGGGACTGACATCGGTGCATGGGTCAGGTTGTCGAGTTCCGGCGGCTGATCTCGGCGGCGTAGGCACCCCAGTTTCCGGCGGCGGCTCGCTGCCATTTGACCGCGACGGTGATGTCGATGCCGAGGGTGCGAGCAAGGACCGCGGCGGGCAGTTCGGTGGCGAGCTGGAACAGCACGGTCGAGCGGGCCTCCGCGAGCCGGATGCCGAGGTTGCGGAGCCGTTCGCCCATGGCCCAGGCACTGATCGGGCGGCCGGGCTGGCCTCCAGGGAAGAGCCAGGGTGAGGCCGTGCGGCCGAGGACAGCATGGCTGCGGCGACTCTCGGCTTGTCGGAGGGCCAGTTCCGCGACGGGTGCGGGTAGCTCGACGGGGACGGCGCCGAAGCAGATGCGGACGGCTCCCTCCGTCTCCTCGATGTGGTCGACGGTGAGCCGGGAGATCGCTGCGGGCCACTGGGCATAGAGAAGCAACAACAGGCCGGCGAGACGGTCTTCGGGCTTGAGGGTCTCGTCGTGCAGCAGGCGTCGGGCGGTGGCCCAGCGGGCCTCGTCGTCCATCGGCTGGGAGGGGCCGTTCCATCGCTCGGCCGGGAAGCTGAGATCGCGGGTGATCTTCTGGGAGCGGGCCCAGCGCGCGAAGTGGCCTGCCTCTCGACGGAGGCGGACATCGTCGCTGGTCATCCAGTGCTCGAGGTCGGCTTGTCGGCAGGTGGCAAGGGTCAGGCTCTGTTCCTCGAGCCAGTCCATGAGATAGACGGCTGCCCGCAGATGTTGCCGCGCGACCGCGAGTTGGGAGTGCGTGATTTCCTTGCCACGGCTGCGTCGGCGGAGCCGCCGCAAGAGGTGCCAAGTCGCGTACCGGTGCAGGACTTTCCGTCCCTCGGCCGTCGCGTGGGAGGTGACGAGGTCTTTCACGTGCCGTTCGAGCCGGACCATCTGCTCGTCCCGCTTGGGCAGGGCTTCGGTGGCGACGAGAACACTGCGGATGTGCTCGATGACCTTGCCTTCGGGGAGTTCGTCCAGGGCCTCGTGGGTGAGGGGGCGGCGGCCGGAGCCGAGATCGGAAAGGACGGTGGAGACGATGCCCTTGGAGAGCCAGCTCATAGCGGTGGCCGCGCGTTCGGAGCTAGCCAGGGCGTCGTGGAGGGGCTGCAGCTTCGGGGGTATGGAGCCGGTGCCGTCGCCGAGGATCTCGTGGAGCCGTTGCTTGAGTGTGCAGCGAGGGCACGGTCCTGGCGCGTGTAGCCGTTCGGCTTGTCCGCAGGTGGGACAGGGGCGCCAGAGCTCGGCGTCGGGTGTGGTGCAGGGGCCGCAGACGGGGGGGGTCGGCGGTGCCGGAGTGGATGCCGCGGAGCCGTCCGCAGACGGTGCAGTGGACCTGGCGTTGTCGGCAGCCGCCGCAGCGGGGCAGGCCGGTGAGCTTCGAGAGTGTGCAGGGTGCGGTGTGGCCGCAGATCGAGCAGAGCACTATGGGCAGGGGACGGCAGTTCGGGCAGATGGGACCGTCGGCGGTGCGGGAGTTGACCATGCGTGACTTGCCGCAGACGATGCAGGTCTCCAGGTTCGCCGGGTCCCTGACCAGGCAGCTCGGACACAGCGGTCGCCCCTCGGCGTCGCGGGTGGCCGGCTCGCGCCGGGCACCACAGCGTACGCATTCCTCGAAGCGGGACTTGGCGATGCAGTTGCGGCAGACCCGCTGCCCGTCCAGCGGCTTGTCGATGCGGACCACCCGGTGGCAGCGAGGGCAGGCGGGCCGGGCGATCCCGGCGACACCGGCCTCGTGCAGCAGGTCAATGAACCTCAGGATGGCGCGGTGCGGCGCCAGATAGCCCTCCCCGGTCAGCAGACGAGGGTTCTCCTCCAGGGCCCAGACCACTCGCTGCCGATAGTGGGGACGGTGCGGTGCCGTCCGCCGCAGGGCCTCGGCGACCACGTCACGGTCGGCGCCCGGAGCGATCGCGGCGATCAGCTCATGAACGACCGTGACGGGATCACGGTCGTCGGTGTCAGGACACATCGAACAACGCGGCAGGCCCTTGCGGTCCCGGAAGCCGATGCGTCGGACGTTTCCGCAGGCAGTGCACTCGGCGGTCTCCTGCCCGCAGACTCCGCAGTACCAGTCCTGGCCCTTGCGTTGGAGAGTTCGCAACTTCTTGCCGCACTCGGCGCAGACCGGGGGCGCGACCGCCGAGGCGCCGGCTTTACGGAGCGCGATGAGCAGATCGCCGATGGCCCGGGGCGCCGGGGACCGGCCGTCGGTCAGGACCGCGGGCCGTATCGCCAGGGCCTTGGCCAGGCTCCGTGACTTCGCGCGGCCACCCGCGACCGCGGTGACCACAGCCTGGATCGTCTTGACGCCGAGTTCCTTCTCAACGCCGGCGACGAGGTCCGTGATCAAACCGACTGGGTCTGTTACGGCTCGGTCGAGCTGGTCGGCCATGGTCATGAGCGGTCAACACCCCTGATCCGTGCTCGCTTTGGCCGCAGTCCGCCGAGTCCCTCCGCATCGGGCGCCGCGCCGCCGACGGCGGCCTTCTTCGGCTTCTTCACGGTCCCGGCCGCTGCGATGGGCTCGATGAGGTCGTCCATGGTGCAGTCGAGGATGTCGAGCAGGGCCATGAGGATCTTCAGGCTCAGTCGCTCCGGTCGCTCGACGACGAGCGGTAGACCTGGCTCGTGGACAGCGTGATGCCGCGTTCCTTCAGCGGCGGAAGGAGGTCGGTGGTGGAGAACATCCCGCGGTCGGCCATGACTTTGCGCAGGTGCCAGTGGTAGTCGAGCTTGGCGGCCATCGCCGGATCCCTCCTCGTCAGGCCCCGGCGAACGCCGGGGCCAGTGCCTTGTGCAGGGAAGTGCTCATGAAGTCGTCGCTGACGTGCGTGTAGATGGCCAGGGAGCTGTCGCACTCATGGCCAACCTGCTGCTGGATTATCTTGAGTCCTCTGGCTCGACAGGCTGTTGACCTGTGAGTTTGTTTCGTGGTGGTTGTCGGTGACGTAGCGGATGAAGGCACTGGGGGTCCTTTCAGCACGGGCCGATCGTTACCGACCTGGGATTGCCCGCTCCTGCCCGTGGTGCGGGTGTTGACCGAGGTGAGCCCCAAGAGGGGGTCATGGAATGATCTTGAATCCCTCAGTACTCCGCCCGTAACCCGTTCGACCGAGTGTCGTTAGTGGTGATGCCAGAGTTTCGTCTGGGCCGGGGTGGGTTGTGACGTCGATCGAGCGGACCGCGTGTCCGCGGTTCAAGCGACTGATCACCGCATGAGCTGTATCTGCTATTCCCTTCGCCCCGTGAACGAGAGCGAGTGGGCGGCCAGTGCCACGGACTGCGACGAGCATCTGCTGGCTCTGCTGCTGATGCTGAAGTCCTGCCAGGGCATGGGGGGTGTTTCCCGAAGCTGAGGGTTCGGAACCCTTCCTGATCGCAGGACGCTGCCACGTGCGATTCATTCAGAAAGAGGCTCGTAGTGCTTGGCGAACGCATCAGTAACACCGCATGGTTTGCACGCCGCGAGTGGGCGTCGGGATGGCATCCCCGTTCGGGGGCCCGCATTGGTGCCGCAATTGCCTTCGTTTGCACGGTGGTTGGGCTGACCGGCCCGACCGCCTCCGCGAGCGGACCACGGCTGTCGGCCACCGCTGCGGACATCGGTATGCGCTGGACGGTGTGCGCCGCTGACCTGACCGTCCGCGACGCTCCGGGCGGGCGAGTGATCGGTACCCTCTACGGCCCTCAGACGGGAGGACCGGCACAGACGTTCACGATCCAGGACACCAGCGCCCACAATGGCGAGTGGGTCCGCGGCCACGCTTGGGGCGACGTCAACCAGGACGGCTACGTCCAGAACGGATGGTTCTGCCCAGAGAATGCACCAGCGCCGACCTCAGCTGCGTCTAGTCCTCCAGTAAGCGCTGAGGCCACAGCATCACTGGCGACCTCATCGGCCACGCCCCTAGCGACCGCAGCAAGCCACCTCTCTCCGGTGGAACGGTATGCACCATTCATTTATCTCGCTCCCGGCGAGAGGCACACGCCTATGAGCGCTGGTTCCTTTGTCGCCCAGTCTTCCCTGTCATGGGCCCGGGACCAGGGGTGCCCCGACGACACCGTGGCTGCCCGCACGGAGGTCAACGCCAGTCGGCTCGGTAGTGGTGGCTACCGGCATCAGATCTCCAACCGCCTCTGCATCCGCCATGGCGCTCAGCACCGCAGCAATGACCTGACCCGTCCCCGAGACGGCGGAAAAGGAGGAGTGCCTCTGCGTGAGGGGTTCTTCCTGAACTTCCCGAACCGGCTCCGTGCTGGCCAGGGCACCAGTTCCCCCGTCTACTACGAGTACTCTCCGCGGAACTACCTCACCTACTGGTTCTTCTATCCGTTCAATGAGGCGCCCGGTCCAACGAATATCTTCGACCACGAAGGCGACTGGGAGCGGATCAGTGTCAAACTCGACCGACACAACCGTGCTGTCATCGTGGCGTACTACCGGCACAACACATACTGCACCGTGCCTTGGAAGCGGGCTGGCAAACACCATGGACATCCCCTGGCCTACAGTGCGCTGGGAAGTCACGCAACCTACCCGCGAGCAGGCTCCTACCCTATCCCCGAAGCCCAAGGTTTGGTCTCTGACATCGCTGGCCGCGGCCATGGTTGGGCGACCTATCATCATTTGAAGAACGCCCGCACCCAAGGATGGTTCGGCTACGGTGGCGCCTGGGGTGAAGTTGGCGACGGGCCTGACTCCACCGGGCCACTGGGACCGTCCATCTTTAAGGGCGCGACCCTCACCGACAGCGAATGGTCTCGCCCTCACCCCTGCCCTTGAGCAAGACGGCTGCGCATCCGCATGAAGCGCCTCGGGCGCAGAGCCTCCGAACTCCTCACTATCGCCGAGGAACTGCACCACGACATCGAGTTCGAACTACTCACCGACCCACTCATGGGTGTCTACGCCCCTTCCAGGCGTAGCCCCGCCCTGTTCCCGAACTTCGTCGACATGCCCGAGTCCGAGCGCGAGTGCCTCCGGGAGAAGCCCATCGAGGGCCAATGTGTCCGCCCGTGAGCGCGGTCGGTACGGCGGCTGGCCAGCTGGCTCGCAGTTCGTTGACGGCACCCCGATCACAACTCTCACGGCTGACCTGAAACGAACCCTGAGGACCCCGGCGGTCAAATTCGCCGGTGTCGTGAGACGGCGGGTCATGTTCGCGGTGGAGGCCCAGTAGACGCGTGAGGCGGAGGTGTCGGGCCGGTGGTCATACTCACGGGTCAGACACCGGTGCAGCATCAGCGTGCCGTTCGCCTGCTCAACCACCCACCGCTTGGGCTGCGGGACGAACCCTTTGCCCTGGCCAGCGGGGTTGCGGCGGGCGACCTCGACGTCGATGTCCAGCAGGGCACCGTGGATGATGACCTCGTCCTTGAAGTCCTGGTCCACCAGGGGCCTTCTCCAGGCGGTTGCCGCACCGCTCGGCAGCCTGGTCGAGCAGAGCGGTGCCGGCGGTGTTGTTGTGGGCGGTGACGGCCAGCACGACAACACCGATGACCAGCCCCAGGACGTCCAGGGCCAGTCCCCACTTGCGCCCCGACACCTTCTTGTTCGCGTCCAGCCCCGTCGTGGTCTTCGGGACACCGTCGGCCACGCGGACGGACTGGGTGCCGATGATCACGAGGGACGGGTCCTCTAACCGGCGGGCCTTCTCGCGGACCTGGCAGCGCAGGAGTCCTGGATCCGCTGGTCAAGCTTGTCCTCGCGCCACAGGCGGATGTAGTAGAACACCGCCGACCAGGCCGGTAGATCGTGCGACAGCAAGCGCCACTGGAGGCCTGTCCGGTTCTGGTAGAAGATCGCGTTCACGACTTCCCTCTGGTCGCAGGACCCAGGATCTCGGTCGCCGACCGCGCCACCCGGTCCTGCTTCCAGGCCGTGATCATCGGCTCGATCAACGCCCACTGCTCGTCGGATAAGTCGCTGAGGTACGGCTCTCTCTTCACGCCCCACATCTCAACATGGACATGCCCACGAGGCGGTCCGGACCGCGATCAGTACCACGATCGAGCGATCACGAACCGAGGAAGATCGGACTTAACACCCACTCAGACCTGTCGATGCTCAGCCTTGCAGCGCCGACAGCACGCGCGTTGGATTCCCGATCAGGTCGAGCAGGGCGCTGGTCCGACGCGCCCACCGAGCTGGATCGTCGCCCTCGGTGAACGCTGCGGTCGACTTGAACTGATCCCGGAGGTTGACCGGCAGACGGCCAGCCAGCTCCGCCGCGAGCTCACGGCCCAGGACAGCTCGCGGCGAGGCCGGCCGCATGAAGCGGGCCAGCTTGCCGGTTGCCGGGACGGGGGCGTCGGAAGCGGTCTCAAGGGCCGCGACTGCCTCTCTCACCCAGTCAGCGTCCCAGGCATCCGGGAGCGGAACTGGGACCTGCTGAACGCCGGCGATCGCTTCCCGCCCCAGCGCCAGGGAGAGCCCGCCGGGGTCCTCGTGGTAGTTGAGGTAGCGGGCGACGTCGACGCCCGGAGGGCAGACCTCGTCGAGGACGACGTCGCCGACGAAGTCGCTGGGATCGATGAGCCAGCCCTCGCGAACCACGACGGACGGATTCAGACGGACTCGGTACAGATAGAATTGGTTGCCCCAGTTGGCTTGGTCGCGGATCCGCCTGAGCATGTTGTGGACCGCGGCCTCGTACGTGCCGATGTGGAGCGCCTTCGCCCGCTGGCGTGCGGCCCAGGCGGCGACAGGCTCGTCGCCGCCCATCATCATGCGGGTCTTGGGCGTGAGGACGGCGGCCGGATCGAAGTCCCTAGTCGGCCAGTCCGGCTGCGTGCTCGTGTGGTACCAGGAGACGGTCGCAACCCGGTCGTTGTCGAGCGCCGGGTCGTCGGGATCGACCGTCACCCGGGGCGCGTCGTCGTGCTCGCACGTCAGGCCGCAGCCGGGGCACTTCTCTCCGCCCTGGTCCCATCGGTCGATCCATTCCAGGTCGACGACGAGGCGACGGCCGCAGCCGCCGCCAGCATCTGCCGGCCGCGCGAGAAGTCGATCAGTCGTTCCATGGCTCCATTCTCCGGGAGCGCTCCGCGGGGCCGACCAGACCCGGCACATGCCGAGCGGACGACCTGTCGTCGTTGGTGCTCGCGCTCTAGAACGAACCTCAGGAACGCTTGGCTGACCAGGCCAAATGCGGCCCACGCACATCGGACCATCACGTAATCATTTAAGGGCACACCCAGGGGGCTAGCGCAAATGGATGCTGATACTTCGCGTGCCACCCCCATGCTCTGCAGTCCGACCTCAAGGGCGAGGACATCGCACAGCAGGTCAGGGACGGTCGGGGCGGCGTCGGCGTCAGCTACTACTGGCAGCTGGTCTCGTGCGGTTGACCGGCCTCCGAGGAGTTCACGAGGGTCCGCCTGAACCAGCCCCAGCTGGTCACCTCCCGCCGTCCCCTTCCGGAGGTCCCCGCGACCGCGTACGCCGGGAAGCGCCCGTACCTGCTTCGTCACGGCGGCAAGGAGTGGCTGGACGAAGATCGACACAGTCGCATAGCCGTGGAGACCCGCATGGGCCACGAGGTCGCCGGCGTGGAAGGTCTCGCACGTTCCCCTAACCATGGAGCCGGAGATTGCCGATTCGCTGCAAACTAGGTGGCTGCGGTTTCGTGGCTGGCGAGGGAGAGCACTGGAAAGTGCCATCTCCCGCTGCTCTCCCATTCAATCTTGTGAGTGGTGGAAACAGCAGGTCAGAGCCGCTCAGAACCTCGACTTGAACTGGTTCATGAAGTTCATTACGACGAAGTCCTTCATGCCGTTCGTCTACTACCGCATCCTGCTCGGCATCCTCCTGTTCATCCTCGTCGGCGCCGGCACGCTCAGCCCGCACGCGGGGGAATCGGCCGGGTGAGGCAGGGCCTTGCGGTGCCTTCGTTGTGCTCGCCGGCATCAGCACCGCCTACGCGTGACGATGCCGCGCGGCAGCAGGTCACAGCCCCCAGAGCCCCTTGGCGAGCGTCGTGATCCCGCCGCCGAGTGCGAGCAGCAGCACGAGCCTGCGGGCCTGGCGCTCCGGGACACGGGCGGCGATCGCCCTGCCGATCACGGCGCCCGCCGCCATCGCGGCCACGGCCAGGCCCCACACCGGTGCGGCGAGGCGAGGCACTCCGTTGGCCGCGACGGAGAAGGCGTTGACCACGACTCCGTAGAACTGCGCGTTCGGCACGAACTCCCGTACCGTCCAGCCGGCGTTGACCGCGTAGAGCGAGACCGGCGGGCCGCCCACGCCCGCCGACGCGTTCATGAATCCCCCCCGCCGCACCCGCGGCGACGGCCCCCTTCCTGCCGCGCAGGGCGGGCAGCTGGACGCCCCGCATCACCAGCAGCACCGCCACGCTCACCAGGGCGCCCATGCCGGCGAGCAGGACGGGCTCGGGCAGCCGCCGGGCTGCCCATGTGCCGGCGGGGACGGTGCACACCGCCGCCACCACCAGCGGGACCATCGCGGAGGGGCGCACCTGCCGCCAGGCGCCCGCAAGACCGACCACGCTGATCGCACAGCCGGCGCAGTTCGCGAGGACCACGCCCTCGGCCGGTCCGAGTATCAGCATCAGGGCGGGCACCGCGACGAGCGCGAACCCCATGCCGGTGAGCCACTGCACCGACGCGCCCAGGAGGACGATGCCGCCGAGGAGGAGATCGGCCGTCCAACCGCTCACCACAGACGGCTCCCCCGTTCAGTGATCCATTGAGTGATCCGTCACAGCCTCCCCGCGCGCAAGACCCAACACCAGCCCCTCGACGCTCACTTGGAGGATCTGCCCAGTAGCGGACAGTTCCGATTGTCGTAGCTATCCCCTAGGCTTGACCACATGCCCTTAAGCCCTCAGCCCTCTGGTTCCGTGCGCTCTGCCGCGGAGCTGAACGAGCGGATCCGCGGCCTGTGGCTGCGCGCCGACGGCCGTCTGTCGCCCGAACAGCGGCGGGAGTACGAGCAGTTGGTGACCGAGTGGGCGACAGCGGTGCGCGAAGAGGTCGTGAAAGCGGCGTAGCCGCCACGCCGGGCGTGATCCGGCGGCCGAGTTGGCACCAAGGTGATGAATCTGCGGGCCGGTGGGGGCTGGTCGTGCCCACGCGGCGGAGCCGCACATGGCACAGCCCCGCGCCCCTTACGGGGCGCGGTACCGCCTAGCCCTTGCCCTGTCGTTCCTTCTTCGCGATGCGGCGCTTCTGGCGGCCCGTCAATTCCTTGCGGCCGCTCTGCCGTTCGTATGCCGCGATGCGCTTCTCGTTGTTCACCGAACCTCCCCTGCCCGGATCCTCCGCGCGCCCCTGCGCAGTACTCCGCGCGGTCGACTGCCGTGCATCGTACGACGGGTGACACCGTGAACCCCAGGGTTCGTCCCTGCATGCCCCTTGGCTGCGCACCCCCGGTGCCCAACACTGAGCCGATGACGCAGCGTGTGGAACTCGCGGCCGTGCTCGACCGGTTGGCCATCGATACCCTGATCACCGAGTACGCGGTCACCGTCGACGACGGCGACTGGGACGCCTACCGGAATCTCTTCGCTCCGGACGGCCGTGCGGACTACCGCTCGGCGGGCGGCATCGAGGGAGGCGCCGACGACATCGCCGGATGGCTTTCCGACACGATGCGGCTCTTCCCGATGCGCCAGCATCTGATCGTGAACCGCAGACTCCGGTTCGAGACCCTGGACCAGGACACCGGCGACACGGCCCACGTACAGGCCGACTATGTGAACCCCATGCGGTTCGCGCGGGACGACGGGGCGGCGTCCACGGCGCCCGACTTCGTGTGCGGCGGGCGGTACGCGTTCGCGGCACTGCGGACGCACACCGGCTGGCGGCTGCGGCAGGTGGTCGTCGAGGAGAAGTGGCGGCAGAGCCCCGTACGGCACGACCAGAGCTCCGCCGCCGGCTGAGTCGACGAAACGGGCCTACAGAGGCGGGCCGGCAGACACGGCGGCGCCGCCCGCACCGGCCCCCTGTCCTAGATCGTCCCGGGCGCGCACACTGGGAGCACGACCGGGCGTCGAGGACCGAGGAGGCGCTGCATGGAGGCAGTCGGCGACGACCGGAACGGGTGGCGGGCCCGGCTGACGCCCCCCGCGGGCAGGGAGCTGCTCGCTTCGGCCCGGTGGCGCGGCGCCGTAGCCGTGCTCGTCGGCGCACTGCCGGCCCTCGCCTTCCCCGCTCCCTCTCTGTGGTGGTTCGCCTACGTCGCACTCGTGCCGTGGATCCTGCTCGCCCGCTCGGCGGGCACGGGCCGCCGGGCCGCGCTCGACGGCTGGCTCGGCGGCATCGGGTTCATGGTGGCCGTGCACCACTGGCTGCTGCCGAGCCTGCATGTGTTCACCCTCGTCATCGCCGCGCTGCTCGGCCTGCTGTGGGTGCCCTGGGCCTGTCTTGTGCGGCACTTCCTGGGCGGGGCCATGTCGCCCGGGCGGACGGCGGCCGCGCTGCTCGTCCTGCCGTCCGGCTGGCTGATGGTCGAACTGGTCAGGTCCTGGGAGGGCTTGGGCGGCCCCTGGGGGCTGCTCGGCTCCAGCCAGTGGCAGGTCGACCCCGCGCTGCGCATCGCGTCGGTGGGCGGGGTGTGGCTGGTCAGCGCCTTCATCGTGGCCGTCAACGTCGGTGTCGCCGTACTCGTCGTGGCGCAGGCCGGACGGGCTCCCGGGACGACCCGCATTCCGGCCGTCGCCGGGCTCGTGACCGTCGCCACGGTCACCACGTCCGCCTGGGCCTGGGCGCCGCGCCCCGAGCCCGCGGGACGGATCCGGGTCGCCGTAGTCCAGCCCGGCGTGATCGACGGGGCGGGCAGCGCGGACAAGCGGCTCGCGCGCGAGGAGGCGCTGACCCGCTCCCTGGCGGACCGGGACCTGGACCTCGTCGTCTGGGGCGAGAGCAGTGTCGGCCACGACCTGGCGCAGCGCCCCGACGTCGCGCGCCGGATAGCGGCGCTGTCCCGCGAGACGGGCGCCGACATCCTGGTGAACGTGGACGCCCGCCGCTCCGACCAAGCCGGCATCTTCAAGAGCTCCGTCCTGGTGGGCCCGCAGGGACCGACCGGCGACCGCTACGACAAGATGCGGCTCGTCCCCTTCGGCGAGTACGTCCCCGCCCGCTCGCTCCTCGGCTGGGCGACGTCCGTGGGCAAGGCGGCGGGCGAGGACCGGATGCGCGGCGAACGTCCGGTCGTGATGAACGTCGGGGACGGCCTCAAGGTCGGGCCGCTGGTCTGCTTCGAATCGGCGTTCCCCGACATGAGCCGTCATCTGACGCGCGAGGGCGCCCAGTTGCTGCTCGCGCAGTCGTCGACCTCGACGTTCCAGTCCAGCTGGGCCCCCGAGCAGCACGCCTCGCTCGCGGCGGTGCGGGCCGCCGAGACGGGACGCCCCATGGTGCACGCCACACTGACCGGCGTCTCGGCGGTGTACGGCGCGGACGGCGAGCGCCTGGGGACCCCGCTCGGCACCTCGGCGAGCGCCACGGCGACGTACGAGATACCGCTGGCCAAGGGCGTCACGCCGTACGTGAGGTTCGGCGACTGGCCCGTGCACGCGGCCCTCGCGGTGCTCGCCGCCCTGTGCGCGACGGAGGGCGTGCGGTCGCTCAGGCGGCCTGCTCCTGAGCCGCGCGGACCACGCGCTCACACAGCTCATGGGTCGCCAGCGCATCCCGGGCACTGAGCACCTTGCCGGCGCGCACGGCGTCGAGGAAGGCGAGCACCACCTGCTCGATGCCGCGCTGCCTGGCCACCGGCACCCAGTCGCCGCGCCGCCGCACGGTGGGCTGGCCCTTGTGGTCGACGACCTCGGCGAGATTGAGCACCTGCCGCTTGGTGTCCTGCCCCGAGACCTCGAGGATCTCCTCGGTGGAGCCGCTCATCCGGTTCATCACGCCGATCGCCGTGAACCCGTCGCCCGCGAGCTGCAGCACGATGTGCTCGAGGAGCCCGTCCGCGATCCGGGCCCGCACCCCGACGTGGTCGATCGGTCCCGGCGCCAGGAAGCGCAGGGTGTCGACGACGTGGATGAAGTCGTCGAGGACGAGGGTGCGCACGTCCTCGGGCAGCCCGATGCGGTTCTTCTGCATCAGGATCAGCTCGCGCGGGTGATCCAGGCACTGCGCGTAGCCGGGTGCCAGGCGCCGGTTGAAGCCGACGGCGAGGCTGGTCCCGCGCTCTTCGGCGAGGCGCACGAGCCGCTCGGAGTCGGCGAGTTCGTACGCGAGGGGCTTGTCGACGTAGACGGGCACGCCCGCTTCGAGCAGCCGCGTCACGATCTCGGGGTGCGCGGCGGTCGACGCGTGCACGAACGCGGCATCCAGGTCCTGGGCGAGCAGCGCGTCCAGGTCGGTGTGGCAGCGCTCGTCGGGGATGTGGTGGACGCCCGCGATCCGGGCGAGGGTCGCGGGCGTGCGCGTCTGCAGGTGCAGTTCGACCCCCGGCAGCGTGGTGAGCACGGGCAGATACGCCTTCTGCGCGATGTCACCGAGTCCGATGCAGCCGACCTTCACCACTGTCTCCTCTACCGCTGTACGACGCGCTGCTCCTGCTGTGCGCGTTCCGTTCCCGCAGCATACGGCGGCTGCGGCGGGCGCCAGTCGGCGATCGAGGCGAAGCCGCGCAGGAGCAGGCCGGGGCCGAGGCCGGCCACCGCGCCGACGAGAATGTTGCGTACGGCGATGAGCGGGGCGCCCGTCAGATGGGTCAGCCGGGCGGTGCGTGCCGCCTGCCGGACGATCGCGGTGGTGCGCGGCACCCGCACCGCGCTGTAGGCGGCGAGCCCGGCGGACAGGTCGCCGCCGGGGGCCGCGTGGTGGGCGAGGACCACGGCATCCTCGATGGCCTGGTTGCCGCCCTGGCCGAGGCTGGGCGTCATGGCGTGCGCGGCGTCGCCGATGAGGGCGGTGCGGCCGCGGTGGTAGGCGGCGAGCGGTGTGGTCAGGTGGCGTACGTCGTTGCGCAGGATGTCCTCGGGGCGTGCGGCGTCGATGATCGCGGGGATCGGGTCGTGCCAGTCGGCGAAGCGGCGGGCCAGCTCGGCCTTCTCGCCGTCGGGGCTGTGGCCGCCCTCGGGCACGGTGGCGGTGCCGTACGCGTAGATCCTGCCGTCCTTGAGCGGGTGCGTGCCCCAGACTCCGCCGCGCCCCCAGGTCTCGTGCGGCTCGAAGGGGCGGTCGGGGGCGGGGACGACGAGGCGCCATGCGGTGAATCCGGCGTACGCCGGCTGCGGATGCGCGGGGAAGAGGGCGGTGCGCACGGCCGAGTTGATGCCGTCGGCGCCGATCACGAGGTCGGCCTCGATGTCGCCTTCGCCGGTGGTGACGACGGCCCTGCGGTCGGCCGTGCCGGGGTCGGCCAGCTCCGCGCGGACCCCGGTGCGCAGGGCGTCCGCGGGCAGGGCGGAGACGAGCAGGTCGACGAGGGTCGCGCGGTGCAGCATCACGAGCGAGCCGCCGAACTCCCGCGAGGCCCCCGTGGCATCGGCCCGCACGAGCCAGCGTCCGTTCTGCGCGCGCATCCCGCCGCCGCCCTCCCAGGCCGCGAGCTCGCGGACCCGCTCCCCGAGGCCGAGGACGTCCAGGGCCCGCTGGGCGTTGGAGGCGAGCGCGATGCCGGCGCCGACGGGCTCCAGCGTGGCAGCGCGCTCCAGGACGGTGACCCGCCAGCCCGACAGGTGCAGGCCGATGGCGGCGGTGAGGCCGCCGATGCCGCCGCCGATGACGACCGCGTACGGCCGCTCGCCCCGCTCGGTCCTGCGCGCTCGCTGTCCCTGTGCCATGGCTCCTCCTCCACCCCGACCCACTACACCTGTAGTGGGCGATGACCCGACCGTACTACACCTGTAGTAGCCGGCGGTAGGGTTGCCCCCATGTCCGTACGCAGCGCGGGGACGCCGCGCGCCGAACTGATCGCCGACACGGCGCTCGCCCTGCTCGCCGAGCGCGGCATGCGCGGGCTGACACACCGGGCCGTGGACGAGGCGGCGGGGCTGCCGCAGGGCTCTACGTCGAACCACGCACGCACCCGCCTCGCGCTCCTGGAGAAGGTGGTGCGCCGGCAGGCGGAGCGCGAGGCGGAGGTGCTCGATCCCGACGAGCTGCCGGACCCCGCAGGCGGCCGCGAGGCGCTGATCGCCTCGCTCGCCCTGGCACTGCACCGCTATCTCTCCGGCGGCTTCCGCCAACTCCTCGTCTCCCGCTACGAGCTGGCCCTGGAGGCGACCCGCCGACCGGAGCTGCGCGCCTATTACGACTCGGCGGGGGCGCAGTTCAGGGAGCCGCTGACGGCCATGCTGCGGGCCGCGGGATCACCGGACCCCGAGCGGCACACGCTGGCCCTCGTGGCGTGGACCGACGGCCTGCTGTTCTCGTGCGTGGCGGGCACGTACCACGCCATGGTGCCGAGCGAGGACGAACTGCGCGCCGGCTTCCGGGAACTGCTGCGGGGAATGCTGGGCGAAGAGGAGCCCGGCGCCGCGGGGTAATCGGGTGGGTGGGCGGGCGGGAAAAATCCGCCGCGAAGCGGCGTGCAATACGGAGTCAACCCGCAGACAAATACGGCACTCCCAGCGGCAGCGCCCCTTCACCCATGCGGGGCATTCTGGCCCGCCACCCTTCCCGCAGGGCGGGACCACACAGCAGAGTTGCCCGAATGCACCGCACCACGACCACCGCGACGCTCCTGGTATCCGTGGCGGTCACCGCCGTCTCCGGGTGTGTGAGCGTCGAGCGGAAGCCCGCGCAAGGACCGGCCCCCGTGTCCGCCCCACCCCCGGCGCCGCGCCCGGACGGCAGCGCCCGCCCCCGGATCGTGGAGGCCCCCGCACGGGAGGCGCTCGAGCTCATCGGGCCGCCCCGCCGGCCGGCCCCAAGCACCACCGGCACCGCGGCGACGGCCCCCGCCGCACCGTCCCGCACACCCCGCGCCGAGCAGCCCGAGCAGCCCGAACACTCCGGCAGTTCCCCGCACCGCCGCAGCGACCGCGCCGGAACCCCTGCCCCGCCCGTGCTTCCCTCCGCCGCGCCCACCGTCCTGGACGTCTGTGCCCTGGGCGAGGAGTACGGCAGCTGGCAGCCGGGCAGCCCCGAAGCCGTCATCTGCGAGAGCGCCTACGGACGTTGACCCGCAGCCGCCCGGCCCCCGCCGTGCCCGCCCCGGCTCACTCCACCTCGCTGCCCTCCCCCAACCGCAGCTCCAGCCTGCCGATGGCCGCCCGGATCCCGTCCCCGTACCCGTCGTCGCCCAATGTGCCCACGGCCGCCCGCGCCCGGCGGATGTGGCTGCGGGCCGCCTCGGGGCGCTCCAGCTTCACGTAGTCGGCCGCCAGGTTGAGGTGCAGGGAGGGATAGAAGCCGCGGACCGCGATCGACTCGTGGTGCTGGTGCAGCCGCTCGTCCGTCAGCTCGTCGGCCGCCGACAACGCCCGCAGGTCCCAGGCCAGTTCGTCCGTGGGGTCCTCCTGCGTGTCCGCCATGTAGTGCGCGAGCGTGCAACGGTGCAGCGGGTCGCCCTCCTCGCCGATCTCCGACCACAGGTCGAGGAAGCGGCCCCGCGCCTCCTCCCGGTCGCCCCCGTGGTGCAGCATGACCGCCTGCCCGATCCGCGTCATCATGGCGTCTTCCGCCGCCTGCTCCTGCTGCTCCGCCACCGGATCCTCCACACTCGTACGCCCATCGCCCAAACCGATCCCGACGCTAACCGCACCCACTGACAATCACGGTCAGGCGCGATCGGAAGCGAGGTGCTCACGCGTACCGCTGGGCCAGCCCGGTGACGGTTCTCGCCAGTTCGGCGCGGAGTTCGGGCGGTCCGAGCACCTCGGCTTCGAGGCCGAGCCTGAGCAGGTCGCTGACGGCGACGGGCAGCGTCTCGACGTCGAGGTCGACCACCCGCCGGCCGTCCGCGTCCGGCCCGCCCGCCGCCTCCACGGCCCGCGCCCCGGCCGCCCCGAACAGCGCGGGCAGCAGCCGAAGGCCCGCCAGGGAGACCCGCACCCGAGCCGTGCCCCGCAGCACCCGGGCCTGCAGGTCCTGGGAGGCCGCCTGCCAGTACGCGGCCAGGTCGAACCCCGCGGGGCGCTCGGACGGCTCGTCCCCGTCCTCCGCCGTCACGTCCAGGAAGCGCGAGACGCGGTACGTGCGGACGGCGCCGTCGGCGGTCGCCACCAGGTACCAGTTGCCCGCCTTGAGGACGAGACCCAGGGGGTGCAGTTCGCGGTGCACCTCGCCGCCCCAGCGTCGGTAGTGCGCCCGCAGGACCCGCCGTCGCCACACGGCGTCGGCGACGACGGGCAGCAGCGGCGCGGGGTCGGCCGCCCGGAACCAGCCCTCGGCGTCGAGCAGGAAGCGCTCCTGGATCCGCCGGGACCGCTCACCGAGCCCAGCGGGCAGTGCGGCGCCCAACTTGAGCTGGGCGGTGACCAGTTCGGCCCCAAGACCGAGATCGGCGGCGGCCGCCGGCATGCCCGCGAGGGCCAGCGAGTCCGCCTCGTCGTCGGTCAGGCCGGTCAGCCGGGTGCGATAGCCGTCCATCAGCCGGAAGCCGCCCGCCGGGCCGCGCTCGGCGTACACGGGCACTCCGGACGCGGCCAGCGCATCCACGTCCCGGTAGACGGTCCGCACCGACACCTCCAGCTCGTCGGCGAGTTCGGGCGCGGTCATCCGCCCACGGTTCTGGAGCAGCAGGAGCAGGGCGAGAAGCCGGTCGGCGCGCATGCGATCAAGTCTGCACCGGTACCTGACAGAAGGTGTCAGGTACCGGTGACAGGCTCTTCTCATCGGCCGGCACGGAGCCGGAGAACAGCCCCAGAAGACCGGGAGAACCCCATATGAGTACGACGACCACGAACACGGCCACCGCCACCGCCACCGGCAACTTCACCTTCACCCAGTGGGACGAGAAGCCCGTCGCGGGTGCGGACGGCGGCGCACGCATCGCGCACGCCGCCGTCACCAACGACTTCACCGGCGGCATCCAGGCCACCGGCACCTCGTGCCAGTACACGCTCGTCTACACCGACGAGACCACCGGCGCCTTTACCGGCCACGAGTTCATCGAGGGGAACATCGACGGCCGAAGCGGCTCGTTCGTCCTGGAGCAGCGGGGTTCCTTCGGCGCCGACGGCACCATCAGCTGCACTCTGACCGTCCACCCCGGTTCGGGCTCGGGCGAGTTGGCGGGCCTGGCCGGCACCGGCTCGTTCACCGCACGGCACGGCGACTCCACCGTGCCGTACACCTTCACCTACGACATCGACTGAGCTCAGCCGATGTCCGGGATGCGCCAGTCGATCGGCTCGTGCCCCTGCGCCGCCACCGCCTTGTCGATCTGGGTGAAGGGGTGCGAGCCGAAGAACTTCTTCGCGGAGAGCGGCGAGGGGTGCGCGCCCTTCACCACGACGTGCCGCTCCTCGTCGATGAGCGGGAGCTTCTTCTGGGCGTAGTTGCCCCACAGGACGAAGACGGCAGGGTCGGGGCGGTCGGCGACCGCGCGGATGACCGCGTCCGTGAACTTCTCCCAGCCCTTGCCCTTGTGGGAGTTGGCCTCCCCGGCGCGGACCGTGAGCACCGCGTTCAGGAGCAGGACGCCCTGCTGGGCCCACGGCATCAGATAGCCGTTGTCCGGCACCGGGTGGCCGAGCTCTTCCTTCATCTCCTTGTAGATGTTCCGCAGCGAGGGCGGGGTCTTCACGCCGGGCCGCACGGAGAAGCAGAGGCCGTGGCCCTGGCCCTCCCCGTGGTACGGGTCCTGGCCGAGGACGAGCACCTTGACGTCGTCGTACGGCGTCGCGTCGAGGGCGGCGAAGACCTCGTCGCGCGGAGGGTAGACGGGACCCTTCTCCCGCTCTTCCTCGACGAACTCGGTGAGCTCCTTGAAGTAGGGCTTCTGCAGCTCCTCGCCGAGGACTCCGCGCCAGGACGCGGGCAGCATGGCGATGTCGGTCACGTCAACAACCTCCGGTGTGCGGTCACTTCTCACCACAGAACCTACCGGCGACCACTGACAATCGATCCGTTCACCCTGCTGCCCGCCGCCATGACCAAGTGGTCTTGCGCCTACCAGCTGGTCTTGCGCTGCAGCTCCCACATCATCATGATCGCCGACGGGTCGAGGGCGCGCTCGCCGCCCGCGATCTCCTCGCTGGCCATGATGAATTGCTTGCCCTGCCACAGCGGCAGCAGCCGCGCGTCGTCGACGAGGAGCTGCTGCGCCCGCTCGAAGTCGTCGGCCACGGCGCCCCGGTCGGCCTCACGGCGTGAGTGCGGCAGGACCTCGTCGGTGATCTCCGGCACCGGATAAGGCGTGTTGAGCACGTTCTTCTCGCCGATGAACGGCGCGATGAAGTTCTCCGCGTCGGGGAAGTCGGGGAACCAGCCACGGCCGAAGACCGGGTACTCGCCCTTCTTGGTGCCCGCGTCGAACTCCGTCCAGGGACGGCTCTTGAGCGTGATCTTGAACAGGCCCGACGCCTCGAGCTGCCGCTTGATCTCGGCGAACTCGGGTGCGGTGGCCGAGCCGTAGCGGTCGGTCGTGTACCAGAGCGTGAGCGGCACCGGCGCGCTGATGCCCGCCTTCTGGAGAATCTGCTTCGCCTTGGCCGTACTGGGGTCTCCGTAGTCGTCGAAGAAGCCGGTGCCGTGCCCGGTCAGGCCCTGGGGAACCATCGAGTACAGCGGTTCGACGGTGTCCTGGTAGATCTTGTGGGCGATCGCCCCGCGGTCGATGACCTGGGCGAAGGCCTGGCGTACCGGCTTCTTCCTCGCCCAGGGGTCGTCGGGGTTGAACACCAGGTAGCGGATCTCGGTGCCCGCACCCTCGACCAGCTGGATGCCCTCGCGCCGATGCTTGCCCTGCATCTCGACGATGTCCTTGGAGGCGAGGCCACGGAAGGTCACGTCGATCTGCTTGTTCTTGAGGGCCGAGACCATGGCGGTCGACTTCTTGAAGTAGCGGATCGTGACGGCGTCGTTCTTGCGGTCCGCCGAGCCCTTGTACTCGGAGTTCTTGACCAGCTCCGCCCGGTCGCCGGGCTTGTACGACTCCAGGGCGTACGGTCCCGACCCGGAGATCTCGTTGCCCTCACGGACCTTGTCGGCCGGGTACTCATTGGGGTCGACGATCGACATGGCCGGCGTCGAGAGCACGAACGGGAAGGTGGCGTCCGACTTCTTGAGCCGGAATACGACCGTCCGGTCACCCTTCGTCTCGACCTTGTCGAGCGATCCGAGCAGACCCACGGGCCCGCCTTTCACGTCGATGCGCCGCATACGGTCGAAGGTGTACTTGACGGCCTTCGCGTCGAGCTCGTGACCGTCGGAGAACTTCAGGCCCTCGCGCAGTTCGCAGGTGTAGACCGTGTTGGTCGCATCGGCGAACTTGCAGGACTCGGCCGCGTCCGGCTCGGGCTCCGCGGCCCCGGTCGGGAAGCTCAGCAGCGTCTGGAAGACGTTCCGGTACAGCTCCCAGGAGCTGTCCCAGGCGGCCGCGGGGTCGAGGGTGCTGGGGGCACTCATGGTGCCGACGGTGATCTGCTGCTCCTCGTCCTCACCGTCGGACGAGATGACCCCGCACCCGGCGAGCAGGGATATGGACAGCAGCCCTGCGGCCGGCCGCAGGCCCCGGCGGGACAGTCCGGCCGGGCCTCGGAGACCGGCCGCCGCCACCGGGCGAACTTCACTGAACACGCGCACGCTCCTCGATCGGCCATGCCATGGGTCGGGAGACAATATCGCAATGCCCCGCCGGGCCAACTTGCGGCGCCGACGGGGCACTTGATGCGTATGTACGTCCCCTTAAGCGGTGTACGCACCGCTTGCGGGGGCTTTGTCAGCCGACGCCCGCATTGAGGAAGATGCCGCCATCGACCACGAGTGTCTGCCCCGTGATCCAGTCGGACTGGTTCGACGTGAGGAACGCGGCGGCGCCGCCGATGTCCTCGGGCACACCGAGCCGCCCCAGCGGGTACGCCGCGGCGGCCTCCGCCTCACGGCCCTCGTAGAGCGCCTGGGCGAACTTGGTCTTGACCACGGCGGGCGCGATCGAATTGACCCGGACCTTCGGCGCGAACTCGTGCGCGAGCTGCAGGGTGAGGTTGACCATGGCGGCCTTGCTCATCCCGTACGCGCCGATGAACGGCGACGCGGAGACGCCGGCGACGGAGGCGATGTTGACGATCGCGCCGCCGTTCTCGCTCTGCCAGGCCTTCCAGGTCTGCTGGGCGAAGCCGAGCGCCGAGATCACATTGGTCTCGAAGACCTTGCGCGCCACATTGAGGTCGAGCTCCGCGATCGGCCCGAAGACCGGGTTCGTACCGGCGTTGTTGACCAGGAAGTCGACCCGCCCGAAGGCCTCCATGGCGCGCTCGACGGCGACCGCCTGGTGGGCCTCGTCGTGGGCCTTGCCCGCGACGCCGATCACCCGGTCGGCGCCGAGCTTCTCGACGGCCTCCTTGAGGGCGTCCTCGTTGCGTCCGGTGATGCAGACGCGGTCGCCGCGGGCGACGAGCGCCTCGGCGATGCCGTAGCCGATGCCGCGGCTCGCGCCCGTGACGAGCGCGGCCTTTCCACTGTCCTGCACTGCCATCTCGAAATCCCTCCGGGCTAGTTGAGCGGGCCGCCGGCCACGTACATGACCTGGCCGGAGACGAAGCCCGCCGCGTCGCCGGTGAAGAAGGCGATGGCGTTGGCGATGTCCTCGGGGCGGCCCACGCGCTGCACCGGGATCTGACTGGCGGCCGCGGCCTGGAAGTCCTCGAAGCCCATGCCGACGCGGTCGGCGGTGGCCTTGGTCATCTCGGTGACGATGAAGCCGGGGGCGACCGAGTTGGCGGTGACGCCGAACTTGCCGAGCTCCTTGGCGAGGGTCTTGGTCAGGCCCTGCAGACCGGCCTTGGCCGCCGCGTAGTTGGCCTGGCCGCGGTTGCCGAGGGCGGAGGACGAGGAGAGGTTCACGATCCGGCCGAACTTGGCGTCCACCATGTGCTTCTGGATCGCGCGGGACATCAGGAAGGCGCCGCGCAGGTGCACGTTCATGACCGTGTCCCAGTCGCCCGCGCTCATCTTGAAGAGCAGGTTGTCGCGGAGCACACCGGCGTTGTTCACGAGGATCGTGGGCGCGCCGAGCTCCTGGGCGATGCGCTCGATGGCGGCCTCGACCTGGGCCTCGTCGGACACGTCGCAGCCGACGGCGAGGGCCTTGCCACCGGCGTCGGTGATCTGCGCGACGGTGTCCTTGCAGGCGGCCTCGTCGAGGTCGATCACCGCGACGGCACGGCCCTCGGCGGCCAGGCGCACGGCGGTGGCCGCGCCGATGCCTCGCGCTGCTCCGGTCACGACCGCGACGCGCTGCTCAGTGGTGGACATGCTGGTTCTCCTCGCCCTTGGGATGCGGCTCTACGGTACGCCCCAGTGGTGAGCGACCGCTTAGTACCTTCAGCTGAACGAGACGCTAGAAGCCCTGGCACCCGGTGTCAACGGCACACCTGGGCCTGTGATTCTTTACCTCACGAGGATGACTTGAGGATCACCTCACGAGGAGGTCGAGCAGTCGGTCGAGCTCCGCGGCGGGATCCGCGGTGAGTCCCGTGTGCACCGGGCCCGGCTGGACGACGGTCGAGCGCGGCGCGATCAGCCACCGAAAGCGCCGCCCGGCATCGTCCCGCTCGGCCTGACCTGCGCCTTCGCCGCCCGCACAGATCCGCTCGACGGCGGCGAGGGCGGCCCGTACGCCGCCCACGTCGGCCTGCGGGTCGAGGGCCCGCAGCTTGTCCTCGTCGAGATGCGTACGGGCGGCCACGAAGGACTTGGCGCGGCAGTAGACCACGACCCCCGCGTTGAACTGCTCGCCGCGCTCCACGCGCGGCACGACGCGCACCAGGGCGTACTCGAAGACGTCCCGCTCGATCGGCGGCTGCTCGGTCACTGGGTGGCGCCCTTCCGCTGCGGCTCGGGCAGCTGGATCCGTTCATGAATGGTCTTGGCGCGCGGCAGCAGCGCCGCCACATAGGCGCGACGCACGGCGTCGGGGTCCTCGAAGCCGGGCTCGTCCACCAGCCACTCGTCGGGTACGTCGGCGGCGGCCGACACGAGGATTTCCTCGGTGACCAGCGGCGCGAACTCGGCGGCGGCCGCGGCGACCTCGGGCCGGAAGGGAGCGAGGGCGTGGTCGGAGGCGTCGTACGGCTTGGCGGCCGCGGTCTCTGCGGTGCGCCAGTTGTGGTGCCAGATCATGCTCGCGCCGTGGTCGATGAGCCAGAGATCGCCGTGCTTGACCAGCATGTTCGGGTTGCGCCAGGAACGGTCGACGTTGTTGATCAGCGCGTCGAACCACACGACTCGGCCGGCCTCGGCGGGGTCGATGGGGTAGGCGAGCGGATCGAAGCCGAGCGCGCCCGAGAGGAAGTCCATGCCCAGGTTCAGCCCGCCGCTCGCCTTGAGCAGTTCCTGCACCTGCTGGTCCGGTTCGCCGAGGCCGATCACTGGGTCGAGCCGGATCGCGGTCAGGCGCGGCACCCGCAGGCCGAGGGTGCGCGCGAGCTGCCCGCAGATCACCTCGGCGACGAGTGTCTTGCGGCCCTGTCCGGCGCCGGTGAACTTCATGACGTACGCGGCGTACGTTCCCTGGTCGTCGACCGCCTCGACGAGGCCGGGGAGCGAACCGCCCTCGCGCAGGGGCGTCGCGTAGCGGACCGCCGTGACTTCGGTGAGCATTGCCCCAGGTTAATGCCGGTGCTCGGGGCCGGTGCGAACACGCCCCGCGCAAGAAGTGCTTGAGCGTTTGAACACGGTGGGGCGCGGCCTCGTACCCCCTGGCATGAACGTTTCCAAGGAAACCCTGCCCGCACCGTCCCGCCGTTCCGTCGTCGCCGCGGCGGGCGTCGTCAGCCTGGCCGTCGCGCTCACCGCCTGTGGCGACGGCGACGACAGTTCCGACCAGTACGGCGCGGACGACTCCGCACCGGCCGAGAAGGAGTCCCCGGACGGTGCGGGGTCGTCCGGCGGTGGCGGCGGTGCGGTGCTCGCCAAGACGTCGGAGATCCCCGTGGGCGGCGGCAAGATCTTCAAGGCCGAGGGGGTGGTGGTGACCCAGCCGACGAAGGGTCAGTTCAAGGCCTTCTCCAACCGCTGCACACACAAGCAGTGCCCGGTGACGAGCGTCGAGGGCGGCACCATCAACTGCCCTTGTCACGGCAGCAAGTTCGACATCACCGACGGCAGCGTGAAGGCGTCACCCGCCACCGCCCCGCTGCCCGCCGCCGAGATCATTTTGGACGGGGGCGCCATCAAGCTGGTCTAGGCGGCAAGCTGGTCTAGGCGGGCGGCGCCGGCGGCCACGGGATGTCGGCGAGGAGCGGCAGCACGATCCCTTCCTCGTGGTCGAGATGCGCCAGCAACTCCTTGGACATCCGGGCCAGTTCGGCCCGGAAGTGCTCGGGGTCGGCCGTCCCGACGTCGGCGAGCAGGGCGACAAGGTCGTCCTGGATGCGCGCCACCGTGCGGTGTTCCTCCTGGATGCGGTCCATGGCTTCCCGAAGATGCGGATGGTGGTGTGCGACCACGGGGAAGACATGGCCGTCCTCGCTGGTGTGGTGGAACTCCAGGGTCTGGCAGAACGCCAGGCAGTGCTGCCGGATCTGCAGCCCGAGACCGGGCGCGGGCGGCTCGCCGGGCCCCTGGTGGGCCGCCCGCGCGGCGAAGTGGGCGTCGGTCTCGGCGCTCACGTGCCGCAGCTGATGGCGCAGCCAGGTGTGGATCTCCAGGATCTTGTCGGCGAGGCTCGTGACCTCGCGGGGCCCTTCGCCCGGGGCGGGTTCGGACCGCTCCAGGGCCACGACCGGCAGGAGCCTGGTGGTCCGCTCCTGGTAGTCGGCGTACCCGGGCACGGCTTCGGAGACGCGCCGGAACAGCCGGTCACGGCGCGCCCCTTCGGCGGGGACGGCGATCGCTTCGAACTCCTCGCCGCCGATCTCCACGCCGACCGCGGGGTGGGCGAGCAGGTTGTGGTACCAGGCGGGGTGGCGGGGCGAGCCGAGGTTGGACCCGACGACCAGCAGCAGGTCGTCGACGCGCACATAGCTGAGGGGGGCGGTGGTCCGCTCCCCCGACTTGGCGCCGGTGGTGGTGAGCAGGAGGAGATCGCCGCCTTCGAAGGGGCCGCCGACCTTCCCCGCGTTGGCTCGGAACTCTTCGATGACGGACTGGTTGAACGACGTGGGCATGCTGAGGTGACTCTCCAGGCAAGAAGGTGAAGTCCGCGCAGGCCAGCAAGACATGCGTCCGCGCAGGACGGGAATGGGGATGACATGTGCGACGCGCTCGCGTCAGAAACGGTGCGTCAGATACGGGATGCGGAGTACGAACTCATGACACGTCCCTGAGTGAAGGTGCTCGCCCGGCATCCGGCCTGCCCACTGCTCTTTGGCCGGTGCCACGCGGCACGCGCCCCATTACAGACTCGGGGCCGTCACCTGTCAAACGCCGGGCCGCGAACGCCGCTTCCACACGCCGAGGACGTCATCGGTCGTGGTGACGGTGGCGACCAGGGCGAGCGTGTTGCGGATCACCGCGGGGGTGTAGTCAGCGGGGACGCCCGCGATGGCGTCCGCGGGCACGACGGCGGTGTATCCGAGGTTCACGGCGTCGAAGACGGCGTTCGGGATCGCCACGTTCGCCGAGACTCCGGTCACCAGGAGCGTGCGGCACCCCAGGTTGCGCAGCAGCGGGTCGACATCCGTGCCCGCGATCGGCGAGAGACCGTGCAGCCGCCGCACGATGAAGTCCTCTTCGGACACCTCGATGGGCGGCGCGATGCGTACGGCCCTGGTCCCGGAGAGCTGCTGCACGGGCAGTCGGTCCGCGGCGCGGAAGAGCCGCGCGTTGTGGTTGGCGCCCCGCCCGTCGGGGCGCCGCTCGGCGACGGCGTGCAGGACCTGGGTCCCGGCCTGGTGGGCCGCGGAGACGAGCCGCGCGACATTGCCGAGGGCGCCCGACTCCCTTGCTTCCTTGGCGAGTTCGGGCAGCGCGCTCTCGGTCCCCACGACGCCCTGCTGGCAC
This sequence comes from Streptomyces sp. NBC_01381, assembly GCF_026340305.1. Lineage (NCBI taxonomy): Bacteria > Bacillati > Actinomycetota > Actinomycetes > Kitasatosporales > Streptomycetaceae > Streptomyces > Streptomyces sp. NBC_01381. The sequence goes on along the minus strand of NZ_JAPEPI010000001.1, from coordinate 4,139,319 downwards.
TCGACGGTCATCAGCACGGTGGTGGCGGGGTCGAGGAGTTCCCTGAGCTGTTCGTACGACGGCATGGCTCCCCCTGTCGCTGTCACGGTCGCTGTCGCTGTCACGGTCCGGGATGCGCGGAGGCTAGCGGCCATTGCGTCACGACGGAAGAGGCCGCATCCTGCATTCCTGACGCACCATCAGCTCTGAGATGCCATCAGCTACGGATGTACGGAGGACGCATGGCCGTCACACAGCGCCGGGGCCGCAGGATCATGATGTCGCCGGGCGAGCTCGACGAGTTCCTCTCCACGGAACGCACCTGCCGGGTCGCGACCGTGTCCGGCGGCGGCGCCCCGCACGTCAGCGCCCTGTGGTTCGCATGGGACGGCACGTCCCTGTGGCTGTTCTCGATCACCCGCAGCAAACGCTGGGCGGATCTGCGGCGCGATCAGCGGATCGCCGTGGTGATCGACACGGGCGTGGAGTACGCGGAGCTGCGGGGCGCGGAGCTTTCCGGCACGGCGGCCTTCGTCGGCGAGGCGCCGCGCACGGGCGAGCCGTGCCCCGAACTCGACGTCCCCGAGCGGCTGTTCGCCCAGAAGTACTTCGCGATGGACTCGATGCCGTACGACGGGAAGCATGCGTGGGTCCGCCTCACGCCGGACGCGATCTCCTCTTGGGACTTCCGGAAGCTGGCGCAACTGTAGACGCTGCGGATCCGCACCCCGTAAGGGGCGCGGGGAACTGCGCGACCAGCCACGGACGGCCCGCAGACTTCGTCACCGGCCTTCCAGCGGAGCGCTAGCGCAGCGTCTCTCCCACCCCCTGAAGCGCCTCCACCGCCGCCCTGATCGACGGTCGCCGGTCCGCGTCCGCGCGCCACACCACGTACACATGACGCCGTACGCGATGGCGCACCGGGACCGTCTTGACGCCGGCCGGCATCGGGTCGCGGCCCAACTGGGGTGCCACACAGACGCCGAGGCCCGCTGCCACCAGGGCGAGCTGGGTGTGGTGCTCCTCCGCGCGGTGCGCGATGCGCGGCTCGATGCCCTTGGCGCGCAGGGTGAACATCAGCCACTCGTGACAGAACTCCCCCTCCGCCCAGGTGATCCACTCGTCGTCCGCGAACTCGTCGAGGTCCACTTCGGCGCGGTCGGCGAGGGGATGCGCGGCCGGCATCGCGACATCGGCGGGGTCGTCGAGGAGGGGCGCCTTGACCAGGCCTTCGGGCATCGGCAGCGGCTTGTTGTACCAGTCGAGGACGACCGCCATGTCGATGTCACCGCGCACCACGGCGGCCACGCCGGGCTGCGGCTCCAGCTCCTGGGAGCTGACGCGCAGGCCCGGGTGATCGGTGCGCAGCACGGAGAGCGTGGCGGGCAGCAGTCCGCGCATCGCGGTGGGGAACGCGGCGATGCGCAGCTCGCCGACGGCCTTGCCGCGCTGCTCCTCCAGGTCGGCCTTGGCGAGCTCGACCTGGGAGAGGATGCGCGCGGCGTGCTCGGCGAGCAGCCGTCCGGCGTCGGTGAGGCGCACGCCCCGGCCGTTCTTGGCGAGCAGCTGCTGGCCCACTTCGCGCTCCAGCTTGGTCATCTGCTGCGAGACCGCCGACGTGGTGACGTGCAGTCCTGCCGCGGCCCCGCTGACCGAGCCGTGCCGGGCGAGAGCGTCGAGGGTGCGCAGGCGCTCCAGGTTCAACATGTAAGCAATGCTACGCGATACCCCGCATTTTATTTCGCTTGTGCTACGAGATGGGCTGCTCCATCGTGGCGTGCATGAGCGTCACCACCACTCCCGTCCCGGCCGCACCGTCGGCCGACTCCCCCGCCCCGCCCCGGCGCCGCCGCGCCCTCGGCTGGCAGGTGCGCTTCGGCGTCCTCTCGCTGATCTGGGGCTTCAGCTTCCTGCTCATCAAGGTCGGCACGGAGGGGTACGCGCCGTTCCAAGTCACCCTGGGGCGGCTCGTGTTCGGCACCGCCGTAGTGGCGGCCGTGCTCGTGGTGAAGCGTGAGCGGCTGCCGCGCGGGGCCCGGACGTGGGGGCATCTGACGGTCTCGGCATTGCTGCTCAACGCCCTGCCGTTCTCGCTGTTCGCGTACGCGGAGCTGACCATCCCGTCCACGCTGGCCGGGATCTGCAACGCGACGTCGCCACTGTGGGGCATGGCGCTCTCCCTGGTCGCGCTCTCCGAGGACCGCCCGACGCGGCGCAGGGTCGCGGGCCTCGGCATCGGCTTCATCGGCGTACTGACGGTGCTCGGCGCCTGGCAGGGCTTCAGCGGCCTGGACTTCGGCGGCACGGCGATGGCGCTGCTCGCCTCGCTCAGCTACCCGATCGGCTGGATCTACGTACGGCGCACGCTGGCTGGTTCGGGCCACTCCAACCTCTCCCTGTCCGGCGCGCAGTTGCTGGTCGCGACCGTCGAACTGGCCGTGGTGACCCCGCTGTTCACGTCCTTTCCCACGCACTTCCCCGTCGTGCCGCTCCTGGCGATCGTGGCCCTGGGCGCGCTGGGCACCGGGCTCGCCTTCCTGATCCAGTACGGCCTGGTCTCCGAAGTAGGGCCGACGACCGCCCAGATGGTCACCTACTTCATCCCCGTCATCGCCACCGCCGCGGGCGTCGCCGTGCTCGGCGAGTCACTGAGCTGGTCGACACCGGTCGGCGCGGTGATCGTCCTGGCGGGCGCGGCCCTCACCCAGTCCCGGCCGAGGGGCCGAATCCAGTCCCGACCCAGGGACCGACGGCAAGATCACTCATAGCGCCGCGCGGGAGCCGGCCCGACGGCGGAGGCGACGGCGTCCGCCACGGCCTCGATGTCGTCGTCGCCGAGCGTCGAGACCGTGATCCGCACCCCGGGCCGCGCGTTCATCCGGAACCGCGCCCCCGGGGCGACGGCCCACCCCGCGTGCAGCAGCCTGGCGACCGCACCGGTCTCGTCCGGCACGGGCACCCATACGTTCATGCCGCTGCGCCCGTGCGCCGCGACACCCCGCGCCGCGAGCCCGGCGATCAGCGCGTCACGCCGCCTCCCGTACGACGCCGCCACCTCGGCGGCGTCCACCGACCCGCCCTCCCACAGCCGCACCACGGCCCGCTGCGACAGATGGCTCACCCACCCGGGGCCGAGCCGCTGCCGCCCCTGGACGCGGTCGAGGGTCACGGGATCCCCGGTGAGCAGGGCGAGGCGCAGGTCGGGGCCGTACGCCTTGGCCGCCGAGCGGACGAACGCCCAGCTGCGTGTCACGCCCGCCAGCGGGTGCAACGGCAGATCGACGATGCCGTGACCATGGTCGTCCTCGATGAGCAGCACGTCCTGGTGCGCGGCCAGCACTTTCCGCAGGGCACGCGCGCGTGGGGCACTGATCGCGGCACCGGTCGGGTTCTGGGCGCGGTCGGTGACGATGAGCGCACGGGCACCGCCACCCAGCGCCCGCTCCACATCGACGGGCAGCGGCCCCTCGTCGTCCACCCCCACGGGGACCGTGCGCAGCCCGAGCACCGGCACCAGATCCAGCAGGCTGCCCCACCCCGGGTCCTCGACCGCCACCGCGTCGCCGGGCTTGAGGTGGGCCGCGAGCACCCGCTCGATGGCGTCGAGCGATCCGGAGGTGACGGCGACGGGACCGCCGGGAACCCCGTCCTCGGCGAAGGCCACGCGCGCGTGGCGCTCCATTTCCGGGTCCACGGCCGCCTCGCCGTAGAGCACAGGACGCCGGTCACCCTCCGCCGCGGCGGCCGCGAACACCTCGGCGAGCGGGGGCAGCAGCTCCGTGTCCGGGTTGCCGTTGGAGACGTCCCGCACGCCGGGCGGCACGTCCACGCGGATCAGCTCGCGCACCGTCGTCGCGGGCTTGGGCCGTACGCGGCTGCCGCGGCGCCCCGCCGTCTCGATGACGCCCCGTTCCCGCAGCGTGCGGTAGGCGGCCGCCACCGTATTGGGATTCACCCCGAGCCGCTCGGCCAACTCCCTCATCGGCGGCAGGAGTTGACCCGGCTCCAGGCCGCCGTCACCCACCGCACGCTCCACGCTGGCCGCGATCTCGGCTGCGCGCCGGCCTTCGATCCGATACTCTCCTAGCACAAACCAAAGTATGCACTAGTGCAATGGAGTAGGCAACATGAGCGTCGCATCCGAGCCCGGCATCGAGACCGCCACCGACACCGCCTCGTACGCGCCGACCGACCGCACCGTCCCCACCCGCGCCCGGGAGCGTGCCGCGTACGACCACGCCTCGGTGCACGCGATACTCGACGAGGCCTACGTCTGCCACCTCGGCTTCGTGCGCGACGGCGCCCCCGTGGTCCTGCCGACGCTGTACGGCCGGGTGGGCGAGACCCTGTACGTGCACGGCTCCACGGGCTCGCGGCCGCTGCGGATGGCCGGTGCCGCGCCGCAGGACGACCCCGGGCTCCAGGTGTGCCTGACGGTCACCCACGTCGACGGCCTCGTGCTGGCCCGCTCGGCCTTCCACCACTCGATCAACTACCGCTCCGTGGTGGTCCACGGCACCGCGTACCAGGTCACGGACCCCGAGGAGAAGCGCACCGCGCTCGACGCGCTCGTCGACCATGTCGTGCCGGGCCGCTCGGCCGACTCCCGCCCCGCGAACGCCAAGGAGCTCGCGGCCACCGCCGTGCTCCGCCTCGACCTCACCGAGGTGTCCGCCAAGGTCCGCACGGGCGGCCCGAACGACGAGCCGGAGGACCTCGACCTCCCGTACTGGACGGGCGTGGTCCCCCTGCGCAAGGGCCACGACCCCCTCATCCCCGCGGACGACCTGGCCCCCGGCATCACGGTCCCCGACTATCTGATCGAACTGTGATGCTGATCCACCCCTGGGACGCGCCGCGCTCCGACGCCGAATGGCAACAGTGGCTCGCCGCCCACGACTTCGGGCAGCTCGCCGTGAACGGCCTGCCAGGAGAGCCCCCGCACGTCCAGCCGACTCACTTCGCGTACGACCCCGAACACGGCCCGCACGGCCGGGTGCTCCTCCACCTGGCGCGCCCCAACCCGCTGTGGCCCGCGCTCGAAGCCGACCCCGAAGTGCTGCTCAGCGTGGTGGACGACTACGTGTACGTGCCCGGCCCGTGGCAGGCGCCCCCGGACACCCCGCCCGAGCACGGCGTGCCGACCAGCTTCTACGCCGCCGTCCAGCTCCGCTGCACCGCCCGCGTCGTGGACGACCCCGAGGAGAAGGCCGATCTGCTCAACCTCCAGGTCGGCCACTTCCAGCCGGAGGGTGGATCGGCCCCCGCGGCCGTGGGCGAGGCACCGTACGGCCGCATGCTCTCCGGCATCCGGGGCATCTGCCTCGAAGTCACCGACGTACGGGCGAAGTTCAAGTACGCCAGTCACAAGCCGGCGGAGGTCCAGGAGCGGATCGCCGCGGGCCTCGCCGGGCGCGGCGGGACCCATGACACGGAGGCGCACGCCCACCAGCTGCGCCGACGCTGAAGACCGTCACCGAGGGGCGCGGCCACACCGGCCGCGCCCCTCGCCGCACTCAGACCGGGTCCGGCGCGAGCCCCGTCTCCCGCCGCGCCGCCACCACCCCCCGCGTCTCCGCAACCGCGAGCCCGGTCACCGCACCCAGCATCAGCAGCGTCCCGACGACGGTGGACACGGTCAGCTCCTCGCCCAGCAGAACAACGGCTATCACTGCGGCACTCAACGGTTCGAGCAGCGTGATCACAGAGACGGTCGCCGACCGCACGACCGCGGCACCCGCGAAGTACAGCGCGTAGGCGACGGCCGTAGGGATCGCCGCGATGTACATCAGATAGAGGCCCATGCGCGCTGGCTCGGCGGTGTGCGGCACAAGACCCTCCACCGCGGCGAGCGGCAGCAGGCAGACGGCCACCACGGCGAACGACCAGACGGTCGTGCCGGACGAGTCGGCGCCGCCGCCCCGCCCCCACCACCGCGTCAGGAGCGTCATCGCGGCGTACGCGGCCGCCGAGGCGAGCCCCCACAAGACACCCGGCATCCGCACACTGGCACCACCACCGCCCAACACAAGCACCAGCAGACCGATCAGCGCCCCGGCCACGGCGACGACCCCACCGCTCCCGAGCCGCTCGCCCAAGGTGACCCGCGCCCCGAGCGCGATGAGCACAGGGCCCGACCCCATGGCGACGACCGTGCCGACCGCGAGTCCTGTCGACTCGACGGACGCGAAGTAGGCGGTCTGGAACACGGCGAGGGCCACCCCGGTCACCACGATCCGGGGCGCCCGGCGGCGCAGCGGCACGCCGCCCGAAGCCGAGGCGGACCGGCGGCGCGACCGCACGAGACGCGCCGCGAACATCAGGGCGAAACCGCCCACGCAACGCCAGAAGGACAGGCTCACCGGCCCCATGTCACTGGCGTCGAAGACCAGCGCGGCGGCGGCACCCGCGGTGCCCCACGCCGTACCGGCGACGATCAGATAGAACAGGCCACGTCCGACGGACAGGCCGGAGACAGCATTCGACACGTCGAGTTCTCCGCAGAAAGAAGAAAGAAGGAAGGTCCTGATCTCCGTCTGCGGGCAGCGTCGCTCCACCCGGCGACCGGCCGGGTGTGATCCAGGAGGTGCCCGCGTCTAAGCGGCGGGCGGCGGAAGGACGAGCGCGTTCGAATGCATGATCACAAGCTAGGTGGCGCTGCTGGTCGACGACAACTGCGTTTCGGAGTCCGGAACCCCGCCCGCGGCAGGCTCCGGCCGGGGCTTGGCGGGCGTCGACGACTGGGCGATGAACGCCCCGGCGAGCACCACCGCGCCGCCGATGATCTGCGGCGCCGAAAGATGCTCGCCCAGCATGACCCAGGCGAGGACGGTCGCGATGACCGCCTCCAGGCAGGCCACGACCCCGGCCACCTGCGGGGAGAGCCGGCGCACCGACAGCACCCCGGTGACGTACGCGATGACGGTCGCGACGAGCACGATCCAGCCGATCAGGGCCCACGCGGGCACCGCGGAGCCGTCCATGTCGGCGCTGCCCGCGAGCACCGACCAGTCCATGCCCCACGGGCGGGCCACGACGGTGAGCACGGCGGCGCCGATGAGCAGTCCGTACGCGATGACGCCGAGCGGATCGGGGGCCTCGTCCCCGGCGTCGCTGCCCTGGTCGGACAGGACGAAGTAGCCGACCTGGCAGCACGCGGCGCCGAGGGCGAGCAGCAGGCCCACGGCGTCGAAGCTCAGCCCGGCCCACACCTCGACGACACAGGCGAGCCCGCCGACCGCGAGCACCACGCCGACCGCGGCCGCGCGCGTCACGGGCCGCCGCTGCACGAACCGCACCCAGCCGAGGACCAGCGCGGGCGCCAGGTACTCGACCAGGAGCGCGACGCCGACGGGGATGCGGGAGATCGCCGCGAAGTAGCAGGCCTGGACGCCGGCCACGGCGAGCAGGCCGAAGCCGAGGAGCAGCGCGGGCCTGCGCAGGACCAGCGCGCGGTGGCGCCAGGCGACGGGCAGCATCACCAGGGTGGCGCCGGCCACCCGCAGCCACACCACATGGAGCGGGTCGAGGCCGGCCTCGATCAGCGGCTTGGCCGCGACGCCCGATCCGCCGAAGGCGATCGCCGACCCGAGGGCGAGCCCCAGGCCGACGCCCCTTCCCTGGCTCGCTCGCGAGCCTTTCTGATTCCCCTGAGACGCTTGCACCGGCACATCATGGCAGGACGTGTCATGAGCGTCACCCCCGATAGACCCTGTCTCAATCGGCGGACGGCTCGGCACGCATCTCGGCAGAAATCTGTGCGGGCATCTCGGCAGACGTCTCCGCGGGCATCTCGGCAGACATCTCGGCGGACTTCTCCCCGTACGGATCCAGGAGCCCGTCCGCCGGCACACCGCTGGACGCGGCCGCCTCGATCCGCCGCAGCAGCGCCTTCGCGTCGGCGCCGGCCCGCCCCAGGACCTCGACCGCGCGGCAGTCGGGATCGGCGACGAGCGCCGCCATGAGGTCCACGCCGACGGCACGCGGCTCGCCGCGCAGGTCCGCCCGCGCGATGGCCGCTTCCATGGCGGTCGCCGCCGACGGTGACAAGACCGTCTCCTTGGCGGAGGTCACCAACGGCACGGCCCCGGAGTCCTCCACCGTGCCCTGCCACTGCAGTCCGTACCCGATGCTGCGCTGCACGAGATAGCCGAGGAGCCGCACCACCTGGGCGCCGTCGCCGATGACCGCCCGCACATCGGGGTCGGCCTCCAGAAGCGAGTGCAGCAGGTGCGCGGTGTCGATCTGCCGGTCCCCGTCACGCACCGCGCGCCGGCGCGCACCGGACACCACCGACGACAGCGCGACGCTGAGCCGGGATTCGATGTCTGCGCGGGTCGGGCCGGGCTCGGCGCCCTGCGATGTACGGCTTTGCACATCTCCCACCCCATCAGTCCCCGGAAGCGGAGTCATCGGCGGCGGGAAGCATCTTCGCGTCCGACACAGGTTGGGTACGACTGGGTAGGCCCTCCTCCTTACGGATGAGATCTGGCCGTTCTTCCCCGAGGGGCGCGCGCCGCCTTGATTTGCGCCGCAACCATCGCGCCCCCGTCGATCGTCTTTCGGGCATGGAGAGCAGGTGCTGGATGGTCGCTCTGCCGGCGATCGACGGCAGGCAGTACGTGTACCGGGTGTACGCCCCGGACGACGCACTGCCCGCCGACCTGTTCTGGGAAGCCTGGCACTGCCACGACGAGAGCCGGCTCCCCCGGGCCTGCGACCTGTTCGACGCGGCGGTGATCCGCAAGGTCGGCTGAGCGCGGGCCGCGCGGCCGGGCTATGCCTGCCGGGTTCCGATGATGACCGTCGCGTACAGCTCGTCGTCGCTCACCGACCGCGGCACGAGACCGCCGTCGGCGACCGCTTCGAGCGCGTACGGCACCTGCCGCTCGCTCGTCTCGAACAGCAGCCGGCCGCCGGGTGCCAGCCAGCGCGCGGCGTCCGCGGTCACCCGGCGCAGCACGTCGAGCCCGTCGGCGCCGCCGTCGAGCGCCACCCGCGCCTCGTGGATCCGGGCTTCCGGCGGGAGCAGGCCGACCTCTTCGGTGGGTACGTAGGGGACGTTGGCCAGCAGGATGTCGACGCGGCCACGGAGTGCCGGGGGCAGCGGTGCGTAGAGATCGCCCTCGTAGACCTCCGCGCCTGTGCCGGCGACGTTGCGCCGGGCGCACCGCACCGCGGCAGGGTCGATGTCGGCGGCGTACAACTCAACTCTCTCGACGGCCGCGCCCAACGCGGCCCCCAGCGCGCCCGATCCGCAGCACAGATCGACGACGACCGCTCCGGGTCGCGCCGACTCGGCGGCCTGCCGTACGAGGAACTCGGTACGCCGTCGCGGCACGAAGACCCCGGCGTCCACGGCGATCCGCAGACCGCAGAACTCCGCCCAGCCCAGGACGTGTTCGAGGGGCAGTCCGGTGACGCGCCGGTCGACCATGGCGGCGAGTTCGGCGGGGTCGTGGGCCGTGGAGATGAGCAACTCCGCCTCGTCCTCGGCGAAGACACAGCCGGCGGCGCGCAACGCGGCGACGACAGCGGCCGTGGTGGGCGAGAACAGGGACGGTGACGCGGGTGATGACGGTGAAGCCGACATGAAAGAACCTTTCGGGATGCCTGTGGGGCTCCCTCGGTCACCTATGCCGGGTGAACCGCGCGGTCGCGAGAGGAGAGCACCCGACCTGCTACTGCGGTAATGGGTCTCACCTCCTCGTTCCGTCTCCCTGCGTCGATCACAGGAGACGGCCACAGTACCCGACCCGCATCCCGGCGGCATCGGCGCACCCCGCCACCGACCTGACGGTTCATCAGTATTGAATGTTCGAGGCCCTGCGGCTACGTTCCGCGACACCGCAGCTGCGCCCGCCGCAGCGCCCAACGAGAAGGGGTCGTCGCATGGCCGAAGTCAGCGCGGAAGCACGGATCGAGGCGCCCGCCGAGAAGGTCTGGGCCCAACTCACCGACTTCTCCTCGTACGGCGAATGGAACGCCACGCACACCAGCTTCCCCAAGGGCGGCCCCACGACGCTCGAGGTCGGCGGAACCTTCGCGGAGAACATGAAACTGATGGGCTTCCCGGCCGAGGTCGCATGGACGATCGAGGAGTTGGAGAGCTCCCGCACCCTGGCGATCCGGGGCAAGGGCCCGATGGGCGTGAACGTCGGCACCCGCTACAGCCTCACGCCCGACGGGGACGCGACGACGGTGCGCATCGACGGGGAGTTCACGGGCGCGGCGGTCTCCCTGATGGCGGGCAAGCTCAAGGACTCGGCGACGGCGGCGCTGACGGAGTCGCTGCGCAAACTGGGCGGCCTGGTGACCTGAACCCCGCCCGGCATACGCATAGAGGCGCCCCGCACTTGATGTGCGGGGCGCCTCTATGCGTATGCCGGGGTCATCGACCCCCACCGCCTCAGTCCTCATCGGCGAGGATCAGATACAGCTTCTTACGGGCGTCGTTGATGACCGTGACCGCCTTCTCGCGCTGCTCCTTGCTGCCGGTCTTCCAGACCTGGCCGAACGCCTCCATCAGACCGAAGCCGGCCTGCCGGATCTCGTTCAGCGTCTCCCAGTCGACCCCGCGCCCGGCCTCTTCCCAGGGGGCGTCGGGACCCTCCTCGGCCGCCTCGCGTCCGGCGTCGGTGAGCGAGAAGAGCTTCTTGCCGCCCTCGCTCGCGCTGCTGATCAGGCCCTCGTCCTCCAGGAGCTGGAGGGTGGGGTAGACCGAACCAGGGCTGGGCTTCCATGCCCCGCCGCTGCGCTCGGCGATCTCCTGGATCATTTCGTAGCCGTGCATCGGCCGGTCCTTCAGGAGGGCCAGGATCGACGCACGCACATCGCCGCGCCGCGCCCTGCCCCGGGGACCACCCCTGCCGCCGCGCCCGCCGCCCCAAGGCCCACCGGGCCCGCCGAAGCCGGGGCCAAAGGGACCGAACGCCGCGCGCCGCCCCTCAAAACCACCCCGACCCTCACGACCGGGGCCGCAGTGGCCACGCCCGTGCTCGTGTTCATGTCCGTGGTTACGCATCGCCATCACTCCTTTGATGCCATCGATCAACCGCCTTGTCGTTGATCAGTCGCGATGCGTCAACGATATATCGGAACTGTTCTGTCGGCAAGCCCCTTCTTCTGTGGGCGCCCTAGTCCTGCCTTCGCCGACCTGGCCCCGCGACCTCGCGGGGGTTACGAGTCGCGGGTGGAGCGGGACGCCGCGATGGCCCTGGACTTCGACCCTTCCGTGATCTCCCTGGCCTCACAGCCCTTCAGCCTGGCCTGGTGGGATGGCGAACGGGATCGTCAGCACACCCCGGACCATTTCGCACGGCTGGCCGACCGCACCGGCGTGCTGGTCGATGTGCGGCCGGAGAGCCTCGTCGACGAGGAGGCCGCCGAGGTCTTCGCGTTCACCGCACGGGTTTGCACGACGGTGGGGTGGCAGTTCCGGCTGGTCGGGGATTTGGGGCAGCCGTTCCAAGCGAATCTGCGCCGGCTGGCGCGCTACCGGCAGCATGCTGGTCGATCAGGTTCATCTCCAGGCGGCCGTGGACTTCGCCGTCCTGGGCACCAGTGAGCGGACCGCGCTGGGCGCGGCAGCACTGCTGGACCGTCTCCCGGAAGAGGCCGCGAAGCGGGCGTTGTGGTGGCAGCACCACTTGATCGAGACCCTGACCGGTCTGCCGCCGGATGCTCCGCAGGGGGAGCGGGCGAAGGCCGCGGAACCGGTCGCGCGGGGTGCAGAGGTCAGTGCGCGGACCGTCAAGCGCAAGCGGCAGCGCTACGAGGCCGGCGGTGTCGCCGCGGTGGTGGACCGATGTCTCGCCCCGCGCGCTTCGCTGCTGGGCCGGGCTGATCCTCGGGCGGTGGCGGCGATGCGTCAGGCCATCGCCGAGAGCATCCCGGCCTCCACTCGCACGATCGAGTACGCGCGCTGGCGGACCGGCCGCGTCCTGGCCGCCGAGCACGGCGAGGACGTGGTGGAGATGCCGTCACGGGCGACGTTCTACCGCCTGTTCACCAAGTTCTCCAGCGGCGTCCCCGTGACCGGGTCGGCCCGCACCCGCCAGTCCCTGGCCAACCAGCCGGAAGGGCCTTTCCGTTACGAGCGGGTCGCGGCCGCGGGCGAGTTGATGCAGATCGACTCCACCCCGCTGAACGTTCTGATGCGGCTCGACGAGGAGGCGCCCAGCAGGGTCGAACTCTGCCGCCTGGTCGATGTCGCCACCCGCACCATCGCCGCCGCGGTCGTGCGGCCGACTACCAGTCTGCGACCGGGGCAAGGCCTTCATCTCGGAGAACTTCAGAGCCGCCTGCCGGACCCTGGAGATCAACTTCCAGCCCTGCCACCCTCGTTCGCCTGCGGAGAAGCCCCATATCGAGCGGACGCTCAAATCGGTGGCCACGATGTTCTGCCAGTTCCTCCCCGGCTACGTGGGCCCCTACGGCATCAAGATCAACCACCGGATCTACGACTGCGCGGACCTGGGCCCCTTCCGACGCCAGCCCTCCGGGGTCGCCCGCAAGAAGAACTTGTGGGAGATCCACCGCGACCTCTACGACGCCAACTGGATCTGGGTCCGCACGGCCGTCCCGGCGCGACCGGCGGGTCGCTGCCCGGACCAAAGCCGCCGCTGAGGGAAGTGGGCCTCGGCCGCCGAAGCCCGAACCGGTGCCGGCCCAGGCAGAAGACCTGCTGCCTCACGACGGCGAGGAAGCGGACGAAACACAGGACGAGCGTGAGGACCACGACGACGGCCGCCTCGACTACCACACCCGCTCGAAGGAGCCCGCTGACAGATGAGCTACACCCGAGACATCCGCCCAACACCAGCATGACCACCCCGAACGGCCCTCACGCCACCACCCTGACCAGCTACTTCAAGAGGGCGCAGCTTCACTGAAGCTCGCAGCCACGGAGCGTCACGGAGTCGGCGCGGCTCCGTCGTGCCAGCGGTAGAGGTCGCGCAGCAGGGAAATCTCGGCGCCGTGATGGATCAGCTCCCTGTTGACGTGCAGGACCCTGTTCTCCATGGGAAACCGCTCGGGACCCACCGCGGGCGGATTCTCCAGGTCAGCGTCCGAGAGTTCGCGGACCCCCGCGTTCCATCTCCCATACATCTCATCGAGCTGCTTGAGAGCCTCGTCAGCGGTCCCCGCGTAGGCGAATGTCTCGGAGTCGACGTCCTGACCGCCGAAGTACCATCCGACCCGATAGCCCAGGCACGAGACGATGATGTGCGCCAGCCGCCAGGCAATCGTGGTCACCGGCGCCGGCACCGGGCCAGGGGACGCAAAGTCCATCGCCCACTCCCCCGAACCTGTCGACATCGGTGCGGCCGACGTGCCACGCGGGCGGATGCTCCAGCAGCCACGCACCGGCTCCCAGAAGTACTCCTCATCGGTAAGACCGTCCAGCCGCGGCCGCAGGTTCTTGTGCCAGTACCAGTCCACCTGCTCCGCGAGCCGCTCGCTTCTTGTCATGTCCGCACACTACATACGACGGAGACCTGGCTGGCTGGGCTGGGTTCAACGACCCAAATGTGCCGGCCTCGACCGATGACATGACGAATGATCAAGACCGCAGACCCCCGCCCGAGATCAGCATGAGCTGTCGGTGGGGCGGCAAGCGATCGTCTCTATCACGGCCCATAACCGGGGCGGCATCACTCCATCGACTCCAGAATGCGGTCGAGTGTCCGGCGCCCCAGTCTGCTCATCGGCGGATTGCTCTCGACGTAGTACCAGACAACACCCATCGCCTGTTGGAACGCCCACGCCTTGCCGCGCTCCCACTCCAGATCGTCACAGACCAATGCCCGCCGGAGCACTTCCCGCGGGCCTGGCTGCAACAGGTGCCAGGCACTGACCAGATCCAGCGCGGGATCGGCCGGGCCGAAGCCGCCGGTGTCGAGTACGCCGCTGAGCCGGCCTCCCGCGACCAGTACATTGCCGGGAATCAAGTCACCATGGCTCATCACGTCGGCACCTGTGCGTGGCAACTCCCGAAAATGGCTCCACACCTGGCGGAGCCGGCGCACGTCGAGCAGCCCCTCGCTCTCCTCGAAACACTTCGCCATCCAATCGTCGTGGTGAGTGAGAACGCCGCCACGACCCTCGCCACTGAAGAGCCGCCCCCGCGTCTCGGCCTCCCGAAGAGCTGCGATGAATGCCGCAAGGTCCTCGGCAAAAGCGTCCGACCCACTCGGGTCGGCATCAAAGGCGACCGTTCCCGGCAGCCATGTCTGGACCGACCACGGCATGGGGCAACCCGCTCCAGGCTCTCCCAAGGCGACGGGTTCCGGGGCGGGGAACCGAGACACCTGCGCCAGCTCCGCGCTCGCCTGGGCTTCCTGTTCCAGAACCGCCAGCGCCTCGGCGGCATCGGCCAGACGCAGTGGGAAACGCGCAGAAAGGTCGTTCCCGATGCGGAAGATGGCGTTGACCGTCCCGGTCGACGACACGAGTTGGATCGCCTTGCCGCTCCACTGAGGGAACTGTTCCTCGATCAAAGCCGAAACGGTTTCGGTGGTCAGGTCCACTTGGTCATCGTGCATGGTCATCTCTCGGGCGCTCTTCCACTAGGCCGGCTCGAACCGTAGGAAGCAGACCAGATCAACTGAGACGACAGCCAGTACGCATACGCCAGGATCCAGATCAACTGAGACGGGACAGCCCCGCCCTAGAGTCGGCGCATGCCCGAGCCCCCCTACCTCGCGGCGGTCCGGGCGTCGTACGACACCGTCGCCGCCGACTACGCGGAAGTCGTCAAGGACCCGGCGGACCTTGGCTGCGGCCCCGGCAAGGTCACGGCGTATCTGGCGGGTATCTGGCGGCCCTGGGGCCCACGGCGTTCGGCATCGACCTGTCCCCGAAGATGGTCGAGCTCGCCCGGCAGCGGCATCCGCACCTGAACTTCGCGGCGGCTTCGATGGTCCTACGAGTCCCATCTGCTGCCCGCGGAACGCATCGCCGCGCTGCTTGAGCGGGCCGGACTCACCGTCACGACAAGGCTGGTGGAGCAGCCCGACCCCGGGGCCAAGAGGATGATCGTCACCTTCCTGGCCCGGAAACCCGAAGGTCAGCCCATCTGGGCCTTGACGTAGTCGATCACCTCGTGGAACTCCTTCGTGGGCGAGAAGTCGACGTACTCACAGTCCTCCAGCGCCTCCGGAGCATGGCCCGCCGCCCAGTAGAAGGCCTGGCCTGCCTCGTAGATCTCCTCGCCGGACGCCGTCCGCATCTTCAGGCGCCCCTTGAACAGATACCCCCAGTGCGGACACTGGCACAGGCCGTCCGGCATTCCGGTGAGCACCGGAGCCATGTTCGTGCCCTGCGGAAGCCGGGCGAACGCGACGGTCATGTCACCCCCGACGTCCCGCATCCGCAGCTCCACACCGCCGCCTTCGATCGCGACAGGAGTGTCGTCCCGCGTAGTCGCCGTCATGGTTCCTCCTCTGCGGGCCCGCTTCCGGGCCCAAGGAATCCCTCTCCCTTCCAGCCTCTGCCCGCCGGGCACGGGACGCGAGGCGTGGCGTGATCGACGAAGGGGCCAATCGGGCCACCCACCCGCAATTGGCCTTGGCCTGCCCCCACATTGGCCCGCTAGCGTCGTCAATATGCCGACCTCTCACCGCATTCGCGTCGTCGACGCCTTCACCGACCGCCCCTTCGCCGGCAACCCGGCAGGTGTCCTGCTCCTCGACGCCTTCCCGGACGACGCCTGGCTCCAGCACGTGGCCGCAGAGATCAACCACGCCGAGACGGCCTTCGCCCACCGCCTCCCCCCGCACGGCGAAGCCGACTGGGCTCTGCGGTGGTTCACACCCACCACCGAGGTCGACCTCTGCGGCCACGCCACCCTCGCCACCGCCCATGTCCTGCACACCACGGCGGCCGCCACCGGTCCCGTGCGCCTCGCCACCCGCAGCGGCGTCCTCATCACCACCGCGCACGACGACGGCACCATCACCATGGACTTCCCGACCGCCCCGCTCACGCCGGCCGAGATCCCCGACGGCGTCGCCGAAGCCCTGGGCGCCCAGCCCCTCACCGCGTACGACACCGGAGCGCACCTCGGTGACCTGCTCGTCGAGCTCGCCGACGAGAAGACGGTGCGCGCACTGACCCCCGACCACAAGGCTCTCGTCCAGCACTCCGAGCGCGGCATCATCGCGACCGCACGCGCCGAAGACCCCACCCGCGGCTACGACTTCGTCTCCCGCTGCTTCTTCCCGCGCGTCGGCATCGACGAGGACCCGGTGACGGGCAGCGCCCACACGGCCCTGGCCCCCTTCTGGTCCCAGCGCATCGGCCGCACGGAACTGACCGGCCTGCAGGCCTCGGCCCGCAGCGGCCTCGTCCGCACCGAACTGCGCGGCGAGCGCACCCTCCTTACGGGCAGCGCGGTCACGGTCATCGAGGGCGAACTGCACGCCTGACGGGACGACGGGGACGTACGGAGCCATGTCGTACGTCCCCAGCCGGCCGCGCTACGGCGTCGGCAGCCACCCCACCTTGCCGGCGAGCAGCGCGTACCCGACGAACGCCCCGATATCCAGCAGCGCATGGGCCACCACCAGCGGACCGACCCGCCCCCACCTGCGGTAGAGCAGCACGAAGACCACGCCCATCGCCATGTTGCCGATGAACCCGCCGATGCCCTGGTAGAGGTGGTAGGAGCCGCGCAGCACCGAGCTGCCGACCAGTGCGGCCATCGGCGTCCACCCCAACTGCCCGCACCTGCGCAGCAGATAGCCGACGACGATCACTTCCTCAAGCACCGCGTTCTGCACCGCGGAGAGCACGAGGACCGGGTACTTCCACCACACGTCGGGCAGATCCTCCGGCACAACGGTGAGGTTGAACCCCAGCCCTCGAGCCGCCAGATAGAAGGCGATCCCGGTGCTGCCGATCACCGCCGCGATCGCCGCCCCGCGCCCCAGATCGGGCCACGGGCGGCTCCGGTCGAAACCGATCGTCCGCAGCCCGGCGCCCTCCCGCAGCAGAAAGTGCGCCACCAGCGCCACGGGCACCAACGCGGTCGTAATTCCGAACAATTGCCACGCGAGATCAAGCCAGGGACGCCCCGGCGCGGCCGACGCGTTCATCGTCGCCGCCTGGTCCTTCAGACCGCCCGGTTTGGTGACCGATCCGACAAAGCTGATCAGCGCGGACACACCGCTCGCGCCGAGTGAGAGCGCCAGGACGAGCAGCGTCTCGTCCCGGAAGATCCGCCGCGATGGCTCTTCCGGTCGAAAAGAACCAGCCAACGACCCGGGCTCCGCTTGCACTGCGCCTCCAGTTGAGTAATCCCGCCTCATCCTCACCCGCGCCCCGCTAGGGTCTCGAAAGAAGTTACGAAGATCGTGCGCGACAGGCCGAGGGGGACGGACGCCGATTGCGGTCATGCCACCTCCTCTTTCCTTGCTTCATCACTCAAGGAGAGGCACCACCGCCATGGGACGTCACAGCTTGCCCGATGAGCACGGAACGGTCGCACCCGACCCACGACCGCGCACCCGCGGCCGCACCGTGGCCATCGCGACGGCGCTCGTCCTGGCGGTCGCCGCGGGCACCGCGTTCGCCGTCCGCAGCGACCTGCTCTCCTTCGGCGGATCGTGCAGCGAGGACGCGGTCCGGCTGAATGTCGTCGCCGCACCGGACATCTCCCCCGCGCTGCGCGCGGCCGCCGACGACGCCCGCGAGAAGCAGGTCATGTCCGACGGGCACTGCATCGACGTACGCGTCACCGCCCGCGATTCGTACAAGGTGGCCGACGAACTCCGGGCGGGCAAGGGCGATCCGGAGTACGACGTATGGGTGCCGGACTCCGACCTGTGGGTGCAGCGCGTCGGGCTCGGCGGCAAGCAGACCAAGGTGGCCCCCGCGGGGAACATCGCGTCGTCACCGGTCGGCATGGCCATGGTGCCGTCCGCCGCCGAGTCCCTTGGCTGGCCCAAGAAGACGTACGCCTGGCCGGAGTTGGCCGGCGCTGCGATGAAGGGCGACAAGCTGCGGCTCGGCGCCGCCGACCCGGCGCGCAGCGCGACCGGGCTGCTGGCCCTCGCCAAACTGAGCGCGTCGGCAAAGAAGTCGGGCGGCGCGGAGGGCGACACCCAGGCGGCCGGCATGGCCAAGGCGCTGTCCGCACGGACCGCCGACAGCGACGGCCAGCTCCTGGACACGCTGGCCCGCGACGGCTCGGGCACCGAGCAGGGCAACCCGCGCCGCAACCAGGCGCTGATCCTCTCCGAGCAGGCCGCTTTCCGGCACAACGCGTCGGCGGGCGAGGAGAACAGCCTCGACATGTTCTATCCGAAGGACGGCTCACCGCGCCTCGACTACCCCTACACGCTGGTCGAGGAGGACCGTCTCTCCACGGACCAGAGCCGGGCGGCCCTGCGCTTCATGACGCTGTTCAGCGACGACGACGGGCGCGCGATCCTGGAGAAGAACGGCTTCAGGACCGACCCCGAGCAGGTGTCGGAGAAGCTCGTCACGGCCGCCGGCGGCCGCACGCCGCAGCCGTACACGGACGAGGCGGCCGAGCAGCCATCGGACAAGCAGCTCCAGGAGACACTCGGCATGTGGACGATCACGGTCCAAAGTGCCCGGCTCAGCACGGTCGTCGACGTGTCGGACTCCATGAGCGAGTGGGTGCCGGGCCGCGAGCAGACCCGCATGGAGGTCACCAAGTCCTCGCTCCTGCAGGCGCTCGCGGGGTTCACCGACGAGGACGAGATCGGGCTCTGGGAGTTCGCCACCGGGCTCGACGGCGAGCGCGACTACCGCAAGCTCGTGCCGACCGAGCGGCTCGGCGACCGCAAGGGCGACGGCACCCAACGGGACAAGATCTCCGAGGCGTTCAGCGATCTGGAGCCCATACCGGGCGGTGCGACCGGTCTGTACGACACGACCCTCGCCGCGTACAAGGAGGCGACGTCGACGTACGCGAACGGCAAGTTCAACGCGCTGGTGGTGCTCACCGACGGCGCCAACCAGGACCCCGGCTCCATCTCGCGCAGCAGCCTCATCTCCCAGCTGCAGGAGCTCACCGACCCCAAGCGCCGTGTTCCGCTCATCGCGATCGCCGTCGGCCCGAACGCGGACAAGGAAGAGGTCAAGCAGATCGCGGAGGCGACCGGCGGATCGGGTCACCAGGTCGACGACCCGGCACAGATCCACGCGGTCATCCTCAAGGCCATCATGGAGGCGGGCAGCCAGGGCTGAACCCCCGGCTCCTCAGCTGAGGACGGCGGGTTCGGGCAGCCCCACCGGCCAGGTGTGCACCGGGTCCCCCGAGTGCATCAGCTCGGCGTAGCGACGCGTGGTGGCGGCGAGCGCGGCCTCGCGTTCGAGCCCGGTCTCCAGTGCCTGGTGGTACGTCGCCGCCTGCCAGGACGCCCCGTTCACCCGCCGCCTGCACCGCTCCTCGATCACGCCGAGGTAGAAGTCCCGGTCGGCGGGTTCCACACCCCACGCGTCGAGCCCGGCGGCGGCCAGCGGCAGCAGTTCGTCGCGGACCAGCGAGACCGCGGGCACCTCGACGATCCCGCCGTATCTGCCGCGCCGCGGCCACTTCAGACGGGCCTCGATGCCGTGGCGGCACGCGGTGTCGAAGTTGTCGGCCGCGGCCTCGAAGGGCAGCCGGCTCCACACCGGCCGCGTCTCCTCGGCCAGGGCCCGTACGAGGCCGTAGTAGAAGGCGGCGTTGGCGATGACGTCGGTGACGGTGGGGCCGGCGGGCAGGACGCGGTTCTCCACGCGCAGATGCGGGACGCCGTCGGCGATGCCGTACACCGGGCGGTTCCAGCGGTAGACGGTGCCGTTGTGCAGGACGAGTTCGGCAAGGCTCGGCACACGGCCGTCGTCGAGCGCCTCCAGCGGGTCCTCGTCGTCCATGAGGGGCAGGAGCGCCGGAAAGTACCGCAGGTTCTCCTCGAAGAGCTCGTATGCGTCCGAGATCCAGCGCTCCCCGAACCAGGTACGCGGCCGTACGCCCTGCGCCTGCAGTTCGGGCGGCCGGGTGTCCGTGGACTGCAGGAACAGCGGCGGCCGGGACTCGCGCCACAGCTCACGGCCGAACAGGAACGGCGCGTTGGCGCCCACGGCGATCTGTGCGGCGGCCACACACTGCGCCGCGTTCCACACATCGGCGAACCGCCCCGGGGTGACCTGGAGGTGCAACTGCACGGAGGTGCACGCCGCTTCGGGCGCTATCGACGTGGACGTGCAGGTCAGCCGCTCCACGCCGGTGATGTCCAGGGCGAACTCCTCGCCGCGCGCCGCCACGATCTGCTCGTTCAGCAGGGCGTAGCGGTCGACGTCGGAGAGGTTCCCGGAGACCAGATCGTGGTGGGCGAGGGTCGGCAGAATGCCGATCATGACGATGCCGGCGTTCACCTCGTTCGCTTTACGGTGGGCATAGGCGAGGCCGGTGCGCAGCTCCTCGGCGAGGCGGTCGAGAACCCGGCCGCCCAATCGGTGCGGGGCGATATTGACTTCGAGATTGAACATTCCGAGTTCCGTCTGGAAGTCGCGGCTCGCGATGCGCTCGAGAACTTGCGCATTCATCATTCTCGGCATCCCGTCGGGCCCCGCGATATTCAACTCGATCTCCACGCCCATCAGATTCTTGGGCCGGTCGAACCGCTCCTCGTCCAACAGCCTCCGCAGTCCCGCGAGACACTCCCTGAGCTTGCTTCGGTACCGGTTCCGCTCGGACAGGTCAAACGTTCCTGCCACGACCTTCTCCCCCATCGAAGCGTCCCCTCCTCTGATGGGCAGCCAATGATCCGGCCGCTGCGTCTCGGAGGATGATGCCCTGCAATGTGATCGATAACGCCCCGCACATGCCCCCGTCCCAGTACGCTCGACGAGGGTCGTCACACGGCACATTCGCGCGGCATGACACACACCAGAAAATCGCCGCACCCGTGTCTGGTGAAAAACACCGACGAGAATCGGCCGTCCGCGTCACGGAAGTGAGCCGAGGTCAGAAGGGGCGCCCACATCCAGAATCGGGAGGAATCCCGCAGAAGGGCGACCGACAATCGACTTGCGAGCAATATTGGGCGCGGTTAGACGAAACACCGTCTGAACACGTGTCGTATAAACTCCGCGAACGAGGCAGAGAGTTGGCGCTCGCGGTCCCCCTGCCCCCGCCCCTCTGGCCCCAGAGCAGACAGCGTCGTCCGCACCTGCCCGCGATCCACCGTGCCTGTCGAATGAGAGAGGCGACCCACCATGCCGCTGCAAGTCCCCCCGGCTCCCGCGCCCGCCCTGCGCAGCGTCCTCGCGGCACTCGGTTCACCCACCGCCGTACGCGAAGCCCGCACCCCGTCCCTGCGTTCCGCCCAGGGACCGGTGACCCCCGAACTTCCGCTGCCCGTCCACGTCCTGGACCGGATCACCCCGTCGGGCAGCACTCCCACCCGGCTCGCGGGGTGGCGTTTCCTGATCCGCTGCGGCGAGCGAGCTGTCGCCGCGGCCGACACGATGCTCACGCCCGACGGGTGGACGTTCTCGCACTTCTTCGAGGGCCCGTACATCGCGGCCACCGAGCGCGCCCTGCGCCACGCCGAGAAGATGCCCCTGCCGTACCAGCCACGCCTGTTGTCCGTGCCCGAGCTCTACATGCTCACGCTCTGGCTGCACGGCGACTGCACGGCCGACGGCGCGGGCGGCCATCTCTCGGCCACCGACATCCTCGTACCGCTGGCGCCCGCGCCGCCCGGCATCGCGGCCCACCGCCCGCACCACGCCGCCGAACTGCTCAAGGTCCTCACCCACCGCCTGACCCCCGCGCCGCTGCTCGGCTCACCCGCCTGACGCCGCCGCACCTCCCGTGCCCCGCCGCCCGACCGGCCGCGGGGCACGGCGCTGTCCGCTGCCCATACGGACTAGCCCGGTATGACCACCCCGAACCACCCGAAGAGACAGTGCAGTTGAGCTGAACCGTCCGGGCGGGTGATACGTCATTAAGCAGTAAGGAGCGCTGCCGCTAAATCCCTGCGGAATGACGCCCGTAGGGCAACACTGGGATCGGACCGACTAACCACGGGGGGCGGTCATGAACACCGCATCGAGCCGCAGGACAGACGTCACAGCCATCACATCGCAGCGAAAGAACCCTTCCATGTGCCAGCACCAACCACCGTGCCCGACAGCCGACTCCGCCGACCGGGAAGCCGCGCTCCTCACGGCGAGCCACCCGGAGCAGGGCTGGAGCCTGCTGTGCAACGGCGTCCTGCTCTTCGAGGACACCGGTGAGCTGCTGCCGGACGGCCAGATCATCGCCCCGCACCGACCGCTGGGCACCGACGAGATCATGACGGCCGCCTGACGCGGCGGCATCACGGCACGGACAACGAACGAAGGGGCCGACCCGGAGAAGCAATCTCCGGACCGGCCCCGACGCATGTGCTGGACCGCGTATCAGTCCTCGTGCATCAGTCCTCGTACGCATCCAGCGGCGGGCAGGAGCAGACCAGGTTCCGGTCGCCGTACGCCTGGTCGATACGGCGCACCGGCGGCCAGTACTTGTCGGCCGCGACGACACCGGCCGGGAAGACGGCCTCCTCGCGGCTGTAGTCGTGCTCCCACTCGCCGCTCAGCGCGGCCGCGGTGTGCGGCGCGTTGCGCAGCGGGTTGTCGTCGGCGGACCACTCGCCGCCGCCGACCTTCTCGATCTCCGCGCGAATGGCGATCATCGCCTCGCAGAACCGGTCGATCTCGACCAGGTCCTCGCTCTCCGTCGGCTCGATCATCAGCGTCCCGGCGACCGGGAACGACATGGTCGGCGCGTGGAAGCCGTAGTCGATGAGCCGCTTGGCGATGTCGTCGACGCTGACGCCCGTCTCCTTGCTCAGCGGCCGCAGGTCGATGATGCACTCGTGTGCGACGAGGTCGCCGGGACCGGTGTAGAGCACCGGGAAGTGCGGCTCGAGCCGCTTGGCGATGTAGTTCGCGGAGAGCACCGCGACCTGCGTGGCGCGCTTGAGCCCCTCGCCGCCCATGAGACGTACGTACGCCCAGGAGATCGGCAGGATGCCCGCGGAGCCCCACGGCGCGGCGGAGATCGGTCCGACACCCGTCTCGGGACCCGCGGCGGGCTGCATCGGGTGGTTGGGCAGGTACGGCGCGAGGTGCTCGCGCACACCGACCGGGCCGACGCCGGGACCGCCGCCGCCGTGCGGGATGCAGAAGGTCTTGTGCAGGTTCAGGTGCGAGACGTCGCCGCCGAAGTGCCCCGGCTTGGCAAGGCCCACCAGCGCGTTGAGGTTGGCGCCGTCGACGTACACCTGCCCGCCGGCCTCGTGCACCTCCGCGCAGATGTCGGCGACGTGCTCCTCGAAGACGCCGTGCGTCGACGGGTACGTGATCATAAGCACCGACAGCTCGTCGCGGTGCTTCTCGATCTTGGCGCGCAGGTCGTCGACGTCGATCTCGCCGTCGTCGGCGGTCTTCACGACGACGACCTTCATGCCGGCCATCACGGCGCTCGCGGCGTTGGTGCCGTGCGCGGAGGACGGGATGAGGCAGACGGTGCGCTGCTCGTCGCCGTTGGCCCGGTGGTAGCCACGGACCGCGAGGAGACCCGCCAGCTCGCCCTGCGAACCGGCGTTGGGCTGCAGCGAGACCTTGTCGTACCCGGTGACCTCGGCGAGCCGCTCCTCCAGCTCACGGATGAGGGTGAGGTAGCCCTGCGCCTGCTGGGCGGGCGCGAAGGGGTGCAGCTGCCCGAACTCGGGCCAGGTGACCGGCTCCATCTCGGTGGTCGCGTTGAGCTTCATGGTGCAGGAGCCCAGCGGGATCATGCCGCGGTCGAGCGCGTAGTCACGGTCGGCCAGCTTGCGCAGGTAGCGCAGCATCGCGGTCTCGGAGCGGTACTGGTGGAAGACCGGGTGCGTCAGGTACGCGTCGGAGCGCAGCAGACCGGCGGGCAGGGTGTCCTCGGTCGCCGCGTCGAGCGCCTCGATGTCCGCCTCGACCCCGAACGCGGTCCAGATCGCCGTCAGCTGCTTGCGCGTGGTGGTCTCGTCGCAGGCCAGCGAGACGTGGTCGGCGTCGACCTGGTGGACGTTGACGCCACCCTCGCGGGCCGCGGAGACAAGCTCCTCGGCCTTGCCGGGCACCCGCACGGTCAGCGTGTCGAAGTACGCGCCGTGCACGACCTCGACCCCGCCCGCGGTGAGGCCGGCGGCCAGCAGCGTCGCGTAGCGGTGGGTGCGCCGCGCGATGGACTTGAGGCCCTCGGGCCCGTGGTAGACCGCGTACATCCCGGCCATGACGGCGAGCAGCACCTGTGCCGTACAGATGTTGCTCGTCGCCTTCTCGCGGCGGATGTGCTGCTCACGGGTCTGCAGCGCGAGCCGGTAGGCCTTGTTGCCGTCGGCGTCGACGGAGACACCGACGAGCCGGCCCGGCAGGCTGCGGGCGAACTTCTCGCGCACCGCCATGTATCCGGCGTGCGGCCCGCCGAAGCCCATCGGCACACCGAACCGCTGCGTCGTGCCGACCGCGATGTCCGCACCGAGCTCACCGGGCGAGGTGAGCAGCGTCAGGGCGAGCAGATCGGCCGCGACGGAGACCACGGCCCCCAACTCGTGCGCCTGCTCGATGACCGCCTTGATGTCGCGTACGACACCGGAGGCACCCGGGTACTGGATCAGTACGCCGACGACACCGCGCTCGGCGACCTCGGCCGGGATGCCGTCGCTCAGATCGGCGACGACGATCTCGACGCCGGTCGGCTCGGCACGGGTCTGAATGACGGCGATGGTCTGCGGCAGCACATCGGCATCAACAAGAAAAACGCCGTCCTTGACCTTGCTCATGCGCCGCGAAAGGGCCATGGCCTCGGCGGCGGCGGTCCCCTCGTCGAGCAGGGAGGCACCGGAGGTGGGCAGTCCGGTCAGCTCGGCGACGACGGTCTGGAAGTTGAGCAGCGCCTCGAGCCGCCCCTGGGAGATCTCGGGCTGGTACGGCGTGTAAGCCGTGTACCAAGCAGGGTTCTCCATGACGTTCCGCAGGATGACGGGCGGCGTGAAGGTCCCGTAGTAGCCGAGCCCGATCATGGAATCGAGCACCTGATTCCGATCGGCCAGCGAGCGCAGCTCGGCCAGGACCTCGGCCTCGGTGCGCGCCCCGGGCAGATTCAGCGCCTCGGCGTTCTTGATCACATCCGGCACCGCGGCGGCGGTCAGCTCGTCGAGCGAGCCGTAGCCGACCTGCGCGAGCATCTTGGCGCATGCTTCGGCATCGGGGCCGATGTGCCGCTGCTCGAAGGGAATGCCCTGCTCAAGCTGTGAGAGCGGGATGCGAGGGGTGGCGGTCATTGCGGAGGCCTCCTGGTCTGACGCTGGTCTGACGCGACCTGCGAGGGGCACCACGGCGCGGGTGCCCGGACGGCCTCCCCCTCTGTCATCTCAACCTGAGAGCTTCACAGATCCGCCCATGGACAGATCTGCTTTCACCGTCGGTGAGGAAGGGTCTCGAACGTGCCCGCCCGACGCCCGCCCTGCTTTCCAGAGTGACCTCGTCCGTGCGGTACAGGGTGCCTGAGAGATTCCGGGGAGGATTTGCTCCTTCGGCGCCTCCGGAATCACCTCCCGGAGAGCTCTCCCGCACGGGGTCAGCAGCCACCGCCAGCGTACCAGCGAGGACCGCGCCCGATCCCTCGAGTGGCCGCATGCCCCGATGTGCTCTTTCGTAGTGATGACAAGCGAATAATGATGAGTTACGCGCCATTTCGACAAACTGCGACCAGTTGGAGGGCCCGTGCAGACCGACATCGATCCGCGCAACCTGATCGGCCGCAAGGCGTTCGACCGGGACGGGGCCAAGATCGGCACGATCGACGAGGTCTACCTCGACGATGCCACCGGCGCCCCGGAGTGGGCCGCGATACGCACGGGCCTGTTCAGCCGTGACGCCTTCGTCCCCCTGGAACCCAGCGAGGTCACGGGAGAGGGCACCCTGCGCATCCCCTTCGAACGCTCCCTGATCAAGGACGCCCCCGACTTCGGCGTAGGCCGCCACCTCTCCCCCGAACAGGAACTCCAGCTCTACCACCACTACGGCCTGGACATCACGCCCCCACCACCCCCCGACCAGAACTTCGGCAACACCGCAGACAAAGACCCCTGACGCCGCGCCCTCCCCCGTACGCGGCGCTTCCCCGGCCGGCCCGACCGCCTCGTTGTGGGCAGGCGTTCCGCAGGGCGAGTGGGGTCTCCCCTGCTCGAGCGAAGCCGAGAGCTTGGGGAAGGGTGGGCACAACGCCCACTGCCGAGCACCGCTACCCCGAGGGGCACTGCCCAGCCCCGCCCTCCGGCGGAGCCACCAGCGGCAACGGCTCCGCCTCCACCAACTCCGGATCATCGACCCGAAACGTCCGCACCCGCCCCGGCACCGACCCCGGAGTCTCGAACCGCACCGTCACCCGCCCAAGCCCGCTCCCCTGCACCCACCCGCACCCGTACACGGCATGCCGCACATCGTGCCCCGCGGCCCACCGCCGCGCACCGAGCGGTACCTCCTCGACGGACGCCTCCTCGACCTCCGCCGCGCCCTCGACCTCAGTCACGGCCCCGGCAGCCTCGCCCTCCCCTCGCTCAAGCCCGTCGGCCCGAGCCTGCGCGAAGAGATCCTCCTGCGTGTAGTCCGCAAGCCCCGTGACCCCCACGCCAAGGAGCCGCACGCCCCCCGTGGTGTCCACGGACTCCAGCAGCCGCGCGGCAGCCTCCCGCACCACCCCAGGGTCGTCCGTGGGCCCCCGCAGCGTCTCGGACCGTGTCAGCGTCGAGAAGTCGAACCGCCGCACCTTCAGCACGATGGTCCGCCCCGAGTGCCCGGCAGCCCGCAACCGCTCCACACACCGGTCGGCGAGCCGCGCCACCTCGCCCCTGACCCGCACCCGGTCGTGAATGTCCACGTCGTACGTGTCCTCGACACTGACCGACTTGGACTCCCGCTCCGCCACCACGGGCCGCTCGTCCCGCGCCTGCGCCATCGCGTACAGCGCGCTCCCGTGCGACTTCCCGAGCAGCCGTACGAGCTCGTCCTCACCCGCCTCCGCGATCTCCCCCACCGTCGTGATCCCACCCCGCCGCAGATGGTCCCCGGTGGCAGGACCGACCCCGGGCAGCGTCCGCACGGACATCGGCGCGAGCAGCTCCCGCTCGGTCCCCGGAACTATCAGCCGCAGCCCATCGGGCTTGGCCTCCTCCGAGGCGATCTTCGCCAGCATCTTGGACGCGGCGAGCCCGACCGACCCGGCAAGTCCGGTCACCGTCTTGATGTCGGCGCGCAACCGCTCCCCCACGGCCAGCGCCGACGCCTGGTCGTCGGCCACGCCGCCCGCCTCCAAGTCGACAAAGGCCTCGTCCAGACTGAGCGGCTCCACCAGCGGAGACAGCTCACGCAGCAGCGCCATCACCTGCTCGCTGATCTCCCGGTAGAGCCCGAAGCGCGGCACCAGATAGGCGGCGTTCGGCGCGAGGCGCCGCGCCTGCCCCATGGGCATCGCCGAGTGCACACCGAGCTTCCTCGCCTCGTATGAAGCCGTGGCCACCACACCCCGCGGCCCGAGCCCGCCCACCACCACGGCCTTCCCGCGCAGACTCGGCTTCGCGGCCTGCTCGGCAGACGCGTAGAAGGCATCCATGTCGAGATGCAGAATCGTGGGCGCGGTTCTCACACTTCTGATGCTGCCCTACGCCACTGACAACGCCCCGAAACCGCCACCCCGAACCCAAGGCCGACGGCGCTGCCCCAACCGCCTCACACGGCCCGGTTACGCCGCCGCGCGAGCTCGTCGGCGGGGTTCTGACGCAGCAGCGTCTCCCCGGTGTCGATGCGCTCCCCGTGCAGCTGCGAGAGCGCCGCTTCCACGTCCCGCCACACGACGCCCACGGCGATCCCGAAGACCCCTTGCCCGCCCTGGAGCAGATCGTGGACCTCGTCGGGCGACGTGCACTCGTAGACCGTCGCACCGTCGCTCATGAGCGTCATCCGCTCCAGATCCCGGAAACCGCGGTCGCGCAGATGCTGGACCGTGGTCCGGATGTTCTGCAGGGACACACCGGTGTCCAGGAACCGCTTCACGATCTTCAGGACGACGACGTCCCGGAAGCTGTAGAGCCGCTGGGTCCCCGACCCGCCCGCGGACCGCACACTGGGCTCGACGAGCCCCGTACGGGCCCAGTAGTCGAGCTGTCGATACGTGATACCGGCGGCCGCACACGCGGTCGGCCCTCGGTACCCGATCTGTTCCTGTTCGGTCTGCCCGGACGTAGCGTCCCCGCTCCCCTGAACCGCCATCGGCCGCCTCGGAGAGTGATCGGCCGTGCTGCCGTGAAGCGGATACGGTCCGCCCATCGCCGTACCGTCGCCGCTGCTTCTCACGCCGACCTCCGTCCTTGACCTGCCTTCCCGACGGTAGGCAGTCGCCAGGGGCTCGTCAACGATCGCCACACTCGGCACGCCGAGTGATAATCACCCTAAGAGTGGTTTGCCGCGCCTCACCGCCGGGAAAGGCTAGCCGAATGGTCCGTCGGGACCCTCCGGAGGCATCGGTTCACTGGCTGTTGGTGCCGAAGTCCTCGGGCGAGATCTGGTCGAGGAACTCGCGGAATTTCTCCACCTCGTCCTCCTGCTCGTCCGGAATGGCGATGCCGGCGTCGTCCAGGACCCCGTCACTGCCGTAGATCGGCGTTCCGGTGCGCAGCGCAAGCGCTATGGCGTCGGACGGCCGGGCGCTCACCTCGACTCCACTGGCGAAGACCAGCTCCGCGTAGAAGACCCCTTCGCGCAGGTCCGTGATGCGCACCTCGGTGAGCTCCTGACCCACCGCCTCCAGCACGTCCTTGAACAGGTCGTGGGTCAGCGGCCGTGCGGGCGCCATCCCCTGCTGTGCGAAGGCGATCGCGGTCGCCTCCCCTGGTCCGATCCAGATGGGGAGGTACCGATCGCCTCCCACTTCACGCAGGAGCACGATCGGTTGGTTAGAGGGCATTTCGACCCGGACACCTACGACGTCGAGCTCGTTCACACAGCAACCCTAGGACGTGCCCGGCAGGTTTGGGTAGTCGGGCACCTCTTGAGTCAGGGCAACCGCACCCCGAGAGCGGTCTGCACCAGTGCAGAGTGCAGCTTTCCGGTGAGCCCCGCCAGTTCCTTCGTACGGGCTTCCGCATGGGCCCTGGTCTGCGGATTACGGTGCCTCCGCAGGGGTGCCACGACCTGGTCGACGAGGCCGGCCTCGCGTTCGGCGGCGGTTTTCATGGCCCGCAGATGGCGCGGTTCGATGCCGAACCTGCCGAGTTCGACCACCAGGGCGGCGACCGTCACGGCCTCGGCGTCGTAACCACCTTCCGGCAACGGCGCGATGAGCCCGTACGTCTCCCACTCGTCGAGCTGCTCCGCGTCGATCTCGGCGGCCGCGAGCAGCTCGGCCCGGCCCACGCGGGCCGCCGTGGGCCCTTCGGCCTCGCCGGGGCCCCAGACGTCGCCGGGCTCTCTCGGCTGCCCCAGGGAGGGCAGCGGGGCCGCTTCTCCGCGCTCCAGGGCGTCCAGGTGCTCCCGGATGACCTTGAGCGGCAGATAGTGGTCCCGCTGCATCCGCAGGACGTGACCGAGCCGCTCGACGTCCTGCGGGCCGAACTTCCGGTACCCGGACGGCGTGCGTTCGGGCTCGATGAGCCCTTCCGACTCCAGGAATCGGATCTTGGAGATCGTGACCTCGGGAAATTCGTCACGCAGCGCGTTCAGGACGGCGCCGATGCTCATCAGCCGACGGTCCTCGGCGGCGGTGCCGTTCCCGGCACCGCCCCTCGGTGTTTGAAGCATGGACCTTCCTGAGGGTGCACCCGGACGAAGTCCGGGGGAGGGTCAGATGCCGACGCTCCGCTGGCTCGCGTAGAAGACCAGCCGGTACTTACCGATCTGCACCTCGTCGCCGTTCGACAGCGCGACGGAGTCGATGCGCTCCCGGTTGACGTATGTGCCGTTGAGGCTGCCCACGTCCGCGACGGTGAAGGAACCGTCCTGGACGCGACGGAACTCCACGTGGCGGCGCGACACGGTCACGTCGTCCAGGAAGATGTCGCTCTGCGGGTGACGCCCTGCCGTGGTCAGCTCGCCGTCCAGGAGGAAGCGGCTGCCCGAGTTCGGACCGCGGCGCACCACGAGGAGCGCCGAGCCGAGCGGCAACGCGTCGACGGCGGCCTGGGCCTCCGGCGAGAGGGCGGGCGAGGCGGTCTGCCCCGTCACCTCCGCGTCATAGGCCTCGAGGCCCGAGATGGAGATCGTCGAGGTCGTCTCGGACGGACGCTCCGGGGCGGCCCCGGCCCGCAGCGGCGCGCCGCAGTTGGAGCAGAACCGGCTCGCGTCGGCGTTGCGGTTCCCGCACCTCGTACACACCAGGGCCATGGACGGATCCTCCTGCCGCGGCTGCCCCGCGGGGGCATTCGATGCGTACGGACCGGGGGTAAACCCTCCACCCGTACTTGAGGTTGACGGTTCTCCGAAACCTATGCGGCCCGCACCGGCAGGGTCAACAGACGACGCGCCCTGTCCGCCCGAAATGTCACCGCCAGGACCACCGACCTGATCACGGAACATCGGGCGCTCGCCGCCCTGGTCCTCGGCGGCGTCTCCATGGCGCGGCGCACGGTGCCGGGCAGTGGCGGGATTGCCGCTGTCCTCGCGCGAACGCTTGCCGAACAACTTCTCAAACAACTTCACGGGCGATTCCCCTTGACCGAAACAGACCCGCCCGTGGGGCAGGACGAACCCTGATTGCACACACCGGCGTACATCGGCGTACCAGACATCCTCACAACGTCCGTACCCGCCAAACAGTTTCCACCACGCACCACGCTTACAGTGCGCCGACCCCCCGCAACCTCATGCCCTCCCCGGACGGCCCCCATGCGCCCCCGCCTCACTGGGAGGACGACCGAGCGTAGTCAGGCCGCTTCGCGGGTCGCAAGGCGTCCACCACGATCTTCTCCGCTCGCGCCACGGTGACCGTGGCCTGCTCCTTCTCCAGAGTCTGCACCACCCCACCAGGGATGTTCAGCGCCGGCTCGAGGTCCTGCGGCTTGCCGATCACCTTGAAGCGATAGGGCTTGCCGACCTTGCGGCCGTCCACCCGTACGCCACCACCGTCCGTGTCCGACAGGTAGGTGCTTGCCACCACGCGCACGTCATTGATCTGGATGGCCTCGGCCCCCGCAGCGCGCAGCTCCTGAATGGCGTCGAGCAGCATGTCCGCCTCAACCGACCCCTTCTTGTCATCGATGGTCAGCGTGATGCCAGGACCCTGCGCTGCCACGGTGCCCGCCAGAATGCCGAGTTGTCTTTCCTTCTCGACCGTCTGCTTGCGGGCCTCCTCGGCCTGGTCCGAGCTGTTCTCGAGCCCGGTGCGCTGATCCTCCAGACGCTGCTTCTCATCTTCCAGACGCTGCGTACGGTCATCCAGTTCATCGAGGATGCGTACGAGATCTTCCTGACGTGCGCCGCGCAGGGCGCTGCTGTCGTTGTTGGACCGCACCTGGATGGCCAGGCCGAGCCCCAGAACGAACAGCAGCAGGGCGACGATCAGTTGGGGACGCGTGACACGCGGCGGCCACAGCGCCTCCACCAGCCGCTGACGGCCCTTCAACGGCTGCTGCTCGCCCCGCGCGGGCGCGGCGTCGTCCGCCGGCTCCACGGGCGCGCTCGGCACCTCGGCGGGCAGTTCCTTGCGCCGGTTGTCGTTCCCGGGCGTCTCGTCCGTGGCCATCGGCGTCACGCCCGGAAGATGTGTCGGCGGATGGCGGCGGCGTTGGAGAAGATCCGGATGCCGAGCACCACGACGACGCCGGTGGAGAGCTGGGCGCCCACGCCCAACTTGTCGCCCAGGAACACGATCAGGGCGGCCACGACCACGTTCGAGAGGAACGAGACCACGAAGACCTTGTCGTCGAAGATCCCGTCGAGCATCGCGCGCAGGCCTCCGAACACCGCGTCGAGCGCGGCGACGACGGCGATCGGAAGGTACGGCTCGACCACCGCCGGAACCTCGGGCCGGACCAACAAT
Organism: Streptomyces sp. NBC_01381; assembly: GCF_026340305.1. Taxonomy (NCBI): domain Bacteria; kingdom Bacillati; phylum Actinomycetota; class Actinomycetes; order Kitasatosporales; family Streptomycetaceae; genus Streptomyces; species Streptomyces sp. NBC_01381. The sequence continues at coordinate 4,107,260 of NZ_JAPEPI010000001.1, read as the reverse complement.
CCGGCCACGACTCCCACGACGAGGCCCAGTACGGCGATCACTATGTGCCCTTTCCTGCCTTCGGCTCTGCTGTACGTACGGTCACACTCGGTGCTGCCGGGAGTCGGACGCTTTCCTGTACGGAAATGCTGGTCCTGACCCCGAAGTTCTCCTGCAGAGCATGCAGATACTGACCGTCGCGACTGTTCTGGAATCTCGTGCTCAACCGCTGCCCGTCCCCCACGGCAAGCACCGTATACGGCGGCACCAGCGGCTTGTTGTCGACCAGTATCGCGTCACCCGCGGCCCTGATCGCCGACAGCGCGGTCAGCCGCTGGTCGTTGATGGCGATCGCCTCCGCGCCCGACTGCCACAGGCCGTTGACCACCCGCTGCATGTCGCGGTCCCGCACCCGTCCGGTGTCGGAGAACCCGCTGCTCTCCCGCGGTCCGCCACCGCCCTGGTCTGCTGCCTTGGCGTCGTCCACGACGAGCTTCACGCCCGGCCCGTCCACCTCTGTGGCACCGGAAAGCAGAGCCACCAACTCGCCCTGGCTTCCGCCGTGCTTCTTCAGCGCCTCACGCTGCCGCTCGCTCACGTCGTCGCGGAGCGTCTCGACGTCCTCTTCGAGCTTGTCCGCGTCCGAAGTCGCCGACTCGATCCGGTCGATGAGCTCCGCGCGCTCCTTGGCGACGACCGGAGCCGCTATCCGCGCCTGCGCGGCTCCCACGGTCACCACCAGGGCGGCGAGTACGAGCCCGAGTGCGAGCCCGAGCTTGGCGCGCAGCGGACGCGGAACGCCGCCGTCACCCTTCTCCTTCTTGCGGGCAGCCGCCTCCGCGTATCCCTCGTCCAGGCTGTGGTCCATGACGGTGGTGAGCAGCGACATGGAGGCGTCCGGGCGCCGGGGGCGCGAGGGGGTGCTCCGAACGGGGGGCTGCTGCGGCATGCCGCACATCGTCGCACGTCGCGGGCGTTACCTCCGAATGGCCCCACCGGCGTGCCGGACGGCGCCCCTGCCGGGCGCCGTCCGGCCCTCGCGCACGGTCAGCGACCTGCGCTGTCCACCACTGCGGACCATTCGTCGAGCAGTGCCTGCGCGGACGCGTCATCGGGCCCTTCTGCCCACAAATGAGTGACCGCCTCCGCGGGATCGGGCAGCACCAACACCCAGCGCCCGTCGGTCTCCACGACCCGCACACCATCGGTCGTGTCCACGGAACGCTCCCCCGCGGCCTCGACCACGCGACGCATCACCAGACCCTTGACCGCCCACGGAGTCGCGAGGTCACGCCGCAGCACATGGGCCCGCGGAATCCGCGCGTCGATCTGGCTGAGCGTGAGCTGCGTCCGCGCCACAAGCCCGATGAGCCGCACGAACGCCGCCGTACCGTCGAAGACACTGCTGAACTCGGGGATGATGAAGCCACCGCGGCCATCGCCCCCGAAGATCGTCGACTCGTCGCGCCCCACCCGTGTCAGATCGTCCGGTGATGTGGTCGTCCAGTCGACCTGCGTACCGTGGTACGCGGCCACCTGCTCGGCGATCCGCGTCGTCGTCACCGGAAGGGCCACACGCCCGCTGCGCCGCTCGGCGGCGACCAGATCGAGCATGACGAGCAGCGCCCGGTCGTCCTCGACGATCCGCCCCTTCTCGTCGACGAGCGAAAGACGCTCACCCACCGGATCGAAGCGCACCCCGAACGCGGCCCGCGCCGACGCCACGATCTCGCCGAGCCGCACAAGCCCCGACCTGCGCGCCTCGTAGGACTCGGTCGGACGTGACTCGTCGAGACCTGGGTTGATGGTCAGCGCATCGACACCGAGCCGCCCGAGAAGACTCGGCAGCACAAGACCCGCGCTGCCGTTGGACGCGTCGACGACCACCTTCAGCTCGGACTCGGCCACACCCGTGGTGTCGATATTGCGCAGCAGAGAGCCGGTGTAGGAGTCGAAGACACTCGACGGGAAATGCAGATCCCCGATCTCGCCGGGGAAAGCACGCCGGTACTCCTGACGCGCGTACACACGGTCCAGCTTCCGCTGACTCCCCTGCGACAGATCCGCTCCACGCCCGTCGAAGAACATGATGTCGACGGAGTCCGGCACCCCCGGGGTCGTCCGGATCATGATCCCGCCGGCACTGCCCCGCGCGGTCTGCTGCCGCGCCACCGGCAACGGCACATTCTCCAGATCGCGTACGTCGATGGCGCTGGCCTGCAGAGCCGAGATCACCGCTCGTTTCAGCGCACGGGCGCCTCGCGAATGGTCACGCGCGGTCGTGACGGTCGAGCCCTTCTTCAGCGTCGTCGCATACGCGCCGGCGAGCCGTACCGCGAGCTCCGGGGTGATCTCCACATTCAGGATCCCGGACACCCCGCGCGCACCGAACAGGTGGGCCTGGCCCCGTGACTCCCAGATGACGGACGTGTTGACGAAGGCACCGGCCTCGATCGTCTTGAACGGGTAGACGCGGACGTTGCCCTGAATGATCGATTCCTCACCGACCAGGCACTCGTCACCGATGACCGCACCGTCCTCGATACGGGCGGCCCGCATGATGTCGGTGTTCTTCCCGATCACACAGCCCCGCAGATTGCTGTGCTCGCCGATGTAGACGTTGTCGTGGACGACGGCCTTGTGCAGAAACGCCCCGGTCTTGACCACGACGTTCGAGCCGATGACGGTGTGCTCGCGAATCTCCGCGCCGGCCTCGACCTTGGCGTAGTCCCCGATGTACAGCGGCCCGCGCAGCACGGCGTCGGGGTGCACCTCGGCACCCTCGGCGACCCACACACCGGGCGAGATCTCGAAGCCGTCGAGCTCGACGTCGACCTTGCGCTCCAGCACGTCGGCCTGTGCCTTGACGTAGCTCTCGTGCGTGCCGACGTCCTCCCAGTACCCCTCGGCGACATACCCGTAGATGGGCTTGCCCTCCTTCATGAGCTGAGGGAAGACATCGCCGGACCAGTCCACGGACGTATCGGCCTCGACGTAGTCGAAGACCTCGGGCTCCATCACATAGATGCCCGTGTTCACCGTGTCCGAGAAGACTTGCCCCCAGGTCGGCTTCTCGAGAAAGCGCTCGACCTTTCCTTCTTCGTCCACGATGGTGATGCCGAATTCCAGCGGATTGGGAACACGCGTCAGACAGACGGTGACAAGCGCGCCCTTTTCCTTGTGGAAGTTGATGAGCTCGGTGAGGTCGAAATCAGTGAGAGCATCACCGGAGATCACGAGGAATGCATCGTCCTTCAGCGCTTCCTCAGCGTTCTTCACACTCCCAGCAGTGCCGAGTGGCTTCTCCTCATTGGCATAGGTGAGCTCCATCCCGAGCTCTTCACCATCGCCGAAGTAATTCCTGACCAGAGAGGCCAGGAACTGGACTGTCACTACGGTCTCGGTGAGCCCATGCCGCTTGAGCAGCCGCAGCACATGCTCCATGATCGGCCTATTGGCCACGGGCAGGAGCGGCTTGGGCATGCTCGAGGTCATGGGGCGAAGGCGCGTGCCTTCGCCTCCGGCCATTACGACGGCCTTCATGTCGGAAGCGTCCTCCTCAATAGACGACGATCTAGCCGACTTAGCCCGCCCAGATTGGCCCGCATATGTCAGATACGGGCCTGCAAGCCTCTACAGCTGCCGAATCGGCAAGCTCAATCGGCCGTGGCGTCCGCCCGGACAAGTCTGCGGACCTGAACCACGTAGAGGATCCCTGCCCACCAGTACAGCGTTGTACCCCATCCGGCGAACGCCCATCCGAAAATAGCAGCGAGAGTGTTGATCCAGCCACTTCCATCACTGAGAAGCAGTAGTGGAAAGGCGTACATCAGGTTGAAGGTGGCAGCCTTGCCGAGGAAGTTCACCTGCGGCGGCGGATAGCCGTGCCGCCTGAGGATCCCGACCATCACCAGCAGAACCAGCTCGCGCAGGAGCAGCACCGCGGTCAGCCAGAGCGGAAGAATCTCCCGCCACGTGAGTCCGACCAATGTGGACAAAATATAGAGCCGGTCAGCAGCCGGGTCGAGCAGCCGCCCGAGGTTGCTGATCTGGTTCCAGCGGCGGGCCAACTTGCCATCGAGATAGTCGCTGATGCCGCTCAGCATCAGCACCAACAGCGCCCAGTGGTCACTCTTGGGGCCACCGAACTCCGGCCTGAGGATCAACCACAGGAAGAGGGGTACGCCGACGAGGCGCGCCATGCTGAGGATGTTCGGGATGGTGAGGACTCGGTCCGTCTGGACACGTGTCTCCTGGACCTCCACCCGGGGGCCTCCTGTGGGAAATGAGCCGATGATGCCCCCTGACCTTACCCTCAGTTGTCAGCCGCCGGTGCAGAGGGGTAGCCGGCCACGGAAACACAAAAAAGCCGTGGCCCCTGGAATTAAATCCAGAGACCACGGCTATAAAAGAAGTTCGGCGGCGTCCTACTCTCCCACAGGGTCCCCCCTGCAGTACCATCGGCGCTGTGAGGCTTAGCTTCCGGGTTCGGAATGTAACCGGGCGTTTCCCTCACGCTATGACCACCGAAACACTATGAAACTGTCAACCGCACCACACCCGGTGGCCCCGGGCATGGGGTTGTTCGTGGTTTCAGAACCAACACAGTGGACGCGAGCAACTGAGGACAAGCCCTCGGCCTATTAGTACCAGTCACCTCCACCCGTTACCGGGCTTCCAGATCTGGCCTATCAACCCAGTCGTCTACTGGGAGCCTTAACCCCTCAAAGGGGTGGGAATACTCATCTCGAAGCAGGCTTCCCGCTTAGATGCTTTCAGCGGTTATCCTTTCCGAACGTAGCCAACCAGCCATGCCCTTGGCAGGACAACTGGCACACCAGAGGTTCGTCCGTCCCGGTCCTCTCGTACTAGGGACAGCCCTTCTCAATATTCCTACGCGCACAGAGGATAGGGACCGAACTGTCTCACGACGTTCTAAACCCAGCTCGCGTACCGCTTTAATGGGCGAACAGCCCAACCCTTGGGACCGACTCCAGCCCCAGGATGCGACGAGCCGACATCGAGGTGCCAAACCATCCCGTCGATATGGACTCTTGGGGAAGATCAGCCTGTTATCCCCGGGGTACCTTTTATCCGTTGAGCGACGGCGCTTCCACAAGCCACCGCCGGATCACTAGTCCCGACTTTCGTCCCTGCTCGACCCGTCGGTCTCACAGTCAAGCTCCCTTGTGCACTTACACTCAACACCTGATTACCAACCAGGCTGAGGGAACCTTTGGGCGCCTCCGTTACTCTTTGGGAGGCAACCGCCCCAGTTAAACTACCCATCAGACACTGTCCCTGATCCGGATCACGGACCGAGGTTAGACATCCAGCACGACCAGAGTGGTATTTCAACGGCGACTCCACGAACACTGGCGTGCCCGCTTCAAAGTCTCCCACCTATCCTACACAAGCCGAACCGAACACCAATATCAAACTGTAGTAAAGGTCCCGGGGTCTTTCCGTCCTTCTGCGCGAAACGAGCATCTTTACTCGTAGTGCAATTTCACCGGGCCTATGGTTGAGACAGTCGAGAAGTCGTTACGCCATTCGTGCAGGTCGGAACTTACCCGACAAGGAATTTCGCTACCTTAGGATGGTTATAGTTACCACCGCCGTTTACTGGCGCTTAAGTTCTCAGCTTCGCCCGACCGAAGTCGGACTAACCGGTCCCCTTAACGTTCCAGCACCGGGCAGGCGTCAGTCCGTATACATCGCCTTACGGCTTCGCACGGACCTGTGTTTTTAGTAAACAGTCGCTTCTCGCTGGTCTCTGCGGCCACCCCCAGCTCACGGAGTAAATCCGATCACCGGTGATGGCCCCCCTTCTCCCGAAGTTACGGGGGCATTTTGCCGAGTTCCTTAACCATAGTTCACCCGAACGCCTCGGTATTCTCTACCTGACCACCTGAGTCGGTTTAGGGTACGGGCCGCCATGAAACTCGCTAGAGGCTTTTCTCGACAGCATAGGATCATCCACTTCACCACAATCGGCTCGGCATCAGGTCTCACCCTCATGTCATCCGGATTTACCTAGATGACGGGCTACACCCTTACCCCGGGACAACCACCGCCCGGGCTGGACTACCTTCCTGCGTCACCCCATCACTCACCTACTACAAGTCTGGTCCGTCGGCTCCACCACTTCCCTTTGCCCGAAGGCTCCAGGACGGCTTCACGGACTTAGCATCGCCTGATTCAATGTTTGACGCTTCACAGCGGGTACCGGAATATCAACCGGTTATCCATCGACTACGCCTGTCGGCCTCGCCTTAGGTCCCGACTTACCCTGGGCAGATCAGCTTGACCCAGGAACCCTTAGTCAATCGGCGCACACGTTTCTCACGTATGTATCGCTACTCATGCCTGCATTCTCACTCGTGAACCGTCCACCACTAGCTTCCGCTGCAGCTTCACCCGGCACACGACGCTCCCCTACCCATCCACACAGGCGTTGGCCCTATTGTGTGAATGACACGACTTCGGCGGTACGCTTGAGCCCCGCTACATTGTCGGCGCGGAATCACTTGACCAGTGAGCTATTACGCACTCTTTCAAGGGTGGCTGCTTCTAAGCCAACCTCCTGGTTGTCTCTGCGACTCCACATCCTTTCCCACTTAGCGTACGCTTAGGGGCCTTAGTCGATGCTCTGGGCTGTTTCCCTCTCGACCATGGAGCTTATCCCCCACAGTCTCACTGCCGTGCTCTCACTTACCGGCATTCGGAGTTTGGCTAAGGTCAGTAACCCGGTAGGGCCCATCGCCTATCCAGTGCTCTACCTCCGGCAAGAAACACACGACGCTGCACCTAAATGCATTTCGGGGAGAACCAGCTATCACGGAGTTTGATTGGCCTTTCACCCCTAACCACAGGTCATCCCCCAGGTTTTCAACCCTGGTGGGTTCGGTCCTCCACGACCTCTTACAGCCGCTTCAACCTGCCCATGGCTAGATCACTCCGCTTCGGGTCTTGAGCGCGCTACTGAACCGCCCTATTCGGACTCGCTTTCGCTACGGCTTCCCCACACGGGTTAACCTCGCAACGCACCGCAAACTCGCAGGCTCATTCTTCAAAAGGCACGCAGTCACGACGCATTGAGTAAACTCAATGCGCGACGCTCCCACGGCTTGTAGGCACACGGTTTCAGGTACTATTTCACTCCGCTCCCGCGGTACTTTTCACCATTCCCTCACGGTACTATCCGCTATCGGTCACCAGGGAATATTTAGGCTTAACGGGTGGTCCCGCCAGATTCACACGGGATTTCTCGGGCCCCGTGCTACTTGGGTGTCTCTCAAACGAGCCGCTGATGTTTCGACTACGGGGGTCTTACCCTCTACGCCGGACCTTTCGCATGTCCTTCGCCTACATCAACGGTTTCTGACTCGTCTCACAGCCGGCAGACTGTGAAAGAGAGATCCCACAACCCCGCACACGCAACCCCTGCCGGGTATCACACGTATACGGTTTGGCCTCATCCAGTTTCGCTCGCCACTACTCCCGGAATCACGGTTGTTTTCTCTTCCTGCGGGTACTGAGATGTTTCACTTCCCCGCGTTCCCTCCACACTGCCTATGTGTTCAGCAGCGGGTGACAGCCCATGACGACTGCCGGGTTTCCCCATTCGGAAACCCCCGGATCAAAGCCTGGTTGACGACTCCCCGGGGACTATCGTGGCCTCCCACGTCCTTCATCGGTTCCTGGTGCCAAGGCATCCACCGTGCGCCCTTAAAAACTTGGCCACAGATGCTCGCGTCCACTGTGCAGTTCTCAAACAACGACCAACCACCCATCACACACTGCATTCACAGTGCTTCACTGGGGTCGGCATCGAAGGCAGCCGAAAAACCGGCCGTACCTTCAGATACCCAACAGCGTGCCCGACCCGATCCATCAACATTCACGTTCCACGCCGAAGCAGTACTAGTGAAGCCAACCGACCGTGCCGAGTAGTCAACGTTCCACCCATGAGCAACCAGCATCAGACATTCGCTGATGTACTGGCTCTTGGACCACCAAGCAAGCCTGGCAGTCTAGATGCTCCTTAGAAAGGAGGTGATCCAGCCGCACCTTCCGGTACGGCTACCTTGTTACGACTTCGTCCCAATCGCCAGTCCCACCTTCGACGGCTCCCTCCCACAAGGGGTTGGGCCACCGGCTTCGGGTGTTACCGACTTTCGTGACGTGACGGGCGGTGTGTACAAGGCCCGGGAACGTATTCACCGCAGCAATGCTGATCTGCGATTACTAGCAACTCCGACTTCATGGGGTCGAGTTGCAGACCCCAATCCGAACTGAGACAGGCTTTTTGAGATTCGCTCCGCCTCGCGGCTTCGCAGCTCATTGTACCTGCCATTGTAGCACGTGTGCAGCCCAAGACATAAGGGGCATGATGACTTGACGTCGTCCCCACCTTCCTCCGAGTTGACCCCGGCAGTCTCCTGTGAGTCCCCATCACCCCGAAGGGCATGCTGGCAACACAGAACAAGGGTTGCGCTCGTTGCGGGACTTAACCCAACATCTCACGACACGAGCTGACGACAGCCATGCACCACCTGTATACCGACCACAAGGGGGGCACCATCTCTGATGCTTTCCGGTATATGTCAAGCCTTGGTAAGGTTCTTCGCGTTGCGTCGAATTAAGCCACATGCTCCGCTGCTTGTGCGGGCCCCCGTCAATTCCTTTGAGTTTTAGCCTTGCGGCCGTACTCCCCAGGCGGGGAACTTAATGCGTTAGCTGCGGCACCGACGACGTGGAATGTCGCCAACACCTAGTTCCCACCGTTTACGGCGTGGACTACCAGGGTATCTAATCCTGTTCGCTCCCCACGCTTTCGCTCCTCAGCGTCAGTAATGGCCCAGAGATCCGCCTTCGCCACCGGTGTTCCTCCTGATATCTGCGCATTTCACCGCTACACCAGGAATTCCGATCTCCCCTACCACACTCTAGCCTGCCCGTATCGACTGCAGACCCGGGGTTAAGCCCCGGGCTTTCACAACCGACGTGACAAGCCGCCTACGAGCTCTTTACGCCCAATAATTCCGGACAACGCTTGCGCCCTACGTATTACCGCGGCTGCTGGCACGTAGTTAGCCGGCGCTTCTTCTGCAGGTACCGTCACTTTCGCTTCTTCCCTGCTGAAAGAGGTTTACAACCCGAAGGCCGTCATCCCTCACGCGGCGTCGCTGCATCAGGCTTTCGCCCATTGTGCAATATTCCCCACTGCTGCCTCCCGTAGGAGTCTGGGCCGTGTCTCAGTCCCAGTGTGGCCGGTCGCCCTCTCAGGCCGGCTACCCGTCGTCGCCTTGGTGAGCTTCTACCTCACCAACAAGCTGATAGGCCGCGGGCTCATCCTGCACCGCCGGAGCTTTCAATCCCCTCCCATGCGAGAGGGGATATCATCCGGTATTAGACCCCGTTTCCAGGGCTTGTCCCAGAGTGCAGGGCAGATTGCCCACGTGTTACTCACCCGTTCGCCACTAATCCACCCCGAAGGGCTTCATCGTTCGACTTGCATGTGTTAAGCACGCCGCCAGCGTTCGTCCTGAGCCAGGATCAAACTCTCCGTGAATGTTTACCCGTAATCGGGTGCGCATCCGCGTTGAGCGGAACCAGGAAGAGGAATAATCTTCCGGTTCACAGCGTCCTCGCTGATGTTTTCTTCAAAGGAACCTCGTCTCGACCATGACGGCCGGAGACGGGGTATCAACATATCTGGCGTTGACTTTTGGCACGCTGTTGAGTTCTCAAGGAACGGACGCTTCCTTTGTACTCACCCTCTCGGGCTTTCCTCCGGGCGCTTCCCTTCGTTGTGTTCCAAACTCTATCAGGTCTTTTTCGACTCCCTGACCACTCATCTGCGAGCACGCAGAAGCTGACCCAGGGATTAGGATCTGACTTGATAGATGCTGCCGAGTCCGGACGCTTGACCGCGTCGCTCGCCTCAGGCAGGAGTCCGACTGTACATGGGGCGCTGGGGTGGCCGCAAATCGTTTGTGCAGTGCCCCTACTCAGTCAACCGGGACCTCTCGCGCGGAACCGGGACTTTTTATGACTTACGCTTCTGAACAGTGCGCCGTCCGGGACAGGCAGTGACGGCGGCTACGAATCTCCGCCCCCTGGGAGGCATGCCATGACCAGCGTGACGTCACCGCTTGCAGGACGCGCCATCGGGCTCGCCGCAGTACCGGACCCCGTGTTCTCCGGTGCGATGGTCGGCCCCGGTACGGCCATCGACCCCGCGCGTGAGCCCTCGGCGGCTGTCGCTCCCGTCGACGGCATCGTCGTCTCGCTTCACCCCCATGCCTTTGTCGTCGTTGACGACCAGGGGCACGGCGTGCTGACGCACCTGGGCATCGACACCGTACAGCTCAATGGTGAGGGCTTCGAGCTGCTCGTCAACAAGGGTGACACCGTGCAGCGCGGCCAGGAGATCGTGCGCTGGGACCCGGCGAGCGTCGAGGCGGCCGGCAAGTCTCCTATCTGCCCGATCGTGGCACTCGAGGCCACTGCCGAGTCCCTCAGCGGGCTCGTCGAGGATGGTGACGTCAAGGCCGGGGACTCTCTCTTCAGCTGGAAGTGACGTCATCGCCGTCCCTGACGGCAGGTAGGACATCCACCGCGGCGGCTGGGCCCGTCGCTCTATTGGAGACGGGTGAAATGGAGACAACGCTGCGAGGCGTCGGCGTGAGCCACGGTGTGGCGATCGGCGAAGTTCGGCACATGGGGACGGCGGTGCTCGAGCCGCCGGCCAAGCAGATTCCCGCGGAAGAGGCCGAGCGCGAACAGGGGCGCGCCCGGCAGGCCGTGGAGGCTGTCGCGGCCGATCTGATCGCGCGCGGCAATCTGGCCGGTGGGGAGGCGCAGCACGTACTCGAGGCGCAGGCGATGATCGCCCAGGACCCCGAGCTCATGTCCGACGTCGACCGCCGCATCACGGTCGGCAGCACGGCGGAGCGCGGCATCTACGACGCGTTCTCCCACTACCGCGAACTGCTTGCCGGTGCCGGTGAGTACATGGCCGGTCGTGTCGCTGACCTCGATGACGTACGGAATCGCATCGTCGCGCGGCTGCTCGGCGTTCCGATGCCGGGTGTGCCGGACAGCGATGAGCCCTACGTCCTGATCGCGCGCGACCTCGCGCCCGCGGACACAGCGCTGCTCGACCCCGCGCTGGTGCTCGGCTTCGTCACCGAGGAAGGCGGGCCGACCAGTCACAGCGCGATTCTCGCGCGGGCGCTCGGTGTGCCCGCCGTTGTCGCTCTGCCGGGTGCGGGTGAGCTCGCCGAGGGCACCGTTGTGGCCGTGGACGGCAGCACCGGTGAGATCTTCGTCGACCCGAGTGCGGAGAAGCGGAGCCAGATGGAGGCCGCGGCCGCCGAGCGGAAGGCTGCGCTCGCCGCGTCGACCGGTCCGGGTGCGACGTCCGACGGTCACAAGGTGCCGCTGCTCGCCAACGTCGGCGGTCCCGCCGACGTGCCGGCGGCGGTGGAGGCTGGCGCCGAGGGTGTCGGTCTCTTCCGTACCGAGTTCCTGTTCCTCGACGACAGCACCAAGGCGCCGTCGGAGGAGAAGCAGGTCGAGGCGTACCGCAAGGTGCTCGAGGCGTTCCCCGAGGGCCGGGTCGTGGTGCGTGTGCTCGACGCGGGAGCCGACAAGCCGCTCGACTTCCTGACGCCCGCCGATGAGCCGAACCCGGCGCTCGGTGTGCGGGGTCTTCGGTCGCTGCTGGAGCACCCCGATGTGCTCCGTACGCAGCTGACCGCGCTGGCCAAGGCCTCTGAGGGGCTGCCTGTCTACCTCGAGGTCATGGCTCCGATGGTCGCGGACCGTGCCGACGCCAAGGCGTTCGCGGACGCGTGTCGCGAGGCGGGGCTGCAGGCCAAGTTCGGCGCCATGGTGGAGATTCCGTCGGCGGCGCTGCGGGCGCGCTCGATCCTGCAGGAGGTCGAGTTCCTCTCGCTGGGCACCAACGACCTGGCCCAGTACGCCTTCGCCGCCGACCGCCAGGTGGGCGCGGTGTCGCGGCTGCAGGACCCGTGGCAGCCCGCGCTGCTCGACCTCGTCGCGCTGTCCGCCGAGTCGGCCAAGGCCGAGGGCAAGAGCTGTGGTGTCTGTGGCGAGGCGGCATCCGACCCGCTGCTCGCGTGTGTGCTGACCGGTCTCGGCGTCACCTCCCTTTCCATGGGTGCGGCGTCCATTCCTTATGTGCGGGCGACGCTCGGCAAGTACACGCTGGCCCAGTGCGAGCGCGCTGCGGCCGCCGCGCGTGCCGCGGACAGCGCCGAGGACGCGCGGAAGGCCGCTCAGGCGGTTCTGTCCGGCGAGTAGCAGGTGCGTGCGGGCCGCTTGGTCCGCTGTGTGAAGTGCGAGGGGCGTTCCATCCGATGCGGGTGGGGCGCCCCTCGGGCGTTCAGTGGCGGTGTCCCCCTTCGGTCGCGTCGTCTCCGATGGGCGGTGCCGCGCAGTAGTCGACGCCGGATTCCGGGGCGACGAGGTCGCCCGAGATGGCGTCCGTGCAGTACGCGTCGAAGACTTCGGCCGCGGTGAGGGGCAGCAGGCGCTCGCCGTGCAGGCGCCAGCCTTGGACGCGGTCCGGCCTGCCGTCGGCGGTCGTGCGCATCACCAGGCCCGCGGCGCCGTGGGTGGCGATGCCGACGGCGAGGACCGTGGTGAACTCCAGGGCTTCGGTTTCGTCGAGCCGTGTGATGGCCTCGGTGTCCTGTTCGACGTGCAGCGCGGCGAGGAGAGTCTCCTGGGCGGCGGGCAGGCTGCAGACCAGGTGCCGGGTGCCGGGGCCGGTGGTTTCCAGGAGCCGGACGAGCAGGTCCGATGCCCGGTCGAAGGCGGCCCTGCCGATGTCCTCGCCGCAGACCGCGCACGCGCCGAGCCCGGCCAGGAGCATCGTGGCGTACTCCCAGGTGGCCTGGCGGACCGCCTCGTCGACGAGGTCGGGCAGGAGGTCCGAGAGCGACTGGCCGTCGTAGGGGACGGTGGGCCCGGTGGAGGCCAGCTCGGCGGTGAAGCGGGTACGGCTGGCCGGTGCGTCCGGTTCCAGGCCGCTGTCTGCGCAGTACTCCTCGTACTCCTCTGGGTCGAAGAGCGCGATGGTGGTGTGCCGGCCGTCGGAGGCGAGGGAGCGGAGCAGGCCTTCGGCCTGGCTCAGGTAGGTGGTGTGGTCGTCGAACGTGAAGGTGCGGTAGCGGCGCATCGCCGCGAAGTCTTCCTCGTCGGCCAACAGACCGATGGTTCCGGCGACTTCGCGGCGCAGTGCGCGTCGCATGGTGCTTTGTTGCGTGCGGCCCATGATTCCCCCTGCGATCTGTTGATCAATGCTCACTCACGGTAACGGGAGGCACTGACAACGGCCGCGGGACGGGAGTTGATCATGAGCGTCGGCGGCCCAGTTCCTCGTAGAAGCGGAGCAGTTCGAGGTTGTCCACCGATCCCGCGTTGACCGCCTTGTCCAGTGTGGCGCCTTGGAGCAGGCGCTTGACCGGGACCTCGATGCGCTTGCCGGTGAGGGTGTGCGGGATGCCGGGGACCTCGATGATCTCGTCGGGCACGTGGCGCGGGGAGAGCTGTGTGCGGATTGACTGCTTGATGCGGTCACGCAGAGCGTCGTCGAGGGTGGCGCCTGCGGCGAGGTGGATGAAGAGCGGCATCCAGTAGCCGCCTTCGGGTTCTTCGACGCCGATGACGAGGGATTCGCGGATCTCCGGGAGGCGTTCGACGACCTCGTAGATGTCGGCCGAACCCATGCGTACGCCTTGGCGGTTGAGCGTGGAGTCGGAGCGGCCGTGGATCACGACCGAGCCGCGCGAGGTCAGGGTGATCCAGTCGCCGTGGCGCCACACTCCGGGATAGGTGTCGAAGTAGCTGTCGTGGTAGCGGCTGCCGTCGGGGTCGTTCCAGAAGTGGATCGGCATGGACGGCATCGGGTTGGTGACCACGAGTTCGCCGACCTCGTCGATGAGGGGCTTGCCTTGAGGGTCCCAGGACTGGAGGTCGGTGCCGAGGCCGGGGGCCTGGAGTTCGCCGATGTGGACGGGCAGGGTCGGCACGGCGCCGGCGAAGCAGGAGCACACGTCCGTGCCGCCGCTGACGGAAGCCATCCAGAGGCCGCCCGGCCTGTCCGCGAACTCGTCGTGCAGCCAGCGGAATCCGTCGGGCGGCAGCGGGGAGCCGGTGGTGGCGACGCACTGGACGCGCGAGAGGTCGAAGTCGCGGGCCGGGTGCACGCCCGCTTTGCGGCACGCCATGACGTACGCGGCGGAGGTGCCGAAGAGGGTGGCCCCCGTGCGTTCGGCGATGCGCCACTGGGCGCCGGTGTCGGGATAGCCGGGGCTGCCGTCGTAGAGGACGATCGTGGTGCCCGTGAGGAGGCCGGAGACGAGGAAGTTCCACATCATCCAGCCGGTGGACGTGTACCAGAAGAAGCGGTCGTCGGGGCCCAGGTCGCAGTGCAGGCCGAGCTGCTTGAGGTGTTCGACGAGGATGCCGCCCTGGGACTGGACGATGGCCTTGGGCAGCCCCGTCGTGCCGGACGAGTAGAGCACCCACAGGGGGTGGTCGAAGGACACCGGTTCGAAGACGGGGGCGGTGTCCGATGCGGTGAGTGCGGACCACTCCAGGGCGCCTTCGGGGGCCTCGGTGCCAAGCAGCGGGATGTGGATGACGGCGCGCAGGGTGGGCAGTTCGCGGCGCAGCTCGGCCACGGCGTCGCGGCGGTCGTGTTCCTTTCCGCCGTAGCGGTAGCCGTCGACGGTGAACAGGATGACCGGTTCGACCTGCTGGAAGCGGTCAAGGACGCTGCGGGCGCCGAAGTCCGGGGCGCAGGAGGTCCAGACGGCGCCGACGGCGGCGGTGGCCAGGAAGGCGACGACGGCCTGCGGAATGTTCGGGACGTAGCCGCTGACGCGGTCTCCGGGGCGTACGCCGAGTGCGCGCAGCTCCGCCGCCAGGGAGCCGACCTGGCGGCGCAGCTCTGCCCAGGTCACCGGTACCGGCTCGTGGGTCTCGTCAACATGGAGGAGGGCGGGGTCGCCCGCGCGCGTGGGATCCTCCGCGGCGCGCAGGGCGTGTTCGGCGTAATTGAGCGTGGCCCCGGGGAACCATTCGGCGCCCGGCATGGAGCGGTCGCCGAGCACGCGCGCGTAGGGCGTCGAGAACCGTACGTCGAACCAGTCGGTCACGGCCTTCCAGAACGTGTCCAGTTCCGTCACCGACCAGCGGTGCAATGCCGCGTAGCCTCCGTCGGCGGGCGCTCCGTGGTGCTCGGCGGCCCACGCCTGGAAGCGCGTGATCCGCGCGCCGGCGATCCGATCCTGGTCGGGCTGCCAGAGCGCTGAAGGGTTCGCTGAGGACATGGGGCGGCTCCCGGGCTGTACGCGTCGTATGCGTGTGTGGTGCGCGCGTGCTGGTGTGCGCGCGACACGGCTGAAAAGGACGATGCCATGTGATCGATTTCGGCACCAGGGTGAGCCTCACACAGTCGGCGCGGCGACTGTGTGCCGTCACCCCAGGTGAACGGCAGTTGAACGATCCACACACGCGGCTTCTTCGGTGGCAGGGTGAGCAGCATGAACGGTCGTGACCTGGTGCGTTCGATGAAGGCGGTCGGTTTGGTCGGTACGGCGCAGGGGTTGCGTACGGTGCGGTCCTCTTGGCGGATGAAAAGGGCGGACGCGGCCGGGCTCACCCCCCGGGGTGTCGAGCGCGCGCGGGTGCCCGGTCCGATGACGGGCGTCGAGCCGGGGCCCGGAGGCGGGGTCGTGCGGTTCGCCCGTTCCGAGCTGCGGGTGCGGGTCACGACGGGCGGGGCCATCTTCTGGGGGTGGGACGGGGCGGAGCCCGATCCTTCGTACGCGTTGGTGAACGGGAGTCCCGAGGCGGATCCGCGGGCCGTCCTCGAGCCCGACAAGGAGGGCGGCTGGCGGGTGGTGTCGGAGCGGGCGACGGTTGTCATCTCGCGGCACGGTGCCGTCGAGCTGCGCACACCCGGCGGTCTCATGCTGCGCCGTGATCTGCCACCGCGCTGGTGGGAGCCGGTCGGCGGGGGCGCGGCGCGCTGGTTCCAGCGGTCGCAAGTGGCGGCGGACGCGCGGTTCTTCGGGCTCGGGGGGCGTGCGCAGGGGCCGCGGCTGCGGGACGGGACGTACCGGCTGTGGAACTCCGACCCCGGGGGTGCGTTCGGGCCAGGCGACGGACCGCTGTACATCACCATGCCCGTGCAGCTGGTGGCGGCCGATGTCGGCTGCCATCTGGTCTTCCACGACAACACGTGGGACGGGACCGTGGCGGTGCGCGAGGGCCAGGAGGGTGCGGGATCGGGGCACGACCGGCTGGGTTCGTGCGAGGTGCGCATGGCGGGCGGGCCGCTGCGGTGCTGGGTCATGGTGGGCACTCCCGCGCGCGTGCTGCACACCTGGGCGTCCCTGACGGGGCCGCCGGCGCTGCCGCCCGCCTGGGCGCTCGGGCACCACCACGCCCGCTGGGGCTTCGGCGGTGAGCAGGAGGTGCGGCGGATCGTGGCGGGCTACCGGGATCGGGAGCTGCCGCTGGACGCCGTCCATCTGGACATCGACCACTACGAAGCGCATCAGGTGTTCACCGTCGACAAGGAGACCTATCCCCATTTGCCGCAGCTGGCCGACGAGTTGCTCGAAGGCGGTGTGCGGCTGGTGTCGATCGTCGACCCGGCGGTGAAGGCCGAACGGGGCAACGAGGTGTACGACAGCGGCACCACGTCCGACGCGTTTGTGCGGGACGCGGCGGGGCGGACGGTGCGCGGGGTCGTCTGGCCGGGTGAGGCGGTGTTTCCGGACTTCACCGACGCACGGGTGCGCGAGTGGTGGGGCGGGCTCTACAAGGAGCGTCTGGCGCAGGGTTTCGCGGGCTTCTGGCACGACATGAACGAGCCGGTGTCGTTCGCCGCCTTCGGGGAGCCGACGCTGCCGCGTTCGGCCCGGCACGCGTTGGAGGGGCGCGGCGGCGACCATCGGGAGGCGCACAACGTGTACGGCCTCGGCATGGCCCGTGCCGGGTACGAGGGGCTGCGTGAACTGCATCCCCAGGAGAGGCCGTTCGTGTTCTCGCGCTCCGGGTGGGCGGGGATGCAGCGCTACGGAGGGACCTGGTCCGGGGATGTCGCCACGGGCTGGCCGGGCCTGCGGGCCTCGCTGGCGCTGGTCCTCGGTCTGGGGCTGTGCGGTGTTCCGTATTCGGGACCCGACGTGGGCGGGTTCGACGGCCATCCGTCGCCCGAGCTGTATCTGCGGTGGTTCCAACTGGGGGCGTATCTACCGCTGTTCCGTACGCACGCGGCGCTGCGGGCCGGGCGCAGGGAGCCCTGGGAGTTCGGCCCCGACGTGCTGGAGCACGCGCGCGTGGCGCTCGTCGAGCGCCGGCGGCTGCTGCCGTACTTCGTGACGCTGTCGCACCTGGCGCGGCGTACGGGGACGCCGTACGTGCGGCCCTTGTGGTGGGGCAGTCCGGAGGACCGGGGGCTGCGTGACTGCGAGGACGCGTTCCTGCTCGGGGACTGTCTCCTGGTGGCGCCGGTGCTCGAGCCGGGAGCCGTCCGCCGCACGGTGCGGCTGCCTCGGGGACGTTGGTACGACACGGCCACCGGGAAGGCGTACGAAGGACCTGCCCGGGTGCTCCTGGAGGCGCCGCTCTCCCGGGTGCCGGTGCTCGCGCGGGCCGGTGCGGTGCTGCCGGTGCGGGGCGCCGACGGAGGGCTCGAACTGGAGGTGTGGGCGCCCGCTCCGGGGCGTACCGGTGGCGGCCTGGTGATCAGGGACGCCGGTGACGGGTGGCAGGAGCCGGACATCGAGCGGTTCGCCGCGCGGTGGATCGACGGGCGTGTGGTGATCGAACGGGACGGCAGGGACGGCGAGGAGGCCGCGGGCGATGTGGGGCTGCCGGTGACGGTCCGAGGTGTGGCGCAGGCTTCCCCGTAGCCATCGGCGACGGCCCGCCCAGGGCGTCAGTAGCGCCCGTCGAACCAGGCGCGCACCGCCAGCGTGTGCAGAGGGAAGGCGAGTTCGGCCGGGCGGTGGAGGAGGTGCCAGCCGTCCGTCTCGTCCGTCGGGGCGGAGCGGGGCAGCTCCGCCGCCGGGCGCTCCGGGAGCAGGCCGAAGAGCAGCAGGTATCCGTCGGGCGCGCTCAGCGCATCGGCTAGGCGGACGTCGTGGCTCGCCGCGCTGATGCCCGTCTCCTCCTTGAGCTCGCGGACGACGGCGTGCCGCCAGTCCTCCCGGTCGTCGATGAAGCCTCCGGGGAGGGCGACTCCCCCGCGCGCGGGGGCGATGGTGCGGGTCACGACGACCAGGGCGGTGCCCTTGGTGTCGTACACGGGCTGAAGGGCCACCGCTACGGGCAGCGGATTGCGGTAGGCCACGGCGCCGCAGTCCTGGCAGGTGCGGGGCCAGCCGGTCAGGTGCTCTCCGTAGGGCGCCCCGCAGCTCGAACAGTGGGAGTCCGGAACGGGGTTGGCGCGGTGCTGGGATGCGGACACGCCGCGGACTGTATCCGATCGCCCTGGTGCGGTCTTTCGCTCGGGGACCTGATCCTGATAGATGCAGGGTTCATGACAGGAATCGCCTCCGCCCCGCGGAATCTCGCCGTCACCGCCACCGCTCTCCTTGCCGTGGCCGCCACCTCCGCACCCGCCCACGCGAAGCCCGAACCCAAGGCCCCTGACGGGTTCGTGGCGTTGCGCGACGTCGACCCGACGATCATCCAGGAGATGCGCTACATCACGCCGCACAACTTCGTGGGCGAGCCCATCGACGGCTACAAGAAGCCGATGTGCATCCTCACGGATCCGGCGGCCAAGGCGCTGCACAAAGCCCAGCGCAAGCTGCTGCGCCAGGGCTACTCCCTGAAGGTGTACGACTGTTACCGGCCACAGCGGGCCGTCGACCAGTTCGTGCGCTGGGCCGAGGACCTCGACGACGAGCGCATGAAGGCGGAGTTCTATCCCCATGTCGACAAGTCGCGGCTGTTCGAGGACGGTTACATCGCCGCGAAGTCCGGGCACAGCCGCGGCTCTACGCTCGATCTGACGGTCGTGAAGCTGCCCGCCCTGCCCACGCGCCCCTACGTCCCCGGAGAGGCGCTCGCACCCTGCTACGGACCCCAGGACGAGCGCTTCCCCGACAACTCCGTGGACATGGGGACGGGGTTCGACTGCTTCGACACCCTCTCCCACACGGACGACCCGCGCATCACCGGTGAGCAGCGGGCCAACCGGGATCTGCTGCGGGGCGCGCTGACGGATGTCGGGTTCGTGAACCTCCGCGAGGAGTGGTGGCACTTCACCTTCAAGCCCGAGCTCTTCCCCGACACCTACTTCGACTTCCCCGTGGCGCGCCGCTCACTGAACGGGAAGTAGGAACTGCAGCGCTACTGACGGGATCCGGTTGCCCGTGGCACACTTCTGACGTTCCGTCAGATCCAGTGTCGTGGAGGAGCCTTGTCGCGTACGCGTACTCCCGTGGTGGCCGACTGGTTCGCCGGGGAGGGAGACAGCTTCCGTCTTCTGGGCACGCGCTGCTCGGAATGCGCCTGTGTCTTCTTCCCCCGCGAGGACGGCTTCTGCCGCAATCCCGGCTGCTCGGGCGGCGAGCTCGACGAGGTGCCGCTCTCGCGGCGCGGCCGCGTCTGGTCGTACACCGACAGCCGCTACCGGCCTCCCGCGCCCTATGTGTCGGATCCGGAACTCACCTGGCGTCCCTACACGTTGATCGCTGTAGAGCTCGAGGCCGAGCGCATGGTGGTGCTCGGACAGTCGGTTCCGGGGGTCACCGTCGCCGATCTGGAGGTCGGCATGGAGGTGGAGGTCGTCCCCGGCGTGCTCAACGAGGACGCGGAGACGACCTGGACGACGTGGTACTGGCGGCCGGTGGGGGTGAGCGCATGACCAGCGAGGTGGCGGTGCTCGGCGCGGGCATGCACCCGTGGGGCAAGTGGGGCCGGAGCTTCATCGAGTACGGCACGGCGGCGGCCCGCGCGGCCCTCGCCGACGCCGGCGTCGACTGGCGCGAGGTGGGTTCGGTCGTCGGCGCGGACACCGTGCGCGGCGGGTATCCGGGGTACGTGGCGGGGGCGACGTTCGCGAAGGCGCTCGGCTGGCAGGGCGCGCGGGTGTCGAGCGTGTACGCCGCGTGCGCCTCCGGAGCCCAGGCGATCAACACGGCGCGTACGCAGATCCTTTCGGGCCTGGCCGATGTCGTCCTGGTGGTCGGGGCAGATGCCGCGCCCAAGGGGTTCTTCCGGCCCGCGGGCGGGGACCGTCACGACGACCCCGACTGGCTCCGGTTCCGCGTCCTCGGCGCCACGAACCCCGCCTACTTCGGCCTTTACGCGCGCCGTCGGATGGCCGTGCACGGCGACACACTGGAGGACTTCGCCCAGGTCAAGGTGAAGAACGCGGCCGCGGGATCGCTCAATCCGAACGCGCGCTACCGCAAGACCGTCACGGCGCAGGAAGTGGCCGAGTCCGCCACGGTCGCCGACCCGCTGCGGCTGCTCGACATCTGCGCGACCTCCGACGGAGCGGCGGCGCTCGTGCTCTCCAGCATGGAGTTCGCCCAGCGGCACGGCGCGACCAGCCCAGTGCGAATTCGGGCCGTGTCCACGGTCACGCCGACGTACCCGAACACCGTCCTGGACCTGCCGGACATCGCGACGGACTCGGCGGCCGTCGTTCCGCCGGGCGATCTGACCTTCCGTGCCTCCATCGCGCATGCCGCGTACGAGGAAGCGGACATCGGGCCGGACGACCTCTCCTTGGCGGAGGTGTACGACCTGTCCACCGCTCTTGAACTGCAGTGGTACGAGGACCTGGGGCTGTGTGGTGAGGGCGAGGGGGCCAAGCTGCTGCGGGAGGGGGCGACCGCTCCGGGCGGTCGCATACCGGTCAATGCCAGTGGCGGACTCGCGTCCTTCGGAGAGGCCGTCCCCGCTCAGGCCATCGCCCAAGTGTGCGAGCTGACCTGGCAGTTGCGCGGTGCGGCGGGGGCGCGGCAGGTACCGGGGGCGCGCGTGGGGATCACCGCGAACCAAGGGCTGTTCGGCCACGGATCCTCCGTCGTGGCGGTGCGCTGAGTCCTGCCACCGGTCATCGGCAGGTCTGTACGGAGGAAGGCATCGCGCCGGTTAACCGTTGCCGTCCGCGACCTTGACGCTCCATCACCACCGGTGAACACTTCCGGTGTCAGTCGGCATCGCCGCACTTCGGCTCCGCGCCATTCAGGGCCCCTGTACGCGCGAAGGGTCTGCACGAAGGGCCTGTTCAGCGGGTCATCCCCCATGGGCGATTCGACTGCGACGGCACGCTCGCCATCGATGCCGGGCGGGGCGCGGGACACTCCTGCCCTCGGCTGAAGTCGCTGGGCGTAGCCAGGCAGTAGTCATGGGAACGCACCCTGCACGGAGTACCGGGGACCAGCGCCCCGGGCGAGGGCCTAGGAGCCGCCATGTACTCGAATGGGGACATCTTCGTCGGTGAGATCATCGGCACCGCGATTCTGATTCTCTTCGGCGCCGGCGTATGCGCCGCCGTCACCCTGAACTATTCCAAGGCGAAAGCCTCCGGATGGATCGTCATAGCCTTTGGCTGGGGCTTCGGCGTGCTCGCGGGCGCGTACACCGCCGCGCCGCTCTCCGGCGGCCATCTCAATCCGGCCGTCACGATCGGCATCGCCGTCGAATCCGAGAAGTGGGACAAGGTCTGGATCTATCTGCTCGGGCAGATGATCGGCGCCATGATCGGTGCCGTACTCGCGTACCTCGTCTACTTCGCGCAGTTCAACGCCAATGTGCCGCGCGGCGGCAAGAGCGACGGGGAGAGCGTGGACGAGCCGTTGCCGACCCTGGGCATCTTCTCCACCATCCCGGAGATCCGTAACCCGGTCGCCAACCTGCTCACCGAGATCATCGCGACGATCGGCCTGGTGCTTCCGCTGCTCGCCTTCGGCCTGACCAAGGGCCTCGGCGAGTCCGGCACGCTCGTCCTCATCGTCGCCTTCCTGGTCGTCGGCATCGGCCTCTCCCTGGGCGGGCCCACGGGCTACGCCATCAACCCGGCCCGCGACCTGGGCCCGCGCATCGTGCACACCTTCCTGCCGATCCCGAACAAGGGCACATCCGACTGGAGTTACGCCTGGATCCCCGTGGCCGGGCCCCTGATCGGCGGAGCCCTCGCAGGTCTCATCTACAACGCAGCCTTCTGACTCAAGCTGACTCAAGGGGTAGCCATGCCGGACAACTCCGAGAAGTTCGTCGCCGCCATCGACCAGGGCACCACCTCAAGCCGCTGCATCATCTTCAATCACGCGGGCGAGATCGTCGCCGTCGACCAGCGCGAGCACCGCCAGATCTTCCCCAAGCCGGGCTGGGTGGAGCACGATGCCACCGAGATCTGGTCCAAAGTGCAGGCGGTGGTCGCCGGGGCGATCGCCAAGGCCGGGCTGCGTGCCGACCAGCTCAGCGCCCTCGGCATCACCAACCAGCGTGAGACGACGGTCCTGTGGGACCGCGCGACGGGCAAGCCGGTGCACAACGCGATCGTCTGGCAGGACACCCGGACGTCGGCGCTCTGCAACGAACTGGGCGGCGCGGACGGCCAGGACCGGTTCCGCGAACAGACCGGTCTGCCGCTCGCGAGCTACTTCTCCGGGCCCAAGGCCGCCTGGCTGCTCGACAACGTGCCCGGTCTGCGGGCCCGTGCCGAGCGCGGCGAGATAGCCTTCGGCACCATCGACTCCTGGCTGATCTGGAACCTCACCGGCGGCACGGACGGCGGCGTCCACGTCACCGACGTCACCAACGCCGGGCGCACCATGCTGATGAACCTGGCCACGCTCCAGTGGGACCAGTCGATCCTGTCCGCGATGAACGTCCCCGAGGCGATCCTGCCGGAGATCAGGTCGTCGGCCGAGGTGTACGGCACAGCGGTCGGGCAGCTCTCCGGAGTGCCGGTCGCCTCCGCGCTCGGCGACCAGCAGGCGGCGATCTTCGGCCAGGCCTGCTACGACACCGGGACGGCCAAGAACACGTACGGAACGGGCAGTTTCCTGCTGCTCAACACCGGGAACAGGCCCGTCCCCTCCAAGAACGGGCTGCTCACGACCATGGGCTACAAGATCGGCTCCGAGGCACCCGTCTACTGCCTCGAAGGGGCCATCGCGATCACCGGCGCCCTGGTGCAGTGGTTCCGCGACCAGCTCGGCATCATCCGCAGCGCCGACGAGATCGAGCCCCTCGCCGCGAGCGTGGAGGACAACGGCGGCGCGTACATCGTGCCCGCGTTCTCCGGCCTCTTCGCGCCCTACTGGCGCTCGGACGCCCGCGGCGTCGTCACCGGCCTCACCCGGTACGTGACCAAGGCGCACCTCGCACGCGCCGTCCTGGAGGCGACCAGCTGGCAGACCCGCGAGGTCGTCGACGCCATGTACCAGGACTCCGGGGTGCAGCTGCGGAGCCTGAAGGTGGACGGCGGGATGACCAAGAACAATCTGCTGATGCAGCACCAGGCGGATGTGCTCGGCGTTCCGGTGATCCGGCCGCGGGTCTCCGAGACGACGTGTCTGGGTGCCGCGTACGCCGCCGGGCTCGCGACCGGCGTGTGGAACGACCTGGACGAGCTGAAGGCCCACTGGCAGCGGGACGTGGAGTGGACGCCGGTGATGGACGCGGAGTCGCGCGACCGCGAGTACCACAACTGGCACAAGGCGGTGGAGCGGAGCTTCGGCTGGCACGAGGACGGCGCGGGCTGAGCCGAGAATGACCGCGGCCCGTACCCCGGTCGGCGGGGGTACGGGCCGTGACGCTGCCTGCGGAGTCAGGTGGTCGCGGGCTCCCTGGCCGCGGAGGCCACCGACATCGCGTGCTCCACGACGCCGATCAGGACTTCCTTGACGGACTGCCGCTCGCGGGCGTCGCACAGCAGCACGGGCACTTCGGGGTCGAGGTCGAGCGCCTGGCGCACGGCTTCGGCGGGGTAACGGGACGCCCCGTCGAAGCAGTTGACGCCGACGACGAAGGGTATGGAGCGCCGCTCGAAGTAGTCGACGGCGGCGAAGCAGTCCTCCAGGCGGCGGGTGTCGGCGAGGACCACGGCGCCGAGCGCCCCCGTGGCCAGCTCGTCCCAGAGGAACCAGAAGCGGTCCTGCCCCGGGGTGCCGAAGACATAGAGCACCAGGTCCTCGCGGAGTGTGATGCGGCCGAAGTCCATGGCGACCGTGGTGGTGTGCTTGCCCGAGACGCCGCTGGTGTCGTCGACGGGGCGGCCCGCCTCGCTGAGCGGCTCCTCGGTGCGCAGCGGTTTGATCTCGCTGACCGCGCCGACGAGGGTCGTCTTGCCGACGCCGAACCCGCCTGCCACCAGGATCTTCAGCGTGACCGGCTCGACGGGGGCCTTGCCGCGCTCAGAACGCTTGAAGATCATCGCTCGCTTCTCCTGCATCAGTGGTGGCACGTGCTTCGGGGGTGTCACGTGCGTCTGTGGTGTCGCGCGGGGCCGGTCCGTATCCGCCGCCGCCAGGGGTTTCGATCACGAGTACGTCGCCGGCGCCCAGGTCGGCCGAGTCGCTTCCGTGGAGCACGAGCACGCCGCCGTCGGCGCGCTCCACACGGCCCGTGCCGAGCGCTCCCGGGCTGCCGCCTGCCATGCCGTACGGGGCCACCCTGCGGTGCTGTGACAGCGTGGAGACGGTCATCGGCTCGCGGAAACGGATGCGCCGTACGGCCCCGTCCCCGCCGCGCCACCGCCCTTCGCCGCCGCTGCCGTGCCGCACCGCGAACTCCTCCAGGAGCACGGGCAGCCGCCACTCGAGGACTTCGGGGTCGGTGAGCCGGGAGTTGGTCATATGGGTCTGGACGACGGACGCCCCGTCGAACCCGTCGCCTGCCCCGGATCCCGACGCCACGGTCTCGTAGTACTGGTGGCGGTCGTTGCCGAAGGTGACGTTGTTCATCGTGCCGGAGCCCTCGGCCTGGACGCCCAGGGCGCCGTACAGCGCTCCGGTGATCGCCTGTGAGGTCTCGACGTTCCCGGCGACGACGGCCGCCGGCGGTTCGGGGGCGAGCAGCGAGCCCGGCGGCACGACGATGCGCAGGGGGCGCAGACAGCCGTCGTTGAGCGGGATGTCCTCGGCCACCAGGGTGCGAAAGACGTACAGGACGGCTGCGTTGACCACCGCGAAGGGCGCGTTGAAGTTCGTGGCGAGCTGGGGCGACGTACCGGTGAAGTCGACGGTCGCCGAGCGGTTCTCGCGGTCGACCGTGACGCGCACCCGGATGACGGCTCCGGAGTCGGTTGGATAAGCGAACTCGCCCTCTTCGAGGGTGTCGATGACGCGGCGTACGGCCTCTTCGGCGTTGTCCTGGACGTGCCGCATATACGCCTGGACCACGTCGAGCCCGAAGTTCCCGATCATGCGGGCGACTTCGTCGACGCCCTTCTGATTGGCTGCGATCTGGGCGCGCAGGTCGGCGAGGTTGGTGGCCGGGTTGCGGGAGGGGTAGGGGGAGTCGGTGAGCAGGGCCAGGGTCTCGGCCTCGCGGAACCGGCCGCCTTCCGCCAGCAGCCAGTTGTCGAAGAGGATGCCCTCCTCCTCGATGGTGCGGCTGTCGGCGGGCATGGAGCCGGGGGCGATGCCGCCGATCTCCGCGTGGTGCCCCCGGGAGGCCACGTAGAAGAGGATCCGCTCCCCCGGGGTGCCGTGTTCCCCCGGAGCGTCGAAGACCGGCGTGATGACGGTGACGTCGGGGAGGTGAGTGCCGCCGTGGTAAGGGTCGTTGACGGCGTAGGTGTCTCCGGGGCGCATGGTCGTGCCGCGGCGCCGGATGACCTCCTTCACGCTCGTCCCCATGGAGCCCAGGTGCACGGGGATGTGCGGGGCGTTGGCGACGAGACTGCCGTCCGGGTCGAAGAGCGCGCAGGAAAAGTCCAGGCGCTCCTTGATGTTGACCGACTGGGCCGTGGACTCCAGGCGGGCGCCCATCTGTTCGGCGATGGACATGAAGAGGTTGTTGAAGACTTCGAGGAGGACGGGGTCGGCCTCCGTGCTCGCGGTGGAACCCTCGGGCTCCGCCACGCGTTCCATGACCAGGTGTCCTTCGTCGGTCATGGCCGCCTGCCAGCCGTCGTCCACGACCGTCGTGGCACTGGTCTCGGTGATGATCGCGGGTCCGGTGACGGTCTCCCCCGGCGGCAACTGCTCGCGGCGGTGCAGGAGTACGTCGCGCCAGGCGCCGCCCGTGTGCAGGCGGACGGTCTCCGGTGTGCCCCGCCGGGCCTCGCCGGCCAGCACCGAGAGATCCGGCTGCTCGGTGACTCCGGTGGCCTCCACGGAGAGGGCCTCGACGACGACGGGCCGGTCCAGGGTGAAGGAGTAGGTGGTGCGGTGGCGGTCCTCGAACGCACGGATCATGGCGTCCGGTTCGGCGAGCTGCACGGTCAGCGTGGTGTCGGTGCCGTCGTAGCGCAGTTGGGCACGGCGCGTGACCTGTACGCGGTCCACGGGCACGTCCTCGGCGAGGAGTTCGGCGCGGGCCGCCTCCTCCAGGTGGTCGGCGGTCTTCAGGACGCGCGGCATCGCGGACGGCTCGAGGCGGACCTCCACGGACTGCTCGCGCATCGCCGTGGTGTCGGCGAGGCCGATGCCGAGCGCGGAGAGCACACCCGCCATCGGCGGTACGAGGACGGTGCGGATGCCCAGCGAGTCGGCGACCATGCACGCGTGCTGGCCGCCCGCGCCGCCGAACGTCGTCAGGGCGTAGCGCGTGACGTCGTGGCCCTTCTGGACCGAGATGCGCTTGACGGCGCCCGCGATGTTGGCCACCGCGATCTGCAGATAGCCCTCGGCGACCTGCTCCGGGGTGCGGTCGTCGCCGGTGCGCTCCCGGATGTCGCGGGCCAGGGCGGCGAAGCGGTCGCGGACGAGCGTCTCGTCGAGCGGCTGGTCGCCGTCCGGTCCGAACACGCGGGGGAAATGGGCGGGTTGGACACGGCCGAGCGCGACGTTCGCGTCGGTGACGGTGAGCGGTCCGCCGCCCCGGTAGCTCGCCGGGCCCGGCGTCGCGCCCGCCGAGTCGGGGCCCACGCGGTAGCGGCTGCCGTCGAAGTGCAGCACGGAGCCGCCGCCCGCGGCGACGGTGTGGATGTCCAGCATCGGCGCGCGCAGGCGTACCCCCGCGATCTGCGTGGTGAAGACCCGTTCGTACTCGCCCGCGTAGTGCGACACGTCCGTGGAGGTGCCACCCATGTCGAAGCCGATGACCCGGTCGAAGCCCGCGCGCCGCGACATGCGGGCCATCCCGACGATGCCGCCGGCGGGACCGGACAGGATGGCGTCCTTGCCGCGGAACTGGCCGGCCTCCGTGAGGCCGCCGTTGGACTGCATGAACATCAGCCGCACGCCCCGCAGTTCGTCCGCGACCTGCTGGACGTAGCGGTGCAGTACGGGCGACAGATAGGCGTCGACGACGGCGGTGTCACCGCGCGGGACGAGCTTCATCAGCGGGCTCACCTCGCTGGAGAGCGAGACCTGGGGGAAGCCGGTCCGCGCGGCGAGTTCGCCGATCGCCCGCTCGTGCGCGGGATACAGATGGCTGTGCAGGCAGACGACGGCCACGGAGCGGATCCCGTCGTCGTACGCCTTCTGGAGCGGTCCCGCGAGGGCCTCCAGGTCGGGCGTGCGCAGCAAGTCGCCGTCTGCGGTGACGCGTTCGTCGACCTCGATCACCCGCTCGTGCAGCGAGGCGGGCAGGACGATCTCGCGCGCGAAGATGTGCGGGCGGTTCTGGTACGCGATGCGCAGGGCGTCGCCGAAGCCGCGGGTGATGACCAGGGCGGTGGGCTCGCCCTTGCGCTCCAGGAGGGCGTTGGTGGCGACGGTGGTCCCCATGCGGACGGCCTCCACAGGCGCGCCGGGGGTGTCGGCGAGGAGTTCGCGGATCCCCGCGACGGCCGCGTCGGCGTACCGCGCGGGGTTGTCCGACAGGAGCTTGTGGGTGAGCAGCCGGCCGTCCGGACGCCGCGCGACGATGTCGGTGAAGGTGCCGCCCCTGTCGACCCAGAACTGCCAGCCAGTCACGTCTCACTCCCCGCTTCCGCGCTGTTCAGAGCGCCCGGAGGCCGTTGATCACGTCGCGCAGAATACTCTCGTCGGGCAGTTCCGCGGGGGGTACGGGACGTGTCACGTGCACCAGTTCGTCGTCGACGAGATCGCCGATGAGGACCCGGATCACGCCGATGGGAAGGTCGAGTTCGGCCGCCAGTTCGGCGACCGACTGAGGGCTGTCACGGCAGAGCCCGACGATGTCCACATGCTCCGGGGACAGCGTCTGGTCGGTCTCCGGGTCGTCGGCCCTGGCCTCGGCGATGACGACCGCGATCAGGTCGAGGCGGTGCTGGGCCGGACTGGTGGTGCGGCCGCGTGTCATGGCATAGGGACGCACCACGGGCCCGGCGTCGTCGTCGTACCAGCGATGCGTCCCCTGTGTCCCCTGACCGTCTTCGCTCATGCCCTCCCGCTACCCTCCCGTGGGCAGGTCGGTGCGCGGCGCCGAACCCAGATGCACACCCACCCTCTTGACCAGCAGCGTCATTTCGTACGCGACCAGACCTACGTCGGAGTCCGCGTCCGAGAGGACAGCGAGACAGCTGCCGTCGCCCGCGGCCGTGACGAAGAGGAAGGCGTCGTCGAGCTCCACCACGGTCTGGCGGACCCTGCCCGCCTCGAAATGGCGTCCGACGCCCTTGGCCAGGCTGTGGAACCCCGAGGCGACGGCCGCGAGATGCTCACTGTCCTCCCTGGTCAGGTCCTTCGATACGCCGGTCGGCAGGCCGTCGCCGGAGAGCACGAGCGCCCTGCGGATGCTGGCGACCCGCTGCACCAGGTCGTCGAGGAGCCAGTTCAGCTCTCCCGATCCTCCGGGCATGGCGATGCGTGCGTCGGCCTTCGGTGCGGTCATCGACCGTCCCCCTCAGATGTCGTTCCTGGTGCTGTGCCGTCGGAGGCGTCGTCGCCCGCGGCGTTCTCTTCACGGCCGCGCTGCCAGCCACGCTGGAGCGATGCCATCCGGCTGCGTACCTCGTCGGCGTCGCGCTCCTGCGGCCTGGTCCCGGCCGTCGGTGCGCGCTCCGGGCGCTGATCGGGACCGTCCTTCAGTTGAGGCGCGAGGTTGGCCTGACGGACGCGCCGGGGCAGTCCGCCGGGAGCTTGGGTGGGCACTTGTCCGGCGTCGGGTGACGGCGCGGGGCGCACTGGGGTCTCCGTGGGCTCCGCGCGCCGGCTGCGCCTGGGGAGCTCCGGCTGCGTCTTGTCGGACGCGGTGACGTCGCGGTGCGGGGGCGACAGATCGGGCCAGGCGGACTGCGGTTCGGGACGGCGCGGCAGGTCGACGGCGTCCGTCGCGGTACGGCCGCGCAGCCGGCTCGGCAGCTCAGGAACGACCGGCTCGGGGGGGCCGCCCTCGGCGTCGGAGCCGCTGTCCCGTACCGGGAGATCGGCGTTCACGGCACCGCCCTGGGGACGTCCCACGGGGGTGTTCTCCACCGCGATGCCGCCCTGGGGGCGGCCCACCGGGCTCTCCGGGGCCGCTTCGTCCTCCGCGGCCGTGCCCCGGTTCCTGGTGTGCGTCACGGGGCGGCCGTGCGAGGAGACCAGCTTCGGGGTCCTGCGGCGGGGCAGCGGCACCGGATCGGTGGGGTGGCCCTCGTCCGCGGGGTCGTCGTCCGGGGGCGAGTCGTCGGGGCGTACGGGTTCACGCTGGCCGGCCTCCCGCTCGTCGCGGGCCTGCTGGTGCTGCTCGTCTCCGGGGACCCCGGCGACGCGGCGGCGAGGGCGGAAGAGGCCGCCGCGCTCGCTGTCCTCGTCCCCCAGGGCTCCGGGGAAGCCGTCGAGGTCCGCCATGCCGACGGGCGCCTCCAGCTCGACCGGACCGTCGAGGATGGACGCGGGCAACCCGGGCAGCTGGACGGGCACTTGACCGAGGGCCGCCGCCTTGTCGCCCGCCTTGTCGCGGTTCACGGCGTCCTTGGCCTGCCGCCGGTCGAGCCGGAATCCGATGCCGTTCGTGTCCGGTACGTCGTCGGTGAGCAGCGTCTCGGGGATGAACACGACGGCGGTGGTCCCGCCGTACGGAGAGGGCTGCAGGGAGACGCGTACGCGCTGTCGCTGGGCGAGGCGGCTCACTACGAAGAGGCCGAGCCGGTCGGTGTCGGAGAGTTCGAACTCCGGGGTCTCGGCGAGGCGGAGGTTGGCGTCCAGGAGCGCGTCGGCGGCCATGCCGAGCCCCCGGTCGTGAATCTCCAGGGTGAAGCCGTTGGCGACGTGCTCCCCGAGGACCTGCACCGCGGTGTGCGGGGGCGAGAACACCGTGGCGTTCTCCAGGAGTTCGGCCATCAGGTGGGTGAGGTCGGCGACCGCGGGTCCCGTGACGGCGATGCGCGGCAGGCGGCGCACCTCGATGCGTTCGTAGTCCTCGACCTCGGCGACGGCTGCGCGGACGACGTCCATGAGCTGGACGGGCTTGCGCCACTGCCGCGAGGGGGCGGCGCCGGAGAGGATCACGAGACCCTCGGCGTGCCGCCGCATACGGGTCGTCAGGTGGTCGAGGCGGAAGAGGTCGGCGAGCTCGTCCGTGTCCTCGGTCCTGCGCTCCATCGTGTCGAGCAGGGTGAGCTGCTTGTGCAGGAGCACCTGGCTGCGCCGTGCGAGGTTGACGAACACCTCGGAGACGCCGCGGCGCAGGTCTGCCTGTTTCACGGTGGCCTCGACCGCGGCGCGCTGCAGGGTGTTGAGCGCCTGGCCTACCTGGCCGATCTCGTCCTTCTCGTACGTCAGGCGGGGCGCCTCGGTCTCCACGTCGACCTGTTCGCCGGCCGCGAGGCGGCGCAGCACGCCGGGCAACCGGACGCCGGACGCCTCGTGGGCCTCCAGGCGCAGTCGGCGCAGGTCACGGACGAGGCTGCGGCCGATGCGCAGGGACATGAAGACCGAGAACAGCAGCGCGAGCAGACCGAACACACCGGCTACGGCGACCCGGATGATCACGCCGACGGCCACCGGCTCGACGCGCTCCTGCAGGCGGTCGCTCGCCGCGTCGCCGCGTTCGGCGAGGTCCTTGAGCGCCTTGCCCGCCGCGGCGTCCCAGCGCGCCGAAGTGACCACGCGCGGCGTGCCGGCCGCGGACTCGGCCACGGCTTTCTCGGCGCCCCGCAGCTGGGTCGTCTCGGCGCCGTTCCAGTAGCGCTCGTAGTGGCCTCGCTCGTCCTCGGGCAGCTGGCCGAGGCTGACCTCGTACAGCAGCGTGCGCTGGGCCCGCAGGTCGGCGATCTCCCGGATCTCGGCCTTGGTGACGCGGCGGGCCACGAGCGCGGAGCCGAGCAACGCGTCCTCGCGGGAGAGCAGTTCACGCGCGCGTGCCACTCCGACGAGAGCGCGGCCCTGCCGGTCGAGCTTCGCGTCGTCGAGGCCCTGGAGGGTCATCAGGAAGCCGTAGCAGGGGTCGATCAGCTTCGTGTACATCTTGAGCGCGCCGGCGCGGGTGATGGTGCCCTCTTCGACCGTGCGGCGCAGCGACTCGATGCCGTCGAAGGCGTCGAGGATCGAGGCGAGCCGGTCGGCGGACTGTCCGGACACCCCGTCGCGTACGTCCGGGTCCTTGGCCCGCTGCCTCACCTGGGCGACCATGTCGTCGGTGGCGGCGCGGCTGCGGCGCAGCGCGGCGAGCGCGTCGGAGGCCCGGGGGTCGGCGAGATAGACGAGGGTCTGGCGGCGCTCCTGCTGGACGACCTGGGCGGTGTCGTCGACCGGGTAGCCGATCGTGTCGACGAGGTTCGCGACGTCGATCAGATTCTTGGCCGACTGACCGGTGACGTAGGTGGCGAAGCCCCACAACGCGGTCAGCGAAATGAGCGGCACCAGCAGCAATGCCACGATCTTCCGGCGGATGGACTTCCCGCGAAAGCGCATGGCCTCCCCCAGATCGGCCCCCTGCGGCCGCGCTATGGCCAGGGGCACACATGTGCGTCAACAAACGGCGTGAGCCTACTACCGACCCAGGGGCAACTCGAAGGCACGTCCGGACGGATTTCAGCCGTGACGCGAAAGAGACGTCCGAAGTTGTCCCTCCATTACGGGAGATTGCATCCCGCGTGTGGCACATGCCACTGGGCACAATCCCCCTTGCGGATGTGCCCAGTTGGCCGGATCTCTTCGCTTTGCCGAAGCCGTTCGGGAATCTTCCGGGGCGCTCGTTCGTCTGTCAGTAAGGGAGTTGAGGACAGCGTGCGCCGAGACCGCATGCCGTGCCGAGGTGGCGTAAAGCCGAGCATTTCGGGCAGCCACTGAGGGGCCAGGTCCGATGACATCTCAGCGAGTGGGCCACGGGGCAGCGGGGGGAGTGACGAGTTGATGGGCACGGCGGAGCGCCAGCGGGCGCCTGAGCAGCAGCACGGCGGGCGTCGGGACGACGCGGCTGCGGAGGAGTCGTACGGCGCGGCTTCGGAGGAGTCGTACGGCGCGGTCGGTGATGACGGCGAGCGTCGCAGGGAGTTGTGGATCGAGGAGCCGGCACGCAGGCGGCGGCTACCGGATCCGGTGCGTACGGCCGCCGTGCGCGCCGTCATCATCGTGTCGCTGACGTTGATACAGGCGATGATCGCGTTCCTGAGCGCGCTGGCGGGATCCTGGCTGTCCTTCCCGATGGTGCTCAGCAGTGTGGCCAGCACCGTGGTCGCCACCTGGGGCGTGCTCGACGTGTGGGTGACTCGGCAGGTGTACAACCAGCGGCACGGAGTGGTGTCGGTGCCCAGCAGCACGGCACGCAGGCTGCGGCGTGAGCGGCGCCGGGCCCGCAGGCAGGCGCGGGCCGCGGCGCGCGGCAAGGAGCGCATACGGAGTCGGGGCGGGGCGGGGCAGCTGTCCCATTCCTGAGCTGTCCCCTTCCTGAGGGGCCGAAGGGGCGAGGGCCGCCCCCAGCCGCTCACACCCCGGCAGGCACCCCCGCCGGCTCCGCGGCGCCCGCCGCCAGTGCGCGTCGCATCCGCATGAACGGGCGTGGCCGGTCGACGGCGAGGACCGCCGTGGTCCGCCCCTCCCGCTCGTACGCGACGAGGAAGCCGCCCTCGTCCGGCGAGCCCTCGACCAGGCGCACGGTGTCGTCGGCCCGCCGCAGGCCCGCGAACTGGATGCGGGAGCCGTACTGGTCGGACCAGAAGTACGGCAGCGGGCGGACCGTTTCGACGGTGCTCGCGGCCAGCAAGTTGCGTACGGCGACGCGGGGTTGCTCGGTGGCGCTCGTCCAGTGCTCGGCGCGCTTGCCGCCGACGCGGGCCACGTCACCCACGGCGACCACGTGCGGCAGCCCGGTGACACAGCCGTCGTCGCAGAGGACCCCGTCGTCCAGGGCGAGGGTCGAGCCCGCGAGCCAGCCGGTGTTGGGGGTGGCCCCGATGCCGACGACGACCACGTCGGCGGGGAGCAGCCTGCCGTCGGACAACTCCACCGCGCGGACGGCGGTGTCGCCGCGCAATGCCGCCACGCCCGTGCCGGTCAGCAGCGTCGTGCCGCCGCGTGCGTGCAGTCCCGCGCACACCGCGGCCATCTCCGGGCCGAGTTGCGGGAGCAGCGGCAGCGGAGCGGCCTCGACGACCGTCACGTCGTGCCCGAGCGCCACGCACGAGGACGCGGTCTCGGCGCCGATGAATCCCCCGCCGATCACGACGACCCGCTGCGGTCCTGCGGCCAGTTCGGCGCGCAGGGCGCGGGCGTCGTCCAGCGTGCGCAGCGTGTGCACGCCCGCGAGGCCGGGCCCCGGCAGACGGCGGGCGGACGCCCCGGTGGCGATGACCACGCCGTCGCTCGGGACGGTCCTGCCGTCGTCGAGGAGGACGGTGCGGCCGCGCGGGTCGAGGCCGCGGGCGCGCGTCCCGAGCAGCCACTCGGCGGCGAGTTCGGCCGTCTCCTCGCCGTCGGTGAGGGCCAGCTGGGCCTCGCCCGACCTGCCGGTGAGGAAGTCCTTGGAGAGCGGGGGCCTGTCGTACGGCTGGTGCGGCTCGTCGCCGACGATCACGAGCCGGCCGTCGAATCCCTGGGCGCGCAGCTCACGCGCCGCGTAGAGCCCGGCGAGCGAGGCGCCCACCACGGTGATGGTCCTCATGCGGCGGAGCCCTCCTCGGCTGCCAGGTGGACATGGATCGTTCCGTCGTCGACGCTCACCCGGTGGGTGCGCACGGCGCGGCGTGCCGGCAGGCAGGTCGGCTGCCCGGTACGGAGATCGAATGAGGCGGCATGCAGCGGGCATTCGACCAGACAGCCTTCGAGCCACCCCTCGGAGAGAGAGGCGTCCTGGTGGCTGCAGGTGTCGTCGATGGCGTAGATCTCGCCCTCGGCGTTGAACACCGCGATGGGCGGTGTGGTGTCGACACGGACGGATTCGCCCACGGGGAGGTCTTCAAGGCGGCAGACGGGAATCATGGGCCCCCCTCTCTTGATCTCTCTCGTAGATCTCGCTGGCCCGGTCCTGAGACCTTCTCGGTACAGGACCCTTCGGTAACATGATGTTTCACATGGCGCACGAGGGAGCGCTATGCGCAACAGAATCCGGGCGGGACGCCCACCGCGTCAAGGGCTTCCCGCAGATGCGGCTTCAAGAGGCCGCAAGGTGGTGAGAGTTGAGATATGACCCGTACGCGGAAACAGCCTGATCAGAACGAGGAGCCGCCCGAGAACGAGCCCGGGGAGTCACGCGAGAAGCAGCAGAAGGCGGCCCCCGGGTCCGTCCAGTCCGTGGACCGCGCCGTGAGCGTCCTGGAGATACTCGCCCGGCTCGGCGAGGCCGGGGTCACCGAGATCGCCGACGAGCTGGGGGTGCACAAGTCGACGGCCTTCCGGCTCCTCGGCGTCCTGGAGAACCGCGGTCTGGTCGGCCAGGCGAAGGACCGCGGCAAGTACTTCCTGGGCGCCGGCGTACTGCGCCTCGCGGGGGCGGCGGCAGTGCGTCTGGACATCTCCCAGGAGGGCGGCCCGGTCTGCCGTGAGCTCGCCGACGAGCTGGGCGAGACGGTCAACATCGCGATCCTCGACGACGACGCCGCGGTCAACATCATGCAGGCCCGCGGCCCGGCGTCCGTGACCGCGCAGAACTGGCTGGGCAGACGCACTCCGCTGCACGCCACGTCCAGCGGCAAGATCCTTCTGGCCCACCTGCCGACGACGCTGCGCGAGGGGCTTGTCGCCCGTACGCTGCCGCGCCTGACCGAGCACACGGTCACCGGCACGGTGGCGCTGCGCGGCGAGCTGGAGGCCGTCGTCGAGCAGGGGTACGCCATCGCCGTGGAGGAGCTGGAGGTGGGCCTGGCCGCCGTCGCCGCCCCGGTGCGCGCGCACGACGGCAAGGTCATCGGGGCGCTCAGCGCGTCGGGGCCGGTGTACCGCCTGACCGACGAACGGCTGACCGAGCTCGCCAAGCGCACGGTCGTCGCGGCGGTGGAGCTCTCGCGGCGGATGGGCTACGGCTTCTGAGGGACCCGTACTGGACACGGAGGACGAGGGCGGAACCGGGGATTCCTGGTTCCGCCCTCGTCGCGTTCCGCACGCGCCCTCGCCACGTTTCCGCACGCGCCCTCGTCGCGTTCCGCGCGCGCCCTCGTCGCGTTTCGGCACAAGCGCCGTCGCGTTCCCGCACGCGCCCCCGTCACGAATCCGCATCCGCCCCGGTCGCGTGTCGATCGTGTTTCGCCGTGCCCGGCCGATTTTCCGAGGCTTAACTCCAACCCCTTGACGGCCTCTTGATGGCGTTCTCACTATGTCTCTCATAGCGCAACCCGTCGTGCAGTGCGCAACAGCAGAGGAGCCTGGCCGTGCCACACGAGGTCCGTGCCGTCGTCGCCGTGAAGAAGGGCGCACCCGTCGAGGTGCAGACGATCGTCGTGCCAGATCCCGGACCGGGAGAGGTACTCGTTTCCGTGCAGGCCTGCGGGGTCTGCCACACGGATCTGCACTACCGGGAGGGCGCGATCAACGACGACTTCCCGTTCCTGCTCGGCCATGAGGCGGCCGGCACCATCGAGGCGGTCGGCGACGACGTCACCGATCTCCGCCCCGGCGACTACGTGGTCATCGCCTGGCGCGCCCCCTGCGGAGCCTGCCGCTCCTGTCTGCGCGGCCGCCCCTGGTACTGCTTCGACTCGCGCAACGCCGCCCAGCCGATGACCCTCCTGGACGGCACCCCCCTGAGCCCCGCCCTCGGCATCGGCGCCTTCGCCGAGAAGACCCTGGTCGCCGCCGGGCAGGCGGTGAAGGTCGACCCGGCGGCCCGCCCCGAGGCCGCCGGGCTCATCGGCTGCGGGGTGATGGCCGGGTACGGGGCCGCCGTGAACACCGGCCGGGTCGGCCGCGGCGACACCGTGGCCGTCATCGGCTGCGGCGGGGTCGGCAACGCCGCGATCGCCGGCGCCTCGCTCGCCGGGGCCCGCCGCGTCATCGCCGTCGACATCGACGAGGGCAAGCTCGACGGCGCGACCCGGTTCGGCGCCACGCACACCGTCAACTCCCGCGGCACGGACCCCGTCGACGCAGTGCGCGAGCTGACCGGCGGCTTCGGCGTCGACGTCGCGATCGACGCGGTCGGCCGCCCGGAGACGTACAGACAGGCCTTCTACATGCGCGATCACGCGGGCGTCCTTGTCCAGGTCGGCGTGCCCGACCCGGAGATGACGATCGACCTGCCGCTGATCGACCTGTTCTCGCGCGGCGGCGCCCTCAAATCCTCCTGGTACGGCGACTGCCTGCCGAGCCGTGACTTCCCGATCCTCATCGACCAGTACCTCAGCCGCAGGCTCGACCTGGGCGGATTCGTCTCCGAGACCATCGCGCTCGACCAGGTCGAGGAGGCGTTCGGCAGGATGCGGCGCGGCGAGGTCCTGCGTTCGGTGGTGGTCCTGTGACCACGCAGACCACAGCTCCCCGCGTCGTCGTCATCGGCGCCGGCATCGTCGGCTGCTCCCTCGCCGACGAGCTGACCGCCCGCGGCTGGACCGACGTCACCGTCCTCGAACAGGGGCCGCTGCCCGCCCCCGGCGGCTCCACGTCGCACGCCCCCGGGCTCGTCTTCCAGACGGGACCGTCCAAGACGCTGACCGCCTTCGCGACGTACACGGTCCAGAAGTTCGGGTCCCTCGAAGTGGACGGCCTCTCCTGCTTCAACCCGGTCGGCGGCCTCGAACTCGCCACCACCGACGAACGCTGGGCCGACCTGCACCGCAAGGCCGGATACGCCGCGTCCTGGGGGATCCGAGCGGAACTGGTCTCGCCCGCGCGGTGCAAGGAGATGTGGCCGCTCATCGACGAGAGCCGGGTCATCGGCGGTCTGCACACCCCCGACGACGGGCTCGCCCGCGCCGTGCTCGCCTGCCGCGCGCAGATCGAGCGGGCACGCGCGCGTGGAGCCCGTTTTCTCGACCGGCACACCGTGACGGGCATCGAGCGGGAGGACGGCCCCAACGGCCCCACAGGTGGCCGCGTCACCGCCGTCGTCACCGACCGGGGCACCTTCCCCGCCGACCACGTGGTGTCGGCCGCCGGCTTCTGGGGCCCGGTGATCGGGCGGATGGCCGGGATCGACATACCGCTGCTCCCCCTCGCGCACCAGTACGCGAAGACGGAGCCGCTGCCCGGGCTCGCGGGCGTCAACGACCCGCGCACGGAGGCGTCGAGGCCGATCCTGCGCTTCCAGGACCGCGATCTGTACTTCCGCGAGCACACCGACCGCATCGGCATCGGCTCCTATGCCCACCGGCCGCTGCCCGTCGACGCGTTCACCGTCCCGGCGTACGACGACGCCGATGAGATGCCGTCCTCGTACCCCTTCACCGAGGAGGACTTCGCGCCGAGCTGGGAGGACTGCCGTTGGCTGCTGCCGGCGCTGCGCGACACCGAGGTCGCCGAGGGCTTCAACGGCGTCTTCTCCTTCACCCCGGACGGCATGCCGGTGCTCGGCGAATCCCGTGCGCTGCGCGGTTTCTGGCTGGCCGAGGCGGTGTGGGTGACGCACTCCGCGGGTGTCGCGAAGGCCGTCGCGGAGTGGATGGTCGACGGGCGGCCCTCCATCGACGTACACGACTGTGATCTCACGCGCTTCGAGGACGCCCAGCGCTCTCCCGCGTACGTCGCCGACCGGGGCGCACAGCAGTTCGTCGAGGTCTACGACGTCCTGCATCCGCTGCAGCCGATGGAGCAGCCCCGGCCGCTGCGGGTCAGTCCCTTCTACGCCCGTCAGCAGGAGCTCGGCGCGGTCTTCCTGGAGGGCGGCGGCTGGGAGCGTCCGCACTGGTACGAGGCGAACGCCCCGCTCGCCGCGGGCGTCGAGGTACCCGAGCGCGACGCCTGGTCGGCCCGCCACTGGTCGCCGATCGCGGCCGCCGAAGCGAAGGCCACGCGCGAGAAGGTCGCCCTCTACGACATGACGCCGCTGCGCCGCCTTGAGGCGTCCGGCCCTGGAGCGCTCGACTTCCTGCAGCGCATGACCTCCAACAACCTGGCCAAGAAGCCCGGTTCGGTGACGTACACGCTGCTCCTGGACGAGGCGGGCGGCATCCGGTCCGACCTCACCGTGGCCCGCCTCGCGCCCGACCGCTTCCAGGTGGGCGCCAACTCCCCCGCCGACCTGGACTGGCTCCTGCGCCACGCCCCGGACGGCGTCCACCTGCGGGACATCACATCGGGCACCTGCTGCATCGGCGTGTGGGGGCCGCTCGCCCGCGAGCTCGTCCAGCCGCTCACCCGCGACGACTTCTCACACGAGGGGTTCGGCTATTTCAAGGCCAAGGAGACGTACATCGGGCATGTCCCGGTGACGGCGATGCGCCTGTCGTACGTCGGCGAGCTGGGCTGGGAGCTGTACACCGG
The DNA here is from genome assembly GCF_026340305.1 of Streptomyces sp. NBC_01381. Taxonomy (NCBI): domain Bacteria; kingdom Bacillati; phylum Actinomycetota; class Actinomycetes; order Kitasatosporales; family Streptomycetaceae; genus Streptomyces; species Streptomyces sp. NBC_01381. The sequence goes on along the minus strand of NZ_JAPEPI010000001.1, from coordinate 4,068,345 downwards.
CGCCGACACCGGACTCCGGCTCTGGGACACACTCTGGGAGGCGGGGCAGCGGCACGGCGTGATCGCCGCGGGACGGTCCGCGTTCAACAGCCTGCGCCTGGAGAAAGGTTACCGCGCCTGGGGCCACGACATGACCACCGAGCACGACCCGTACGAGGCGGGCGTCGGCTTCGCCGTCCGGATGAACAAGGGCGATTTCATGGGGCGTTCGGCTCTGGAGGCGAAGGGGACCCCGGAGCGCAGGCTCACCGCGCTGCTGCTCGACGACCCGGCCGCCGTCGTCCTCGGGAAGGAGCCCGTGTCCATCGACGGGGCCGGGGTCCCCGCCGGGTATGTCACCAGCGCCTCGTACGGCTACACGCTGGGCCGTTGCGTCGCGTACGCCTGGCTGCCGCCGCTGGAGGCGGGCACCGGCACGCACATCGAGTACTTCGGCGAGAAGGTTCCCGCGACCGTCGCCGAGGAGCCGCTGTTCGACCCGAAGATGACCCGCATCCGCCGATGACCGCCTGTCCGCCGTTGGAGGAGTACGCCACCGTGACGACGACCCCCATCTCCGACAGCCTCGTCTCGACGCTGCCGGGCCACTTCTACACGGATCCGGAGATCTTCCGGCAGGAGCAGGAGCGCGTCTTCGAGTCCCTCTGGTTCTGCGCGGTGCGCTCCGCCGACCTCGACAAGCCCGGCGCCTACCGCACCGTCCAGATCGGCCGCGAGAGCGTCCTGGTCACCAGGTCCCGCACCGGGGAGCTGCGGGCCTTCCTGAACATCTGCCGGCACCGTGGCGCCCGCCTCTGCACCGAGGAGTCGGGCGAGGTGCGCCGCAACCTGCAATGCCCGTACCACGCATGGACGTACGACCTCGACGGCAAGCTGATCGCCGCGCCCAACCTGGTGAAGATGCCCGACGTCGACCGAACCGCGTACAGCCTGGTCAAGGTCGCCCTGCGGGAGTGGCTCGGCTACGCCTGGGTGTGCCTGGCCGATGAGCCGCCCTCCTTCGAGGAGACCGTCGTCGGGGCGGCGGTGGAGCGGCTGGGCGACGCGGCGTCCATCGAGCGGTACGGGACCGAGGGGCTCGCCCTCGGCAAGCGCGTCACGTACGACGTGCGCGCCAACTGGAAGCTCATCGTCGAGAACTTCATGGAGTGCTATCACTGCGCGACCATCCACCCCGAACTGACCGAGGTCCTGCCGGAGTTCGCCGACGGGTTCGCCGCCCAGTACTACGTAGGCCACGGCGCCTCGTTCGGCGACGAGGTCAGGGGATTCACCGTCGACGGCAGCGCGGGCTTCGGCCGGCTGCCCTCCGTCGCCGACGACCAGGACCGCCGCTACTACGCGATCACCATCAAGCCGACCGTCTTCGTGAACCTCGTCCCCGACCATGTGATCCTGCACCGGATGTTCCCCCTTGCCGAGGACCGCACGGTCGTCGAGTGCGACTGGCTGTACGCACCCGACGTCGTCGCCTCCGGCGCCGATCTCGGCAAGTCCGTCGAGCTCTTCCACCGGGTCAACGAACAGGACTTCGCGGCCTGCGAGCGCACCCAGCCCGCGATGGCGTCACGCGCCTATCGCGGGGGCGGGGTGCTGGTGCCCACCGAGCATCACATCGGGATCTTCCACCAGTGGCTGGCGGAGCGGCTGTCCTAGGAAGTCGTCCTGCTCCTAAGAAGTCGTCCTGTCCTAAGAAGCTGTCGCGGGCCTCTTGTACATCCGCGTCGCCGTGATCTCCCCGTGCACCGTCTCCTCGGCCGGGTCCTGCTGCGGCAGGCCCGGCCGCAGGTGCTCCTCGACGCTGATGTACTTCAGGCCCGCCCTCAGATCGGCGTCGTTGCGCAAGCGGATGACCAGCGGGAACTCGGCGAGCGCGGTCGTGTCGAACAGGCCCGTGGTGTAGAGCAGCTGCACACCGAGCGCGTCCGACACGGCCCTCTGGAGCTCCAGGAGATACGTCGCGTTGGCTCGGCCGATGGGGTTGTCGAGGAACAGCGTGCCGGCGTGCCGGTGCTTGTCGCGGCCCCGGTCGTTGCTGCGCAGCGCGGCCATCGTGCAGTACAGGGCGATGGCCGCGGTGAGCAGCTGGCCGCCGGAGAACACGTCGCCCATCTGCCCGACGGGCACCCGCTCGGCACGGAGCACCGCGTCCGGCTTGAGGATCTCCACGGCGATGCCGCGCGGCTCCAGGGCGGCCTGAACTCCGCGAAGGAGCAAGGACATGCCGTCCCGCCGCAGATCGGAGTTCTTCTTCACGGCCGCCCGCGTGGCCTCGTCGATGACCTCGCCGAGGCGCTCGGTCAGCGTCGTCTGGTCGGGCTCATCGAAGCGGACCCGCAGGAACTCCTGGCCCGACCACTCCCCCAGGCCCTCGGGCAGCTGGGAGAGGCGCTGCGCGGAACGGAGCGTCGCGAGCGAGGACTCGACCAAGCCGCGCAGCCGGTCGACGATGCTGTCGCGGTTGCGCTCCAGCTGCTCCAACTCGTCGGTGAGGACGCGCAGCCGGGGCGCGAAGGCGTCCGCCCACTTCTTGGCGTGCTCCGGCAGCGCGGAGGCGGGCAGTTCGCGGATCTGCTGGCGGGCGGGGGTGCGTACCTGCTCGTAGCGGGTGGAGTTCGCATGGCGTACGAGGATGTCGCTGGCCTCGCGGACGGCGGCCTCGGCGGCCGAGAGGTCGGCGGAGCAGCCGCGCAGCGAGCGGCGGGTCTCGGCCGCCGACTGGCGAGCCTCTTCGAGGGAGCCGGGGAACGGCTCGGGCTCTTCGGCCCCCTCCTCGTCCTGATGCTCACGCAGCAGGTCACGCAGGAGCGCGGCCGTTTCATCGAAGCCGCCTGCGGCGTCCTCGGTGGCGCGGTGGGAGTGCAGCAGGGCGGCGTGCGCGTCCTTGGCCTGGGTCAGCGCATCGGTGTGGGCGGCCAGTTCGCCGGTGGCGGTGCGCAGGAGACTCTGCGCCTGCTCGGCGTCGGCGGGCACGAGGTCTTCGGGGAGCTCGGTGTGCGCGTCGCCGTCCTCGGGGGCGAGCCGCTCGGCCTCGCCGCGGAGCCTGCCGAGCTGCTCGCTCGCGGTGGACGCGCGGGTCTCGATGAGCTGGACCTGGGCTTCCGCGCGGGCGGAAGCGGCCTGCCGGGACGGTCCGTCGGAGCCGTCCGTGCCTTCGAGGAGCAGGGCGGCGCGGGTGCGGACCTTGTTGCTGAGCCGGTCGAGTTCGGCGAGGGCGCCGCTCTCGTCGCTCTCCGCGCGGGCCTGCTCGGCGCGCAGGTCGGCGCCGACGCCGACCTTTTCGTAGAGCTGGGACGCGGCGCGGTAGGCCTCGCGCAGGGCGGGCAGCGAGGCCTTGGGGGCGTCGGTGCCCTCCGGCACGTCCTCGGGGGCGCCGGCGATCTCGGCACGTTCGGCGCGCAGGGCGCGGGAGGTGCGGCGGGCGTCGTCGGCGGCGCGCTGGGCGGCGCGGCGGTCCTCGTCGGCGGCGCGGGCGCGGTCCAGGCAGGTCTGGGCGCGGGACTCCGACTCGATGGCGTCGTCGGCGAGTTCGCGCAGCTTGGTCTGCCAGCCGGCCCGCTCGCGGAGCCGGAAGGCGAGCCCCGCCAGGGCGTCGGCGACGCGGCGGGCGCGCTGGGCGGCCTCCTGCCGCTCGTCACGCACGCGTGCCGCTTCGGCGGCCGCCTCGTCGGCCTCGGCGCGGATGCTCCGGGCCTCGGCGAGCTCCGCCTCGGCCTCCTCGGCGAAGGCGCGGGCGCCCCGTGCGGCGGCGGCCAGCTCGTCGAGCCGTCCCGCCGGGCAGCCGGTGCGCCAGGAGGCGATGCGCGCGGCGAGCTCACGGTCCTTGGCGAGGCGGACGGCGAGCGCCCTGATCTCCTCGTCTCGCCGCGCGGCCCGTGCGCGCAGCGTCTGCCGCTCCTCGTCAGCGGCGTGCTCGTCGTGCATGGCGGGGTTCGGCGGTACGAGGAAGACTCCCCCGTCGCTTGCCTCGCCACTCGGCGTGGGGGCGAGGAGGGCCGCGGCGGTGCCGACGGCGACCGCGGAGCGGGGCAGCAGTGCGGCACCGTCGAGGGCTTCGCGGGCGCGTGCGTGGGTGGCCGGGTCGGTGATGACGACGCCGTCGACCAGCTCGGGCCGGGCGGCGAGCACGCGCGCGTGGTCGACCGGGTCGACGGCCTGGGCCAGATAGCGCCAGCCGGGCAGCGCGGGGATGCCGTGCTCGCCGAGGAACTCGACGGTGGCCAGGACGTCGGGGCCCGGCGGCAGCAGTCCGCCGTCACCGAGGGCGCCCAGGATGCGGGAGTCGTCGGCGGCGGCGGTCCGCAGCTCGAAGAGCTGCCGCTCGGCGGAGCCGACGCCGTCCTCGAGGAGCGTGCGCAGGTCGTCGGCGCTGCGGTCCAACTCCGCTACGGAGAGAGGGCCTTCGGCCGGGGAATGAGTGAGGGTGCCTGCGCTCGCCGCCGCGGCCGAGCCGGTCGCAGCGGCGGAGCCCGCGGTGGCGGAGCCCGCGGTGGCGCTGGAGCCGCCGCCCATGCCGGACCCCGCGGCCGCGCCGCGCGCAGCGGCGGAGCCGGGGGCCTCGTCCGCCGGGGAGCCTTCGCCGGTGGCGTCGCCGGAGTGCGCGGTCCCGTTGCCGTCCGTACCCACGCCGCCCCGCACCCCCTGCCGGGGCTGCGGCACCCCTCCTGAGGATCCCCCACCCGGCAGCCCGAGCAGCTCGGCGAGGCGCTCGTCGGCGGCGATCGACTCGGCGGCCCCGCGCTCGGCGTCGTACGCGTGCTCGGCGGCGTCCGCGGCGTCCGACGCGCGGGCCGCGGTGAGTTCGGCGCGGGCCTCGGCGGCGCCCGCCTCCTTGGCGTGCTCGGCGGAGCGCAGCGCGGCCTCGCGGGTGGTCTCCCAGGCGGCGACCGCGGTCTTCTCGGCGTCGCTGGCGGCCAGTGCCGCGCGCGCCGGGTCGGCGTCCGGGGCGGTGTCGTCGAGCCAGCCCGCGCGGACGGCCTCGGCGGTCTCCTGCTCGACCTCGGCCAGGCGCTGGCGCAGGTGCCCGGCCTCGCTGCGGGCGCGCTGGGCCTCGGTCGCGGCGGCGGTGGCGTCGCGGTGGGCGGCCTCGCCGGTCTCCTGGAGTGCGGCCGAGCGCTCCTCCTCCTCGTTGGCGAGCGACTCGGCGCCCTCGGCCGCGGTGTGCAGGACCCGTACGAGATCGGCCGCCGCCTTGGCGCGGGCGGCGAGCGCGGGCGCGGCGTCCCGCTCGGCCTCCAGGATCGCGGCGGCCACGCGCGCGGATCGGTCGGCTGCCGCGCGGTGGCGCAGTACGGCCTCGGCGGCCTGCCAGGCGGAGTGCAGCTGACGCGCGTCGGCCAGCTCGCGACGTTGGGCGGCGGCGGCCTTCTCGGCGACGGTGAGCGCCAACGAGGCGTGCCGGAAGGCGAGTTCGGCGGAGATGAGCGCGGACCTGCCGCGTGCCTGCTCGGCCGTCGTGACGGTGTGCGCGGCCGCGGTGACCCGTTCGGCGAGCTCGGCGGCGCGGCCCCGCTCGGCGACGGCCCGCGCGGAGAGCCGGCGGGCGAGCGTCCGGGTGCGCCGCTCGGCGCCCGCGTGCACGTCACGCGCGCGTGCCCGCGTTTCGGCGGCGTCGACGATCCGCCCGAGCAGATCGACGGACCCGGCGGTGAAGTCCCGCTCGGCGATGAGCTCGGAGCGGCGCCCCAGCTTGTTGCCGAAGCCATGGACCAGGTCGGCGAGGCCGTCCGTGTCGCGGGTGTCCGTGACGGCGCGCAGCAGCAGGTCGGTGAAGTCGGAGTCCTTCTTGACCGCGAAGAGTCCCGCGGCCTCGCCCTCGTCGGCGTTCATCTCGCGCTGGTAGCGGAAGAGTTCGGGGTCAAGGCCCAGGTCGCCGAGGTGTTCGTTCCAGCGGTCGTGGATCTCTTCCCAGTGCACTTCGAGGTGGGGGTACGCCTTGACCGCCTCGGTCAGCGCGTCACGGAAGCCCTTCATGGTGCGCCGCCGCCCCTGGGCGCCCGACGCGCCCTCCGCGGGGGGCCGCACGGCGGTGGACTCGGCGACGGGCAGCGAGTCCAGGCTCATACCGGGTCCTGGCCGGAAGGAGTACCAGGCCTCGGCGAACTTGCGCGGGTCGTTGGAGACCTGCCGCCCGCGCCACTCGCTGACCTTGCCGACCACGACGCACTCGCCGGTCAGGGTGTGCTGCCACTCCAGGGCGACGTGCCCGCAGTCGTCGGCGAGGAGGAACTTGCGCAGGACTCCGGAGCTGGCGCCGCCGAGCGTGTTGCGGTGGCCCGGCAGCATCACCGAGAAGATCAGCTTGAGCAGGACGGACTTGCCGCCGCCGTTCTCCAGGAAGAGCACGCCCGCGGGCGCCGGGCGGCGCGGCGGGCCGACCGGCTCCTCCTCGAAGAACTCCGCCTGGGCGGGCGCGGGGTCGGGCACCTCCGCGCCCACGCCGCGCAGGTCAAGCACGGTGTCGGCGTAGCGCGCACCGGCGGGGCCGATGGAGTAGAGGCGGACCCGGGACAGCTCGTACATGGCGGCGGACTCTCGTCGTAAGTCGTGAGGAACGGCAGGAAGTTAAGGGCGGCGGTGGCGTCGGGAGTGGGCGGTGACGTCAGGAGTGGAACGGCAGGCCCGCGTCGGCCGCCAGTTCCAGGTCGTCGGTGTCGTCGGGGGGCAGCAGGGTCGCCGAGCCGTCGGTGACGGGCACGATGCCCAGTTCCAGGAGCTCGGCCATGGCCGCGCCGCCCGCCATGTCGCGGACCTGCAGCTGATAGCGCGCGGTGGTGCGGTACGTCCCGCCGGAGTCGTCGCCCGTGCGCTGCAGGAACCCGGAGTCGGTCAGGAACGCGACGGCCTTACCGATGATCCCGGTGGTCGAACCGGCGAGCCGGCGGGCGTCCTTGGTGGCGCCGGTGGCGCTGCGTCGCGCCCAGATCCGCCAGGCGGCTTCGAGGCCGGGGGCGTCGGTCGCCGGGTCGGTGTTCTCGCCCTGCTCCTCGGCGCGCTCCTCCAGGCGGTGGCAGGCCTGGCGTACGAAGGCGTCCACGCCGTTGACCGTGACCCGGCCGATGTATCCGTCGTCGGCGAGGTCCTCGGGGCGCGGGAACGCCATGGCGGCGACGGCGAGATGGGCGAGGCCGTGCAGAAAGCGGTCGGTGGAGTCGGCGGCGGTCCTGCGTGCGTAGTCGCCCATGCGGACGGCGAACACGGAGTCCTCTGCGGCGGTCACGGCCATGCCCGCGCGCGGGGACACCTCAAGGACGACCAGGCCGAGCCCGGCGGCGACGGCGTCGGCGAGCCGCGCGAAGGGCGGGTCCTCGCGGTACCGGCGAAGGAGCTCGGCGTACTCCTGGTCGCGGGCGGGCTGCAGCTTGGGCTGCAGGCCGAAGGCGACAAGGCGCGCGGCGTCGGCGGCGTCGGCCGGGGTGACGGCCGCGGTCGCGGCGGGCGCCGCAGGCGCCGTCGGGGGACCCGGCTCGCCCCACGCGGCGTGCTCTGCGGGGTGCTCGGTCACGGCTTGTGCTCCTTGCGGCGGTCGTCGTACGGGAAAGTCCTGGGAGTGGCGGGAGTGCTCACGCCGCCTCCGTCCGGTCGGCGGCCATGCCCGCGGCGTCGAGCAGGGCCGTGCCCACGATGAGGTCGGCGCCGCCGAACTCCGGGTCGTCGAGCTCCGTGCCGTCGTCCACGGCGAACAGGAGCTTCTCCTCGCCCTGGCGATAGGCCGTGCCGACCGGCGGGCTCGCCGCGTGGACGGCCAGGAGGGCGACCAGATAGGGCAGTTCGGCGTCGCGGCCGCGGGCGTCGGCGAGCAGTCCGGAGAGGCGGCGGGGCGCGTCGGCGGGCAGGTCGAGCAGCTCCATGGCGCTGGCGAGCTGCTCCTCGCTGAAGCGGCTGTCGTCGGGCGTCGCGATGAGGTCGGGCTCGGGCATCTCCACGCCCAGGTGCTCGCGCTCCTGCGGCGGCGTGAGCAGTATGTCGACCAGGTCCCCGACCCGTACGGAGACGGGTGTGCGCAGCCCCGTCCCGCGCGCGAAGAAGGCACCCGTGACGCGGCTCGCCTGCTCGACCGGGAGCGGCAGGAGCGGCGCGACGAGCTGCCCGTACAGGTCGAGGCCGGTGCGCGCGGTGGGCGCCGCGAAGGCCTGGCGGTCCTGCTCGGCGCGGAACAGCGGCCCCGCTTCGAGGAGCCGGGACTGCAGCTGCGTATGGCGGCGGATGCAGTCCTTGACGATGTCGACCAGCTCGGCGGCGCGGCGCTTGTGCTCGGGGTCCTCGGACTCGTCGCGGGCCTTGCGGATGTTCGTCAGGATCGCGTTCTCGTGGCGGTAGCGGTCGGCGACGTGGTCGAGCGCCTCGGCGATCATGTCCGGGACGGCCTGCAGCCAGTCCACCGCGCGGACATTGCGCCGGGTCGCGTCGAGGGCCTTGCGGAGGGTCTCCGAATACTGCACGGTCCGATAGCGCGCCTGCTCGGCGGCGAGCTGGGCGTCGGCGAGACGGCCGCGGCTGATCAGGACCTCCAGCTTCACCTCGGCGGCGATCTGGGCGCTGGTGACGTCCGTGTCGAGGGCGCCCACCAGGACGTTGACCGCCTCGTCGGTCGTGCGGAGGTAGACGCCGCCCCCGTAACCGGGGACCTCTTCGATCAGCTTGAAGTCGTAGTCCCTGCGCACATAGGTGCCGTCGGGCGCGAAGGTGCCGTACACGGCGCGGAAGCCGCGGTCGACGCTGCCGACGTTGATCAGGTTCTCCAGGACCCAGCGAGCCACCCGCTCGTGCTCGGCGGCTGGGCGGCGCGGGGCCTGCGCGGCGACGCGCGGGAGCAGCCTGGCCACTATCTGCTCATGGTCGGCGCCGGTGTCGAAGTCCATGTTGAGCGTGACGAGGTCGATGGCGGAGAGGGCCACCTCCGCCATCGCGTACACGGTGTACTCGCCCGCCAGGTTGGCCTTGCGCGTGTCCAGGTCGTGCAGCGGCGCCGTGCAGGCGAGCGCGCGGAGCCGCCGCGCCAGGCCCTCGTCGGCGGCCGGGCCCAGAGCGGGCCTCGGCCCCGCGCTGAGCTGGGGCGGAGCGGTGTCCGTAACGGCAGGCGAAGTCACGGTGCACAGACTAGGTCCTCGGTCTGACAACGGTCGAAACGGCGCAGAAGCGACCGGCTCAGGCCTCGGTCGGCACCAGGCGTCCGTACACCTCGACGAGCCCGTTGCGGGAGTCGTCCAGATACTCCGCGAGCAGCCGTTCGGCCTCGGCGGCGTCCCCGGCCCGGAGGGTGTCGAGGATCTGCCGGTTGCGTACGAGATACGGCTCGTGGAGGCGTCGCGGATCGTCCACCACGTGGAAGGCCAGGCGCAGTTCGGCGAAGACGCTGCGCATGACCTCGTCGGTGCGGGCGCTGCCGGCGAGCGCGACCAGCTCGCGGTGGAAGTGGATGTTGGCGGTGGAGACGCCCTTCCACTCGCGTTCGCGGGCCGCCTCGGTGCCGTCCGCGACGGCGGCCGCGAGCCCGTCGAGCGCGAAGGGCGGGGCACCGAGTCCACGGACGACCGCGCACTCCACGAGGCGCCGGGTGCGGTAGATGTCCTCCACGTCCTCAATGGTGAGAACTCGGACAAATACCCCGCGGTTGAGTTGATGGACGAGGAGTCGCTCGTGCGTGAGCAGCCGGAAGGCCTCGCGCAGTGTGTTCCGCGAGACGCCGAGGGCGCCGCCGATGCTGTCCTCCGACAGCCGCGCCCCGGGCGGGAAGTAGCCCTCCGCGATCCGGCTGCGAAGGATGTCCGAGACCCGCTCCGCCGTGCTCGTGCGCCCCAGGAGCGCCCGGTCGTCGGCCAGTCCGCTCGCGCCAGCGATTCCCTCGGTCATGCCCGGATTCAATCGCAGATACAAGAACGAAACAACATGGGTATTGAGGGATCGTTCAACGATCCTCTACCTTGGCGGGCACGGCACGGTCCCCACCCGCTCCGTAAGCCCGCGATACCCGACCCACGCGACACGCTCGGCCCACTCCGCACCCTCCGTCCCCCTCCTGCGAGGTGCCCATGAGCACGCCCCCTCCACCCCAGGCCGTCTCCACCGAGACACGCCCCGCCGCGGCCGAACTCCCCGAAAGCGGCGGCGCGTTCGGCTGGCTGCGCGACCTCGGTCCGCGCGGCCGCCGCGCCTTCGCCGGCGCCTTCGGGGGCTACGCCCTCGACTCCTACGACTACTTCACGCTGCCGCTGAGCATGGTCGCGCTCGCCGCGTACTTCGGCCTGGACAGCGGCCAGACCGGCCTGCTCACCACGGTCACCCTCGTCGTCTCCGCGATCGGCGGCGCCGTCGCGGGCGTCATCGCCGACCGGATCGGCCGGGTCAAGGCGCTGATGATCACGGTCATCACGTACGCCGTCTTCACCGTCGCCTGCGGTTTCGCGCCCAACTACGAGACGCTGCTGGTCTTCCGCGCCCTCCAGGGCCTCGGTTTCGGCGGCGAGTGGGCGGTCGGCGCGATCCTGGTCGCCGAGTACGCCACCGCCAAGAACCGCGGCCGCACGCTCGGCGCGATCCAGAGCGCCTGGGCGGTCGGCTGGGCGCTCGCGGTGATCGTCTACACCCTGGTGTTCCAGTTCCTGGACGAGGACATCGCCTGGCGCGTGATGTTCTGGACCGGCGCCCTGCCCGCCCTGCTCGTCGTCTACGTACGCCGCAACGTCCACGACGCCCCCGAAGCGGCCGCGGAACGCCAGAAGAGCGCCGACAAGGGCTCGTTCACCGCCATCTTCAAGCCCGGCCTGCTGCGGATCACCCTCTTCGCCGTGCTGCTCTCGACCGGCGTACAGGGCGGCTACTACACGCTCGCCACCTGGGTGCCCACCTACCTGAAGACCGAGCGCGGACTCACCGTGGTCGGCACCGGCGGGTACCTGACCTTCCTCATCTCCGGTGCCTTCATCGGCTATCTGGCCGGCGGCTATCTCACCGATGTGCTGGGCCGCAAACGGAACATCACGCTCTTCGCGTTCCTCTCCGCGGCCAGCATCCTGGCGTACACAAACATCCCCGACGGCGCCAACGGCCTTCTCCTGGTGCTCGGTTTCCCGCTCGGCTTCTGTATGTCGGCGATCTTCAGCGGCTTCGGCTCGTTCCTCAGCGAGCTCTATCCGGCCGCCGTGCGCGGCACGGGCCAGGGCTTCACGTACAACACCGGGCGCGCCGTGGGCGCCGTCTTCCCCACCATGGTCGGCTTCCTGGCGGACAGCTGGGGCGTCGGCGGTGCGCTGGTCTTCGGTGCGATCGGCTACGGCATCGCCGTGCTCGCCCTGCTCGGGCTCCCCGAGACGCGGGGCAAGGAGCTGCTGTGACCGGGGCCTCCACCGTGCTCGAGGACCCCGGGCAGGCCCGCGCGCACTTCCGTTCTGGCGCGAGCGGGCCGACCGCGGGCTGGGCGGCCGGTCACACGCAGGCCAACTTGATCTCCGTCCCCGCCGACTGGGCGTACGACATGCTGCTGTTCTGCCAGCGCAACCCGAAGCCCTGCCCGGTGCTCGACGTCACGGACGCCGGCTCCTGGACCACGCCGCTCGCCCCGGGCGCCGATCTGCGCACGGATCTCCCGCGCTACCGGGTGTGGGAGCACGGCGAGTTGGTGGCCGAACCCACCGACGTGGTCGGGCACTGGCGCGAGGACCTGGTGTCGTTCCTCATCGGCTGCAGCTTCACCTTCGAGTGGGCGCTGACCGAGTCCGGCATCCCGATGCGCCACATCGAGCAGGGCCGCAACGTCTCCATGTATGTGACCGCGCGCCCCTGCCGGCCCGCGGGCCGGCTGCACGGCCCCATGGTGGTGTCGATGCGCCCGGTGCCGCCCGAGCACCTCGCCACGGCGATCAGGGAGACCTCGCTGCTGCCCGCGGTGCACGGCGGCCCGGTGCACTGCGGCGAGCCGACGGGGCTCGGCATCGACGACCTCGACCGTCCGGACTTCGGTGATCCGGTGGCCGCCGAGCCCGGTGACATCCCGGTGTTCTGGGCGTGCGGGGTGACCCCGCAGGCGGCGGTGATGGCCTCGCGGCCGCCGTTCGCCATCACCCACGCGCCGGGCCAGATGTTCATCACCGACGCCAGGGACGAGCAGTACCGGGTGGCCTGAGCGGGGTGACCGCCGGGCACGGAAACAGCGAAACAGGAGACCTACGTAGATGACCGACGCCGCTGCAGGACCGCGGGCCGACGCCGTGATCGACCTCAACGCCGACCTCGGTGAGGGCTTCGGCCGCTGGCGCCTGACCGACGACGAGGAACTCCTCTCCGTGGTCACCAGCGCCAACGTGGCCTGCGGTTTCCACGCGGGGGACGCGGCCACCATGCGCCGGGTGTGCGCGCAGGCGGCCGAGCGCGGGGTGCGGATCGGCGCGCAGGTCTCCTACCGCGACCTGGCGGGCTTCGGGCGGCGCGCGATGGACGTGCCGCCCGACGAGCTGGCGGCCGAAGTGGCGTACCAGATCGGCGCCTTGGAGGTCTTCGCGCGGGCGGCGGGCACGCGCGTGTCGTACGTGAAGCCGCACGGCGCGCTCTACAACCGCGTCGTCCACGACGAGGACCAGGCGCGTGCCGTCGTCGACGGCGTGCTGCTCGCCGACGGCACGCTCCCAGTGCTCGGACTGCCCGGTTCACGCTTCCTGGAGGTGGCAGGCAAGGCGGGCCTCCCCGTCGTCACCGAGGCCTTCGCGGACCGCGCGTACACCCCGCAGGGCACGCTCGTGCCGCGCGGCCGGGACGGCGCCGTCATCACGGACGAGGCCGCCGTGGTCGAACGCTCCGTCTCCATGGCCCGGACCGGGACCGTCACCGCCCAGGACGGGCGGCGGATCGACGTCCGCGCGCGTTCGCTGTGCCTGCACGGCGACACTCCGGGAGCGGTGGGCCTGGCCCGCGAGATCCGGGCACGGCTCGAAGCGGCGGGCGTCGGCGTCGAGGCGTTCGCGTGAGGGTGCTTCCGGTCGGCGGCCGGGCGCTGCTCGTCGAACTCGCCGACGGGGCCGAGGCGCAGGCGCTCCACGCCGAGCTGCTGCGCCGCAGGGCCGCGGGACTCATCCGGGTGCGCGAACTCGTGCCCGCGGCCCGCACGGTGCTCCTGGACGGCCTTGACGACCCCGGCCGCGTCGGGGCGGAGCTCGCCGGTCTGGAGATCCCGCCGCTCTCGGCGCGCGACGAGGCGGTCCTGGAGATCCCGGTCCGCTACGACGGCCCCGACCTGGCGGAGGTGGCGACGCACTGGGGTGTGCCGCCCGAGGAGGTCGCACGGATCCACTCGGCGGCCGAATTCCGCGTCGCCTTCTGCGGGTTCGCGCCCGGCTTCGGCTATCTGACCGGGCTGCCGGGCCACTACGAAGTACCGCGTCGGGCCACTCCGCGCACGACCGTCCCGGCGGGCAGCGTCGCCCTCGCCGGGCCCTACACCGGGGTGTACCCGCGCCCGTCGCCCGGTGGCTGGCAGCTGATCGGTTCGACCGATGCCGTGCTGTGGGACCACGCGCGCGTGCCCGCCGCCCTGCTCGCTCCCGGCGTACGGGTGCGCTTCGTCCCGGAGGCACGATGACCGACCGTGCCTTCGCCGTCGTACGGGCCGGGGCGCTGACCACGGTGCAGGACCAGGGCCGCCCCGGGCACGCGCACCTGGGGGTGCCACGCTCCGGAGCGCTCGATCCGGCCGCCGCGCGCCTGGCCAACCGCCTGGTCGGCAACCCGCCCGACGCCGCCGTCCTGGAGACCACACTCAACGGCTGTTCCGTACGCCCTCGTTGCGAGGTGACCGTGGCAGTGGTCGGCGCGCCGTGCCCGGTGCGCGTCGACGGCCGTCCCGCGGCATGGGGTGCGCCCGTGCGGGTCCCGGCCGGGGCGCTGCTCGACATCGGGGCGGCCGTCTCCGGAGTACGGTCCTACGTCGCGTTCGGCGGCGGCGTCACCGTCGAACCCGTGCTCGCCAGCCGCTCCACGGACCTGCTCTCCGGCCTCGGCCCACCCCTCCTTGCGGACGGAACCGTCCTTCCCCTGGGGAGCGTTGTCGCGCCCCACGCGCGCGTGGACACCGTCCCGCACCCGGCGCCACCGCACGAACTGGTCCTGCCGGTGACGCCAGGCCCACGCGCCGACTGGTTCACGTCCGGCGCCGTGCGCACGCTGACCACGCGCGCGTACCGGGTGTCGTCGGCGAGCAACCGCATCGGCCTGCGCACCGAAGGCCCTTCCCTGGAGCGGGCGTTCACCGGCGAGCTGCCGAGCGAAGGCATGGTCCTCGGCGCCGTCCAGGTGCCGCCGGACGGCCGGCCCGTGGTGTTCCTCGCCGACCACCCGACGACCGGCGGATACCCGGTGATCGCGGTCGTCAGGGAGGCCGACCTCGGCGCGGCCGCCCAGGCGGTGCCGGGCACGCCGCTGCGGTTCGTCACCTGAGCGCCGCTACGCCGCGTCCGGCTGCTCGGCGGCCGAGAGCGCGGCGAGGGCCGTGGCCACTCCGTGGCTGGCGATCAGGTCGAGGCGGGCACTGCTGCCCCGCACCTGGTGGCGTACCTCGTCGGCCGCGAGGGTGAGCAGCTGGGGCAGCAGATCGGTGCACCGGCGCGCCACCCATCCGGTGCCGGCGGTGGCCAGCCACCAGATGCTCGCCGACCGGGTGGGCTGCGGTAGTTGAGGCTCGCGGGACGGCGGCCTTCCGGCCGCGGCGCCGCGTGCCGCGAGCAGGGCGTGGAAGCGGGCGGCGAGCAGCCGGTGCCCGCGCTCGCCGGGGTGCAGCCGGTCCGCGCTCCACAGGCCGCGGTCGGCCACCCAGTCGCCCTCCGCCGCGTGCAGGTGCACCGCGCCGTACCGCTCGGACAGCGCGTGCACGACCGCGTTGACGCCGCGCTGGCGCCTTGCCAGCGGGCGGGCCAGGGCGCCCGGCAGGCCGAGCATGGCTCCGGGGTCGGGCAGGCAGGCGGTGAGCAGCAGGGCGCCCTGCTGCGCGCAGGAGGCGTAGATCTGATCGAGGCGGGCGGCGACGGCGTGGATGTCGAAGGTGCAGCGGAGGGTGTCGTTGACGCCGACGACTACGGAGATGATGTCGGGGCGCAGTTCGAGCGCCGCGGGCAGCTGTCTCTTGAGGACGTCGGAGGTCTGGGCGCCGCTGACGGCGACGTTGTGGAACTCGGTGTCGCCGCCGCCGGGCGGGGCCAGGCCTGCGGCCAGCAGTGCGGCCCAGCCCCGCCAGCCGTCCGCCACGGGGTCCCCGATCCCCTCGGTGAGGGAGTCGCCCATGGCCACGAAGCGCAGGGGGCTCATGATGCGTACCCCGTGTGTTCCGTTGCCGTGCTTGCCCCTGCGCCTGGTGCATCCGTGCCCGGCAGGGGGGTTGTGCCCACCCGTCCCGCCCTGCGGGACGCCTGCCCACAACCAGGGCGGATACCAATCTCCGCGTCATGCGCCCCCAAGAATGCCGCCACCGCCCCCTCCCAGCCGAAGCCCTCCGCACGCGCGCGTGCCGCCTCCCTGCGTGCCCGCTCAGGGCGGGCCAGCAGGGTTTGGACGGCTGAGGCGAACGCGTCCCCGTTGTCGGCCGCAGCGGCGCCCGCCGCGCCCACGATCTCCGGCAACGCCGACGACGCACTGGCCACCACCGGCGTGCCGCAGGCCAGGGACTCCAGGGCCGCCAGGCCGAACGTCTCGCAGGGGCCCGGCGCCAGGCAGACGTCGGCCGCCGACTGCAGCGCCCCCAGCGTCGCGCGGTCCGCGACATGACCCAGGAAGGTCGCCGGCAACCGCCGCTCGCGCGCCCGCTGTTCGAGGCGGCCGCGCAAGGGGCCGTCCCCCGCCACGACGAGCACCGCCCGTACGCCCCGCCCGCGCAGCGCCTCCAGGGCGTCGAGGGCCGTGCCGGGGCGCTTCTCCACGGACAGCCGCGAGCACAGCACGAGAAGCACCTCGTCCACGCGCGCGTGGCGGGCACGCACGCGGGCGTCGTACAGCCCCGGGTGACGTCCTTCCAGGTCGACGCCGAGTGGAGCACGTACGACATTGCGCGCCCCGATGCGGACGAACTCGCGCTCAGCCCACTCCGTGGTGCACACGACACGCGCGTACGCGTGCGCGGTACGGGAGTTGAGCGCGTCGGCGGCACGGAGCGCGGCCCCGGGAGGCAGGCCCCAGGTCCTCAGGACGGCGTCGGTCGCCTCGTGGGAGACCATCACGGCCGGGATGCGGCGGTGGCGGGCCCACGCGCCGGTCCAGCGCAGTGTCGTGCGGTCGGAGACTTCGAGCCGGTCGGGGGCGAGGCGCTCCAGGAGCCGGGCCACCCGCACGCGGTCCTTGAGGACGCGATAACCGCCGGTGCCGGGCAGCACGGGGCCCGGCAGGGTCAGCACGCGTCCCTGCTCGGTGTCGCGCACCGAGGCCCGCTCGCCGGGAACGATGAGGACGGGTTCGTGCCCGGCCGCCAGGTAGCCGCGGCCCAGCTCACGCAGTGCCGTGCGCAGTCCGCCCGACGAGGGCGCGACGAAGTTGGCGAGCCGCACGATCCGCAGCCCCTCCGCGGGCCTCGCGCCGGACCGCGCCGCCTCGCGGGAAGCCGCCGCCCGGGAAGCCGCCGCCTCCCGGTATGCCGCCGCCCTCATGCCGCCACCGCCGTCCGCGTCGCGAGCACCTCGGCGTAGTGGCCGACGAGTTGTTCGCCCACCGCACCCCAGGTACGCCCTTCGACCGCGGCGCGTCCTGCCGCCCCGTACGCGGCGCGCAGCCCCGGATCGGCGGCGAGCGCCCACACCGCGTCCCGCACCGCGAGGGCGTCCCTCGGCGGTACGAGGACGCCGGTGCGTCCCGGCATGACGAGGTCGAGCGGTCCGCCCGCGGCGGGCGCGACCACCGGCACTCCGCTGGCCATCGCCTCCTGCACGGTCTGGCAGAACGTCTCGTAGGGCCCGGTGTGCACGAACAGGTCCAACGAGGCGAAGATCCTGGCGAGTTCATCGCCGGTACGGCGTCCCAGGAGGAGCGCGCCCGGCAGCGCCGCCCGCACGGAGTCCTCGCTGGGCCCGTCGCCCACGACGACGACGCGCACGCCCTCGAGGCCGCAGGCCCCGGCAAGGAGTTCGACCTGCTTCTCGGGGGCGAGACGGCCCACGTAGCCGACGATCAGCTCACCGTTCGGGGCGAGTTCACGACGTATCGCGGCGTCCCGGAGGGAAGGCCTGAAGCGCGCGGTGTCCACGCCGCGCGGCCACAGCCGCACCCGTGGCACGCCGTGCGCCACGAGGTCGCGCAGGGCGGCCGACGACGGGGCGAGCGTGCGGTCGGCGGCCGTGTGCACGGCGCGGATGCGCCGCCAGGCGGTGGACTCCCCCATGCCCATGTACGTACGGGCGTAGCCGCCCAGGTCCGTCTGGTAGACGGCGACGGTCGGGATGCCCTGCCGGGCGGCGGCCGCCATGCCGCGCGCGCCGAGGACGAACGGGCTTGCGAGGTGGACGAGTTCGGCCCGGTGCGCGCTCAGCGCCGCGGAAAGGCGCCGGCTCGGCAGCGCCACCCTGACCTGCGGATAGCCGGGGAGCGGCAGGGAGGGAACGCGGACGACGGGGCAGGGCGCGCTTTCATCGGCGTCCGCCCCGGCCGCGGGGGCCGGGGCGATGACGAGGGGGTCGTGACCGCGGGCGACGAGCTGCCGGGCGGTCTGCAGCGCACAGTGCGCCACACCGTTGACGTCGGGAGGGAAGGATTCGGTGACGATGACGACACGCATACCCGTGTTGTCGTCGTGCGGGGCGTGGGCACGTCAACGTGGATCTTTCCTGGCGGGGAACGTCCCATGAGCGTTCCCCTCCGTACCCGACGCCGGTGTCAGCGCCGGGTCACACCTCGGCCGCATCGGGGTCGATTCTGCTGCGCACCGCGCTCTGTACGTCGTCCTCTTCGGCGGGGTCCGCGGCGAGCCTTCTGAGCTGGGTGACCACGCGGGCGTCACCGGTCTCGGCGTGCCGTGCGGCGACCTCGCGGGTGGACTCCTCGCAGTCCCACAGGCACTCGACGGCGAATCCGGCGGCGAAGGAGGGGTCGGTTGCGGCGAGCGCGCGGGCGGCGCGGCCGCGCAGATGGGACGAGGCGGTCTCGCGGTAGACGTGGCGAAGGACGGGGGCCGCGCAGGCGATGCCGAGCCGTCCGGCTCCGTCGACGAGGGTCCACAGGGTGGGTGCGTCCGGGCCTTCGCCGCGGACCGCTTCCCGCAGTGCCGCGAGCACCAGCTTGCTGTCGTGGGCGCCGCCTCTGCAGGCGAGCACCCGTCCGGCGGCGGCACCCAGGGCGTCGGGCCGGTAGGCCCAGCGGCGGGCCCACTCCACGGCGGCGACACTGCGCATCCGTTCGAAAGCCTCGGCCGCCGCGTCCACGACGACCCGGGACGGGCTCTGGACGGCGTACTCGATCAGCTCGAAGACGCCAGGGTCATGGGCGTCGGCCAAGTAGCGCAAGGCGGTGCCGCGCGCCCCGTCGGAGCCGTTGCGGGCGGCTTCGAGGATCTCGGCGCGGTCGTCGGGTCCGGCGACCGCGCTCAGGCAGCGGGCGGCCGGCACGTGAAGGACGGCGCCGCGCTCAAGTCCCTCCTGCGCCCAGTCGAAGACGGCCTGGACGCTCCAGCCGGGGCGTGGCCCCGACGGCCGCATCTGGCGCTGCCAGCGGTCGAAGGAGCCCTGTTCCCGTGCGGCACGCACACGGGCGCCGATATCGGCGCGGGGGTCCTCCTCCCACAGCCGCCAGGGCCGCGGTTCGTAGGCGTCGCGCACGGAGGCGGCCAGTTCGGCCTCGCCCTCCGCGTCGGCGGGGAATCTGGCGAGCACGGGGGCGGCAAGGGCGCGCAGGCCCGCGTCGTCGTCCCGCAGCGCCAGCTCGTCGAGGGCCCACGCCCAGTTGGCACCGAACGCCGCGTACCGGCGCAGCAGCTCCAGGGCGTCACGCCTGCCGTACGAGGCCAGGTGGCCGAGGACGGAGAGCGCGAGGCCGGTGCGTGAGTCGTCCGTGTCCAGGACGTCCTCGGGGTCGAACAGGTGCCGCTCGATGCCCTTGATCTCGCCGCGCAGATCGAGGTAGAGGCGGGCGAAGTACAGGGAGCGGTTCTCCACCTGCCAGTCGTGGCGGGGGTCGTGGAGCACACAGTGGTCGAGGGCGGCGAGCGCCTCGGATCGGGGTGCCGTGAGTGCGTGCAGCGTGCCGTCGCCGCGGCCCCGCTGCAGCAGGCCGAGCAGCGTACCGCTGGGCGCTATGACCGGATCGAACATGGGAAACAGCCTCACATCAAGCGTCGACGCAACCGGGAATCGTGAATTACCTGGCCGTGCGCCAACAGGTCGGGCCGCCCGCCGTCTCTTGCTTGTTGTAGACCATCTTCCTCTGCCTCTCGTCGGTGGCCCGAAGGGATCCCGGACGGGAGGTCCGGGGGCGGGCCGCTCACGGTCCGCGCGGTGCGGCAACACCTGCCCCGCCGTCGCGTCCGTAAATCACGTCGTCATGATGACCCAGCGGTTCAGCCCGCCGCGACCACATTTCCAGCGCCCCCGTTGTTGCTGGTCAGCTACCCCGTTCAGGCCGCCCCGAACAGCTCGAGGAGCTCCGTCTTGGCGAACATACGGGCGGTGTCCACCGCCGAAGGAGTTCCTGCGGCCGGATCGGCACCGCCGTCGAGCAGCGCCCTGATCACGGCGTCCTCGCCCTTGAAGACGGCGCCCGCGAGCGGCGTCTGCCCCCGGTCGTTGGCGCGGTTGGCCTCGGCGCCCCGCTCCAGGAGGGCACGGACCGCGTCGGCGTGCCCGTGGTAGGCGGCCAGCATCACGAGCGAGTCGCCGCTGTCGTTGGTGAGATTGGCCGGAACGCCCGCGTCCACGTACGCCGTGAGCGCCGCGGTGTCGCCCTGCCGCGCCAGATCGAAGATCTTGGTCGCCAGCTCCACGACTTCCGGGTCGGGTGCTTCGCTCATGGACCGGACCGCCTTTCGACTGCGGGGTGATTCGGGGGGGCGTACGGCGCTCGGTGCAGCCGTACGAGTGAATCGACAGGGTACTGCCCGTCCGGGCACATGACCGGGCCCGCCCGCGGCAAAGATCACAAGGGGCACATACACCTCACGACCTGCGCACGGGTGGCCCAGCAACCCTCGCCCATTCGAGGGAAATTACGAGGAATTCCCCCATTTGCACCTTTTATCGTATGGATACATTCTGTGAGCCTGGAAGTACTGATGGTGACTGTCCCCACCAACCAGGAGAACCCTCATGGTCCTTTCCATCTCGAGCGTCGTGCTGCTCGGAATCATCGTCTTCTTGTTCTTCCGCAAGGACGGCCTCAAGGCGTCCCACGCGGTGGTCTGCGCGCTCTTCGGCTTCTTCATGGCGGGGACCGCCATCGCCCCGAGCATCAAGGCCGGCAGTGCGAGCCTGGCGAGCCTGCTCGGCGGGATCAAGTTCTGACGTCCCCTGCCCCCCGTAGCACTTCGTTCGCACCATCAGGAGACTGACGTGGCCCGGCGCCCCCTCCCCCGCATTCTGAGCAACGGCACTGCCCCGATCGCCCGGAGCCGGGAGCTCGCACGGTCGGCCGCCGACAGCGCCACCGACGTCCTCCATCCGCTGATCACGATCACCCGTGGACTGCGCCGGCTGGCTTCAGCCGGGCGGCGCAAGTGGGCCGACACACCCAAGGACCGGCGCGGACCGCTGCTGTTCCTCGTGGCCTCCGTGGTTCTGGTCGTGGCGCTCATTCCGTACGGTCCGCTGCTCGCCGCCATCTGCCTGATGGCGGCCGCCGGGTGGACAGGGCGGGAGCGCACGGCGCCCGCGCCGACCGGCCCCGACGAGGCGCAGATCCAGCGGCTGCAGTCCCTCTATGAAGCACTCGTCCCGTACTTCTCCGTCCCCGAGGACCCCGCCCCGCTCTTCGCGCACGGCGGTGAGTGGGACAAGGCCTTCACTTCGTACGAGTTCGACGACTCCGGGCGCGTCTCCCATCTGGTGGTGCGCTACCCGGCGTACTTCACGGACGGCGAGGCCGAGTCCCGCGCACGGATCGAGCAGCTCCTGCACGCCAAGTCGGGACGCGGCCGCGAATACCACTTCGCGTGGGACGAGGAGGGCAACCAGCTCACGGTGAACGTGCTGCCCCCGCTGCCCACCGACATCGCCGCCCAGCGATTCGTCACCGCTCCCGGCGAGACCGTGCTCGGCTTCACCGACCCCACCGGAGTCCAGCGCACCCTGCCCGTGGCGGACGGCGACGACCAGCGCGACGTACCCCCCGTCGTCTGGCGCACAGGACCCCGTTCCACCGAGCCACACCTCCTGGCGGTCGGCCAGCCCGGCAGCGGCACCACAAGCCTGCTGCGGTCCATCGCCCTGCAGGCGCTCCAGCACGGCGACGTCCTGATCGTCGAGGGCAGCGGCACCGGCGACTACGCCTGCCTGACCGGCCGTGACGGCGTCCTTGCCGTCGAGTGCGGGCTCGCCGGGTCCCTGGCCAGCCTGGAGTGGGCGGCACACGAGACGGAGCGGCGCCTCATCTCCGCCAACCGCGCCCGGCAGGCCGGCCACCCGGCACCGGAGGACACCAAGCGCCCCCTGTGGATCCTCCTGGACCGCCCCAGCGTCCTCGGCCACCTGGCGGCGGCCGACGGACACCAGGACCCGCAGTCCCTGCTGCAGGTACCGCTGCGGCACGGCAGGGCGGCCGCGGTCACGGTCGTCGTGGCCGACCAGTTCGACAGCCTGGACGCGCTGAGCGACTCCGTACGGCAGCACACCCGCGCGCGCGTGGTGCTCGGCCCCGCGACGCCCGACCAGCTCGAGGACGTCCTCGGCGTACCGCCGCACACGACCCCCACGGCCCACGTCCCGCCGGGCCGCGGCTACGCCCGGCTCGGCACGGCCGCGGTGCACCGCCTCCAGGTGCCGGCGACACCCGACCCGTACGACGACGCGACCAGCGAGTCGCACCGTCAGGCGGTCCTGGAGCTGCTGCCGGGGCGGAGCACACCGGCGGACGCGGTTGAGCCGGTGGCGGTCGCGGGGGCAGGGGCGGAGCCCCAGCCGGAGCCGGTGCCCGCCGAGAGCTGAAGAGCGAATGACGGGTGACAGATGCTGAAATCTGTCACCCGTCATCCGTCTTCTCTCACCCGCCACCTGCCAGCCATCACGCCACAAACGCCCGAGGCGTCTCCACCCCGGCCCCCGCCCCCGTCTCCACCAACCGAGCCGCCGCCGCCAGTCGCGCCGCCGCCTCGTCCGCCACCGCGCCTCCCACGGTGAACGGCAGCCGCACATACCCCTCGAACGCGCCGTCCACTCCGAAGCGCGGCCCCGACGGGACCCTGACCCCCACGCGTTCGCCGACCTCGGCGAGGCGGGAGCCGGAGATGCCGCCGGTGCGCACCCAGAGGGTGAGGCCACCTGCCGGGACCTCGAACTCCCAGCCGGGCAGTTCGCGGCGGACGGCGGCGACCAGGGCGTCGCGGTTCTCGCGCGCCTGGGCCCTGCGCACTTCCACGGCCGACTCCCAACCTCCGGTGTTCAGGAGCCAGTTCACGGCCAGCTGTTCCAGGACGGGGGTGCCCATGTCGGCGTACGCGCGGGCCGAGATCAGGCTGCGGATCACATCGGGGGCGGCCCGCACCCAGCCGATGCGCATGCCCGCCCAGAAGGCCTTGCTCGCCGAGCCGACGGTGATGACGGTCGAGCCCGCGGGGTCGAATCCGCAGACGGGGCGCGGCATCGGCAGGTCCGTGTCGAGCTGCAGTTCACTCATCGTCTCGTCGACGACGAGGACGGTGCCGGAGGAGCGGGCCGCGTCGACGAGTCGGCGCCGCTGGTCCTCGTCGGCGAGGGCGCCGGTGGGGTTGTGGAAGTCGGCGACCACATAGGCGAGCCGGGGCGCCGCGTCGCGCAGCACCTGGCGCCAGCGGTCCATGTCCCAGCCGCCGAGTCCATCGGCCATGGCAACGGGGACGAGACGGGCCCCCGTCTCGCGCATGAGCTGGAGGATGTTGGCGTACGACGGGGATTCGACGGCGATGCGTTCGCCGCGCGGGGCGAAGAGGTGGCAGATCGCGTCGATGGCGCCCATCGCGCCGGTGGTGACCATGATCTGTTCGGGCATGGTCGGGATGCCGCGCGCGGTGTAGCGCTCGGCGAGCATCTGGCGCAGTTCGGGCAGGCCGGCCGGGTAGTCGCCGTGGGTGTGCGCGTAGGGAGGCAGTTCCTCCAGGGCGCCCTGGACGGAGCGGGTGAGCCAGGGCTCGGGTGCGGGCAGGGCCGCGCAGCCCAGGTCGATCATCGAGCCGAGTGCCTCGGGCGGCAGCGGTTCGAGCCCGCGCGCGGGCAGCGGGTTGCCGGCGGGGACGGCAGTCCAACTGCCCGCTCCCCTGCGGGATTCCAGGAATCCTTCGGTGCGCAGCGCCTCGTACGCGGCGGCGACGGTGGTCCGGCTGACGGAGAGCGACACGGCCAGTTCGCGCTCGGCGGGCAGGCGGGCGGCGACGGGGACCCGGCCTTCGAGGACGAGCATGCGGATGCCATCGGCGAGGGCGCGGTAGGCGGGCGGCCTGCGGCTGCCCGGGCCCGCGGGGCGGGTCTGCTGAGAGGTGAGCAGCCGGGCAAGCTGTGTGGCGCCCACCGCCGAAGTCCACTGAGCCATGATTCCCAGTCCACCTTCCTGGAATTGGCCATGGTTGGCATCCCTTTACAAGCCACAGAGTGTCATGCGTCAGGCCACTACCACTAGCGGGGGGCATCCTTGTCCACGACGAAGCCGACGACGACGCCCACGGCGCATCTGGCGCGCCGGCTGATCCAGTTGTACGTAGGCCTGGCGCTGTACGGGGCGAGCTCCGCGCTCCTCGTGGAGTCCGGGCTCGGCCTCGAGCCGTGGAACGTGCTGCACCAGGGTCTGGCCGAGCTGACCGGGATGTCCATCGGCGTCGTCTCGATCTTCGTGGGCGCGGCCGTGCTGCTGCTGTGGATCCCGCTGAGGCAGCGTCCCGGTCTGGGCACGGTGTCCAACGTCTTCGTCGTGGGCCTGGCGATGGACGGCACCCTCGCGCTGTTGCCGGACGCGCACGCGCTCGCCGCCCGTGTCCCGCTCCTGGTGGCGGGCATCGTCCTGAACGGTGTGGCGACCGGGCTCTACATCTCGGCCAGGTTCGGGCCGGGGCCGCGGGACGGTCTGATGACGGGCCTGCATCAGCGCACGGGCCGCTCGATCCGGCTGATGCGGACGCTGATCGAGGTGGCGGTGGTGGCGACCGGCTTCGCGCTGGGCGGCACGGTGGGTGTGGGGACGATCCTGTACGCGCTGGCGATCGGGCCGCTCGCCCAGTTCTTCCTGCGCTTCTTCGCCGTCCCTGCTCCATCCGGGAGTGACGTGGTGGCTGCCGGCGGTCAACCGGAGCAGGCGATACTGCAGCGGTGACCCAGCACGTACCCCATCCCTATCTCGACCATCCGGGCCCGCTCGCCTTCGCCCACCGCGGCGGGGCGGCCGACGGCCTGGAGAACACCACGGCCGCGTTCCGGCGCGCCGTCGGCCTGGGCTACCGCTACATCGAGACGGACGTGCACGCCACGTCGGACGGCAGGCTCGTCGCCTTCCACGACGCGACGCTGGACCGGGTGACGGACGGGGTCGGCCGGATCGCCGACCTTCCCTGGGAGGACGTGCGCCACGCGCGCGTGGCGGGCAGTGAGCCGGTGCCCCTCTTCGAAGAGCTCCTGGAGTCGTTCCCGGACGTCCGCTGGAACGTGGACGTCAAGGCCGAGCCCGCCCTGCTCCCGCTGCTGGATCTGCTGCGCCGTACGGATGCCTGGGACCGTGTGTGCGTGGGCTCGTTCTCGGAGGCCCGGGTGGCCAGGGCGCAGCGCCTTGCGGGGCCGCGCCTGGCCACCTCGTACGGGACGCGGGGTGTGGCGGCGCTCCGGCTGCGTTCCTACGGCGTACCGGCCGCGGTGCGCCGTTCCGCAGTGTGCGCGCAGGTGCCCGAGACGCACGGCGGGATCCGGGTGGTCGACCGCCGCTTCGTGCGCGCGGCCCACGCGCGCGGGCTGCAGGTCCATGTCTGGACGGTCAATGACGCGGACCGTATGACGGCCCTTCTCGACCTCGGAGTGGATGGCATCATTTCCGATCACATCGAGACGCTGCGCGAGGTGCTGAAGGACCGGGGCACCTGGGCCTGACCGCCTTGGCGGGGGCAGCGGACCACGGGGAACAGCGAGGGGGCACGGGTGGGCAGCGACACCGTGCGGGCAGAGCGGACGGCCGACGAGGAGGCCGCAGGGCGGCGGCGCGAACAGCGCGGCTGGTACGTCTACGACTGGGCCTGTTCCGTCTACTCGACGAGCGTCCTGACAGTGTTCCTCGGCCCCTATCTGACGGAGATCGCCAAGACGGTCGCGGACGCGGACGGGTACGTCCATCCGCTGGGCGTCCCGGTCAGCGCCGGGTCGTTCTTCGCGTACACGGTCTCGGCGTCGGTGCTCGTCTCGATCTTCGTGATGCCGCTGGCGGGCGCCGCGGCCGACCGTTCGGGCCGCAAGAAGCCGCTCCTGGCGGCAGCGGCCTATCTGGGGGCCGGGGCGACGGCGGGGATGTTCTTCCTGGACGGCGACCGCTATCTGCTCGGCGGTTTCCTACTGGTCGTCGCGAATGCGTCGCTCGCGGTGTCGATGGTGCTCTACAACTCCTACCTGCCGCAGATCGCGACACCTGAGGAGCGCGACGCCGTCTCCTCGCGCGGCTGGGCGTTCGGCTACGCGTCGGGCGCGCTCGTCCTGGTGGCGAATCTGGTCCTGTTCCTGGCGCATGACACCTTCGGTGTCTCCGAGGCGACGGCCGTGCGCATCTGTCTGGCGTCGGCGGGTGTGTGGTGGGGCGCGTTCACGCTCGTACCGCTACGAAGGCTGCGCGACCGCAAGGCTCCGCCTTCGGAGACGGCGGGACGCGGCTGGCGGCAGCTGGCGTCGACCGTGCGCGACATGCGCCGCCACCCGCACACCCTCGCCTTCCTCCTGGCGTACCTCGTCTACAACGACGGCGTGCAGACGGTGATCTCCCAGGCGTCCGTGTACGGCTCGGAGGAGCTGGGCCTCGGCCAGTCGACGCTGATCGTGGCGGTCCTGCTGGTGCAGCTGCTCGCGGTGGCGGGCGCGCTCGGCATGGGGCGGCTCGCCCGTACGTACGGGGCCAAGCGCACGATCCTGGGCTCGCTGGTCGCGTGGACGGTGACGATCGGCGCCGGGTATTTCCTGCCCTCGGGGGCGCCGGTGTGGTTCTTCGTGCTCGCCGCGGGGATCGGTCTGGTGCTCGGCGGCACCCAGGCCCTCTCGCGGTCCCTGTTCTCGCATCTGGTTCCTGCGGGCAAGGAGGCCGAGTACTTCTCCGCGTACGAGATCAGCGATCGCGGCATGGCCTGGCTGGGGCCCCTGGTGTTCGGCCTGACGTTCCAGCTCACGGGGAGCTATCGGGACGCGATCATCTCGCTGGTGGCCTTCTTCGTGATCGGTTTCGTGCTGCTCGCGCAGGTGCCCGTACGGCGTGCGGTGCGCGACGCGGGAAATCCCGTACCCGACAGGATTTAGCAACTGAAGCCAAAGGGCGGTAGTGTACGCGTTTGGCCTACCAGGCGGACCGTTACTGCGCGATGAGCATTCAGAAACGCTGGGTGACATCTTTGACTAGATGTGACAAACCGGGCGCTGGTGGGTACAACAAGGGGCGGCATACGACGGCGACGCATGACCCTGAACGGGAATCTTTACCGCCGACCGGACGTTGACCGGATGACGACGACAGCGACACCTGTCCTGTGGGCGACAAGCCCGGGAGGCACGATTCATGAGTGAGCGAGCTCTTCGCGGCACGCGCCTCGTGGTGACCAGCTACGAGACCGACCGCGGCATCGACTTGGCTCCGCGCCAGGCCGTGGAGTACGCATGCCAGAACGGGCATCGATTTGAGATGCCCTTCTCGGTAGAGGCGGAAATCCCGCCGGAGTGGGAGTGCAAGGTCTGCGGGGCCCAGGCACTCCTTGTTGACGGCGATGGACCTGAGGAGAAGAAGGGGAAGCCTGCGCGTACGCACTGGGACATGCTCATGGAGCGCCGTACTCGAGAGGAACTCGAGGAGGTCCTGGAGGAGCGCCTCGCGGTGCTCCGGTCAGGAGCCATGAACATCGCGGTGCACCCGCGGGACAGCCGCAAGTCCGCCTGACGGCGAACTGAACAACACCGCACATACGAAGGCCGGGGCCCTGCTCAGCAGGGCCCCGGCCTTCGTATGCGTGC